>CANQNB010000052.1 GCA_947625065.1 uncultured Clostridia bacterium | reverse complement strand
ATCATCACACCGCAGTCGAATCCCTCCGTACGCGTGATGAAGGAGCAGGAGGGCGTCGTCGTGACGTGCAAAAGATAGACGTCCGCGCCCGAAGCCGTCGCCCCCGCCGCGAGCGAATACTCGAGGGTGTAGGAGGAACGGCGGGTGTCCTTCCCGATCAGGATACGTGCGCGTCCCCGCTCCCCCCGCGCAAAGTGCCGTCCCAAGAACCGCCCGACGCGGAATGCGTGGATGGCGGTCAGTTTCTCGTTTGCAACGCCGCGAAACCCGTCTGTTCCGAAATATTTGCCCAAGGCTTCCCTCCGTGCACCGCGCTCGGCGGCGCATTGGCATTGTATGCGAAAAGCTCTCCGTCGGTGAATGCTTCAGTCGGGCAACATGACGAATGGAATGACACCCCCTCACCCGCTACGCGGGAGCTCCCCCTCAAGGGGGAGCCAAGGGGTCGGACTTCGTACCTCGGGATCCTTCGGCTGCGCCTCAGGATGACGGGGAGACGGCGTCAAAACCTATTCACACGCAAACCTGATTTTCATCGCAAGCAAAAGCCCGAGATCTATTCAATCCCGGGCTTTTCGGTAGGTGTTGATGGAGTTCAGCCGAGGGCGCGGCGGACCGCCGCACGGTATTGGGCGTAGAGCCCGTCGAAATAGGTCCTGTCGAGAGAGGGAACGAAGATGCGCTCGGAGGTACGGCTGGAGACAACGTCTTCCTCGCCGATCAGTCCGCGCGAGAGCGCACACATGAGCGCAGCCCCGAGTGCGGTGCTCTCCCTCTCCTCGGGTCGGTCGACGGGGATGCCGAGCACATCCGCCTGAAACTGCATGAGGAAGTTGTTCGCCGAAGCCCCGCCGTCGCAGCGGACGGACGTGAACGGGATGCCGCTGTCCTCCTCCATGCAGGCGGCAAGATCGCGTGCGGAATAGGCGATGCTCTCGAGAACGGCGCGGACGATGTGCTCCTTTCTCGTGCCCCGCGTGATTCCCGAGATGAGCCCGCGCGCCTCGCTGTCCCAATAGGGCGCGCCCAGCCCCGTGAAGGCGGGGACAAAAAAGACCCCACCCGTGTCCGCGACAGACAGCGAGAGACGCTCCGATTCGGCGGCGTTTTCGAGAAATCCGAGCCCGTCGCGCAGCCACTGCACGCCGCTGCCCGCGTGGAAGACGCTTCCCTCGAGGGCGTAGTATGTCTTGCCGCGGAAGGCGTATCCGACCGTCGTCAGAAGTCCGCTCCGGGAGAAGATGGGGCGCGCGCCCGTCGCAAAGAGCATGAAGAGCCCCGTGCCGTAGGTGAGCTTGACATCCCCCTCTTTCAGGCACGCCTGCCCGAAGAGCGCCGCCTGCTGGTCGCCTAAAACGCCCGCGACCGGAAGCTCCCTCTGCCCGAGTTTTGCCTGTCCGAACAGGGCATCGCAGGGGAGAACGGCGGGGAGCATGTCGCGGGTCACGCCGAAATAGGCGAGAAGATCGTCGTCCCAGTCGAGGGTGCGGATGTTGTAGAGCATGGTGCGGGAGGCGTTGGTCGGGTCGGTCGCAAACGATCTTCCCTCCGTCAGACGGTAGATGAGGAAGCTGTCGACTGTGCCTGCGCGCAGCCGCCCGAGCCGCTGCAATCTCTTCGCCTCGGGGACGTTTTCGAGGATCCACTTGATCTTGCTCGCCGAAAAATAGGCGTCGGGCAGCAGACCGCACTTCTCCTTGATGCGCGCGGCGTCCTCCTTGGGGATGGACGAGCAGAATTCGCTCGTGCGGCGGCACTGCCACACGATGGCGGGAGAGACGGGCTCCCCCGTTTGGGCGTCGAAACAGACGACCGTCTCGCGCTGGTTGGTGATGCCGATCCCCTCGACCCTGCCGCCTGATGCGGCGCGCAGACAGTCGCCGAGCACATACGCCGCCTTAAAGGCGATCTCGTCGGCGTCCTGCTCCACCCATCCGGGGTGCGGAAAGCTGCTCGCGACCTCCTGTTGGGCGCGGTGGACGAACCGCCTCTCCTCCACGTCGTACAAAAAGGCGCGGATGGAGGTCGTGCCCGCATCGAGAGAGATGATGTACTTCTTCATGAGCTTCCTCCTTGGAGTTTAACAGCCGCGCATGCCGCCTCCGCCGAAACCGCCTCCGCCGAAGCCGCCGAAGCTGCCGCCGCCTCCGCCAAAGCCGCCCCGCCCGCCGACGGTCGACGAGGGACGGGAAAGGAAGGTGCGGGACATGCCGAGGGTGAGCGTGCGGAAGGTGAAGTTCCAGTGGATCACGTCGAACACGAAGTCGGCGGATCCGTAGCGCACATAGCGCGGGGGCGCGAGGTCGAGCGCGGCGACCTTTTTCGTCCAAGCGTCCGTCACGCCGAGCACCTGCGCGTAAGGCAAAACGTCATAGTAGAGCTCGGGGTTCTCTTTGAGCATCTCCTCGATCTTGTCCTTCTCGGTGTAGAGGATGAAGTCGCGGAAGCCGAGGATGTGCCCGAGACGGCTCGCATATTTCTCGGTGGGAATGACGGTGAAGCCCGCAAAAACGCCGAGCAGGGTCGCCGCGGCGATGAGGATGCAGACGGCGACAGGGGTGAACGACGCGCACGGAGCGAGCAGGGACATCACGGCGAAGGCGATCCCCGGAAGGAGCCCCGCGAGGCGGAACCAAACCGCCTTCTTCCCCCACTTCGGGGCACGGATCGAGGCGACGCAGGAGAACCCCGCCCCGCCGGCGAATGCGAGCGCGGTGAAGATGAGGGCGGAAAAGTACAGATACCCCCTTCCCACCGAAAAGAGGGAACAGACGAGCGGCAGAGCCCCCAAGAGGAGGGAAAGGAGGGCGAAAACGCCGCAGAAGACCTTTCCGCGCGTCTCGTAGTTGTGACCCGCCGCGGCAGAGACCGCCGTCTTGACGGCGTTCGCCGTGCTGTAAAAGCTGTTCGTGAGAGAGGAGAGGAGCACCTCGTCGCCGCTCATGAAGAGCCCTTGGAAGAAGAGGGCAAGGTGGGCGGGCGCGTCCTCGGGGAGCTCCCCCTTCTTGATGAGGATGGGATCCTCCTCGTCCCCGGAGAGGTCGATGTCGAGGTACCCCTTCGCCGCAAGATAGAAGACGAGAGAGCCGAGGTCCTCCGAGTCGATCTTGTTGTCGATGAGTTTGCCCATGAGGAGGGGGTCCATCTCCTCAGGCGCGGTCAGGTTGACCGTCCTCGTCATAAGCGGTTTTTTGCAGCCGAAGGCGAGGATGAACGCCGCCGCCGCGAGCACAAGAACCGAGGCGATGAGCGAAACGGTGGTACCCATGTCCAAGAGACGGCTTCTCAAAGCCCCTTTGGGGAGGGAAAAATTGAGCGTGATGCCGGGGGCATTCCGGATGCCGTTTGCGTCGGCGATGGTCGCGCTCAGATCCTCTACCGTGAAGGCGACCGTCTTGCCGCCGTCCTGTTCAACGAGGAGGCTTCCGATCCCGATCTCGTCGGACGACGTGCCGCGCCTGCCCGAATAGACCGAGATCTTTTCCGCCGCGGCGGGAAGGTGGATGGCGGCGGAGAACTCGCCGATGTCCGACTGCATGCCGTAGCCGAGCACGTCGAGGGGAAGCGCTCCCCCCACAAGACGGGCGTGGACGGTGTAGCGGAGGGTGTAGATGCGCTCCTGCCCTGCCACGATGCCCTCCCCGCGCAGATACCACGAGAGGACGTCGGAACTGTCCGTCTGGAAATAGGGAGAGAAGTCCGCGCTGTCGCAGCTCGCCTTAAAGTCCGAATAGGTCATGCCGCCGCCGAGCGGAAAGTCGCGGATGATGCCGTGGCTCGAATAGCCCGAAAAGCGCACGCGGATGATTTCCGTCGTGCGCACAGAGCAACTCTTTCCGACGTCCATCTCTACGGAATAGGACTCCACGGTGTAGTCGTATGCCCCCGCCGCGTCGGCAATGATGACCTCATCCGTGGGTACCATGCCCGCGAATGATCCCATCAAAAGGAGAAATAGCGCCGCAAGGAGCAGCGCGATCCCTCTCTTTTTGAACAACGTTTTCATGTTAAAATTCCACTTTGACGTTTTGCCGCTCTTCGGCGCTGTCGAGCTCGAAGTAGCTGTGCTTTGTAAGGTGCATCATCCCTGCGACGATGCTCGAAGGGAACACGTCGATGCGCGTGTTGAACTCCTTGACGACGCCGTTGTAGTACCTGCGTGCCGCGGACAGTTCGTCCTCGATGCGCTGGAGCTGGCGCTGGAGATCGGTGAAGTTTGCGTTCGCCTTGAGGTCTGGGTAGCTCTCCGTGAGGGCGAACAGCGATTTGAGGGTGCCGGAGAGCGCATTTTCGGCGGCGAGCTTGGCGTCCCCCGAAGCCGTCATGGCGGCGTTGCGGGCGGCGATCACCCTCTCGAGCGTCTCCGATTCGTGCTTGGTGTATCCCTTGACCGTCGCAACGAGGTTGGGGATGAGGTCGTAGCGCTTTTTGAGGCTGACGTCGATGGTCGCCCAAGCCTCCTCGATCCTGTTGCGGAGGGAGACGAGGGTATTTCTGCACGAGATCCCCCAGATGACGAGTGCCACCGCGGCGATCAGCAGAATGCCGACGAGAACGGAGAGCACGATGATGAGTACAGTGAGCCAACCGGGCATGATGTTTTTTCTCCTTTGATCCCCCTGAGGGGTTGATGATTAAATGATACCGCAAACGGCAGTTCTTCAAACATTTTTTGATGGGAAGGGCGCGGAGGGCGCATTCACATCATGCCGAGAATGGTGCGGTAGATCGCCGTATCGGCGGGGTTGAAGGTGTTGAAGATGACCTTGACGGGGTACCCCCTTCTGAGCTTCCAGTTGATGACGGCGCCCGTGGCGATCTCGGCGGCGGCATCGGACGGGAAGTTGAACACGCCCGTTCCGATACAGCAGAAGGCGATGGTCTTGAGGCGGAGCTCCTCGGCGAGGTCGAGGCAGGAGATGTAGCAGGAGCGAAGCTCGGCGCGGTGCTCGTCTTTGAGTTCCCTCCCCACCCGCGGACCGACGGTGTGGAAGACGAAGGTCGCGGGCAGATTATAGGCGCGCGTGACGCGGGCGTTCCCGCACTCCTCCTCGTGCCCGAGGGCGGAGATGATGCGGCGGCAGTCGGCGCGCAGCTGCATGCCCGCGGCGGAATGGATGAGATTGTCGATGCAGTTGTGCCCCGGGATGAGGCAGCCGACGAGGGAGGAATTCCCCGAGTTGACGATCGCATCGACGCCCAAGCGCGTGATGTCCCCCTCCCAAAGGGCGATGTCGTAGGCGCCGAACGTGAGGCTGTCGGGCGTGACGATGTCGCGCTCCACGCTCTCCGTCCAGAACAGGCTGTCCTGCAGGGCGAGGATGTCGGGCGGGATGGGGAGCGGAGGGCGCTCGCTCATCGCCTCCCGGATGAGTTCCCTCTTCTTTTGGTAGGTCGCCGAAAAGGCGGCGATCATCCCCTTCTCCCGCAGGAGGAAGCGGAGGAGCTTGTCGCACGCCTCCGATTTTTCTTCCTCGCTCAAAAGGGCGGGGCGGGGATAGGGCGTAAGGTCGATCGCGTGCCGATATTCATCGAGTCCCATTGGCAAAATCCTCCTTCGCCGAAGTCTTTCGGATCGCTTTTATCATATCATGTTTATGCGAAAAATTCAAGCGCATCGTCCCATCTCGCCCGATTTGGGGGAGAAATTTTTTTCGGACGGCGGAAATAATTTGCTTTTCCCCGCAAAATCGTCTATACTTGTGGCATGAAAGACAGCAAAGATCGCGGCGATGCCCGTTTCCCCTTCCGCTTCTCCCCTCTGATGCTCGCACTCTGCATCGCGGGGCTGGTGCTCTGCGCCGCCTGCATCGGCTTCACGAGCTGGCAGCTCGCCGACTTCCTCCGCACGGGCGATCTCGGTTCCGTCTACTCGTGGCTCAAATTCGCCCTGCTCTACCTCGTGAGCGTCACGATGGCGGTGCTCGTCATCGCCATGCTCATCCGCTCCCAATATCTCTTGACGGACACCCACCTCATCGTGCAGTTCGGGCTCATACGGCAAAAGTATGAGCTTAAAAAGATCTTCTCCGTCCACCTCTTTGAGGGAACGGGCAAGCTCGCCGTCTATTTTGACGACTTCAAGACCGATTACACCGTCATCGTCATCAAAAAGGAGCAATACGACGAATTCATCCGCGAACTCACGGCGCGCAACGAGCGCATCGCGTTCACCTTCTCCACCCCCGAGGAGGAGGACGAAGTGAAAAAACGCCGCAAGTGACGGCGAAGGGAGAAGACGATGAAACTGTATGTCGTGCGGCATGCGTCGACTGAGTCGAGCGAGAAGAAGATCTACTGCGGGCGGACAGACATCCCTCTCTCGGAGACGGGCAGGCGGGAGGCGGAGGCGCTGGCAGAGAAACTCAGCGGCTGCGGCATCACCCTTGCGTTCTCATCCCCCCTGCTGCGGGCGCGGGAGACGGCTTCCATCGCGACGAAGGGAAAGCTCCCCCTCGTGCTCGATGAGCGGCTCGCCGAGCGCAACTTCGGCGCATTCGAGAAGACGAGCGTCGCACGGGAGGACGGCAAGCGCTGCCGCTATAACTTTGCCGTACACTATCCGCAGGGGGAATCCTATCTGCAGGTCGCGGCGCGCGTCTATCCCTTCCTCGACGAACTCAAATTGCGGACGGATGCGGAGCGGGTGCTCATCGTCTCTCACGGGAGCGCATGCAGGGTGATCCGCACCTATTTCAGGGACATGACCGACGAGGAATTTTATGCCTATTCGCAGCCCAACGGGTCTGTGGAGGAATATGAGTTCTGAGGTTTATTGAGCGGTTTTTTGTAACGCCGCCCGCCGCAGACATGCGGCGGGCGGCGATGTTTTTTACTCTTCGATCGCGTAAAAATTCTTCTCCGTTTTTCCCCAAATTTTGCAAATAATGCGCATCTTCACGGACATGGGTACCGCCTTTTCGGTGTAGTAGAGCAGTTTGTTCCATCCGCCGATGATGACGCGGCGCCTGTTTTTTTGGACTGCGCGAAGCGATCTTAATGCGACAGAATGGGGCGACATCGCAGACAGTTTGCCGAAGAATCCGTGCGTTTTGATGTTCTCGCGGATGTCATCCCTTGTCGGCATGCCGCCGGGGAGAACGCAGGTCACCTTCGCCCTGCTTTTGAGTTCCTCGCGCAGCCCCGCCGAGAATTGCTCGAGCGCCTTTTTGGAGGCGCTGTACAGCGCGAAGTAGGGCATGGGCGTCGAGGCGGACATGCTGCCGACGGTGAGGATCTCCCCCACCCTGCCCTGCGGGCAGAAGGAGAGGAAGCCGCGCACGAAGGAGACCGCGCCCTCGAAATTCACCCGCGCTTGCAGAAGAAGCATGGGTTCGGTGAACTTTTCGAACGCCATCTGGGTGTCGACACCCGCGACGTAAACGAGGCGGCAGAGGGAAACGCCCTCCTCCGCAAGGTGCGCAAAAAAGGCGGTCCGCTGTTCGCTTTCCGAGAGGTCGCAGGGATGATAGCGCACGCAGAGGGTGGGATAGCGCGCACGAAGGGCGCTTGCAAGGGCGCCGAGACGCTCCTCGCTCCGCCCCGTGAGATAGAGAGGCTCACCGCGCGACGCAAGGATCTCGGCAAACGCCCTGCCGAGCCCGCCGCACGCGCCCGTGACCAACGTGTATTCCATGGTCCTATTATAGCAGAATTTTTCGGGGCTGAAAAGGGGTTTTGCGAAAAAAAGGCGGGGGAGGATCGGTAACCCTTGCTGTCCCCTTTGGGGAAAGTGGCGCGCAGCGCCGAAAGGGGTTTGGAACCCCCTACTTCGCCCTTGGGGGCTCGTGTCGCCCTTCGACAACATAAAGAACGTGCGGGCAGTCAGTCACGCAAAGGCAGCGTGACAGCTCCCCCAAAGGGGGAGCCGAGGGCCCCCCCACCACCGCCTACGGCGTCATGCGAAGGCGATGACGATGTAGCAGAGGTTGATGCACAGGTCGTTCGCCGAGGTGTTGACGGGGTTGGTGATCTCGAGGAAAAGTTCCCCGCCCGTGACGGTCACGGTGAAGCTCACTTCCCGCCCGCAGGCGACGTCGGTGAGCACCTCCTCGCCGTTCGCCGCGACATCCGCACGCTTGGAGCATCCCCACGGGTCGGAGAAGTACATCTTCACGGTATAGGTGCCGTCGGGCAGCTCGAATTTATACCCGAGTGTGAGCGTCTTCCAGCCCTCTTCGAACTGGTTCTTGGTATAACGGTTGGTGGCAGTCTTTGCGGCGCCGTCCTCAACGGCGGGGTTCTGATTCTCCTGTGCCCACGTCGAATTGGTCGCGACGCTTCCCTCGACGGGCGCACCGCCCCGCCATGTGTCGGCAGTTGCCTCGTCCCAGACGCCCCACATCCTGCCGGTCAGGGGGTCGACGCCGTACGCCTGTTCGGTGACGGAGTTGAACATGCCGAACTTCTCCCCCGCGGAGAGGGTGGAGGGGTCGTAATCGCCGCAATCGACGAAATAGGCGATGTTCTCATCGTGCGCGCCGCCCGCGATCTTCACCGTCTTGAAGTAGGTATGGAGCGCCGCCGAACTCTCCCCCGCCGTCCCGCTCTCGACGGTGATCTTCACGCGGTCCTTGGTGGTCTCGGAGCCCGCCTCCCCTAACGTCTTGCTCTCCGCGCTGTTCACGACGGATGCGGGGATGGGGATGTAGACGTCGTAGATCTCGTCCGAGCCCGTAAACGAAAGCGTCTTTTCGTAGAAGGTCTTGCCGTTTGCCGAAAGTTTGAGCGTCTTGCCGTTGTCTGCCTTGGCAAGCGCGGTCATGATGTAATTCGCATCCGCCGCCGTCTTGTCCACGCCGACCCAGTAGGAGAAACTCCCGCCCGCGTTCGCGAAGCGTCCCTCGCCGTCGCTGCCGGTGGAGCCGTTGTCTTCGAGGAAGCCGCCGCCCTCATACTGTCCTCTGCCGGGCTGGATGACCGACTCGATCTCCTCCGCCTCGACGGAAGGTATCTCGGAGCCTGCTCCGCCGTCCTCGCCGAGGAAGGTGAGATAGATGGCGTAGCGCTGGGTGTACTGTTTATAGTGGAGGGAATAGGTCAGCGGTCCCCCCTCGATGCCGGTGAGGGTGAACTTGCCGTCCGCGCCCCTCGTCATGTAGGTATTGATGTTGTCGCGCAGGTCGGGCAGGGAGTTCTTCGCCGTCTGATAGCTCGTCACAAGCCCCGACGTCGCCTTCGCTTTCTTCACCTGCACGCCGTGCGGCTCGGTGTTCGCCGCCTGGTCGGTCTCCTTGGTCCCGAGCTCCGCCGAGAGCACGAAGGGACCGTATTTGAAGGCATACACGCCGCTCGCCTTGGGCAGGGTGTGCACGGTGATCTGCTTGCCGAGGGTGAGCGTCACGGTGTCGCCCTTGGAGACCTCGACGGAGGCGAAATCCTCTGTTCCGTCCGTGGGGATGACATTCTCCCCCACCCGGAGCGCAAATTGCGTCGTCCAGTCGGGGCGGCGCAGGCGGAGGACGGTCTTGCCCTTCTCCACCCTGATGGTG
>CANQNB010000051.1 GCA_947625065.1 uncultured Clostridia bacterium | reverse complement strand
GGAGCTCCATGCTGACGGGCGCCCGCCCCGAGGAGCTCCCTGCCCTCTCTTCACGCATCGAGAGCCTGGAAAAGCGCATCGCCGCGAGGGACAGCTATCACTTTGACGTGCGCATCAAAACGGTGCTCGGCGGCATGGGGTTCGAAGGGATGTTCACGCAAATCGTGGATACCATGTCCGGGGGAGAGCGTGAAAAACTGCAACTTTGCCGCCTTCTGCTCGAGGAGCCCGAACTGCTCGTTCTCGATGAGCCGACCAACCATCTCGACATCAAGACCCTCTTCTGGCTCGAGGAATATCTCTCCTCCTTCAAGGGGGCGATCCTCGTCGTCTCGCACGACCGCTACTTCCTCGACAGGCTCACCGAGCGCACGGTGGAGCTCGAACGGGGGAGGCTCACTTCCTATAAAGGCAACTACTCCAAGTATAAAATTCTGAAGGAGGAGAAGTTCAAGGCGGAGCTGCGCGCCTACGAAAAGCAGCAGGAAGAGATCGGAAAGCTGCAGGACTATGTCGACCGCAACCTCGTGCGCGCGACGACCGCAAAGAGCGCGCTCTCGCGCGTGAACAAGCTCGAGCGCATGGACCTGCTCGAAAAGCCCCTCCCCCCTCCCCGCCCGCCGCGCTTTGTCTTCCGCACCGAGGAAAGACCGTATGAACGGGTGCTCGAGGCGAAGGATTTCCGCCTCGAAGTGGATGGGCGCACCCTCCTCGGCACCTCCTCCTTCACCCTCATGCGCGGGGAAAAATGCGCGCTCGTCGGCGACAACGGCACTGGCAAGAGCACGTTGCTCAAATTTTTCCTCTCGGGCGACAGGCGGGTGACCTTCGGCAAGCTCGTGAAGGTCGCCTACTACGACCAGGAGAACGCCGATCTCGACCCCGAAGAACGCACCCTCGACGCCTTCCGCGAGCACGATCTCCTTCTCCCGCAGACAGAGGCGCGCAAGATCCTCGCACAGGCGGGGCTGTTCGCAGACGACATGGACAAGAAGGTGAAGGAGCTCTCGGGCGGCATGCGCGCAAAGCTCGAACTCGCCATCCTCGAGGAGAAAAAGGGCAATCTGCTCCTCCTCGACGAGCCCACCAACCACCTCGACCTGCCCGCGCGCGAATCGCTCGAGGAGGCGCTCAAAGCGTTTGACGGCACCCTCCTCTTCGTGTCCCACGACAGGCGGTTCATCGAGCAGATCGCGACGAGCATCCTCTCCATCGAGGGGGAGGCTCTGATCCTCTTCAAGGGCGGGTACGACGCCTTCCTCGCGGCACAGAAGACCGCAAAGGAGGCACCCATGTCCGCGAAGGAGGTCAAGAAAACAGATGGATACCGATCGAAGGAGGAGCGGGCAAGGGAGACGAGGACGCGCGTGAGGATCGCCGAGATCGAGCGCACGCTCGAGGCGCTCGAAGAGGAGGATGCCCGCCTCAACGAAGAACTCGTCATCTACGCCACCGACTATAAAAAGATCATGGAGATCACCGCGCGGCTCGAGGAGATCCGCGTCGCTTCCGACGCCCTCTACGCCGAATACGAGACGCTCATCTGACGGCACGCTTCTTCGGCGCTCCCCCTCTTCGCCCGCCGAAAAGAGGGGCGGAAATTGCGGCGGACATCTTGATTTTTGCGCGAAGGTATGATACAATGTTCCCATCGGAAAGGGCTGCCTCTTTGGGGCGGCTCGGAACACACGAAAAGGAGAGACCGAAATGCAAACGATGATCGCCCTCGTCAAGGAAACGCCCGCGCCCGGGCTGACAATGAAGGAAGTCCCCGTCCCCTCCGTCGGCAAAAACGACGTCAAGATCAAGATCAGAAAGACCGCCATCTGCGGCACCGACCTGCACATCTACCATTGGGACAGATGGTCGCAAAATACCGTGGTGCCTCCCCGCACGATCGGGCATGAATATGTCGGCGAGATCGTGGAGATCGGCGAAAACGTCGAGGGATTTTCTGTCGGCGAACGGGTGACGGGCGAGGGGCATGTCGTATGCGGACACTGCCGCAACTGTCTCGCGGGGCGCGGTCACCTCTGCCGCGAGGCGAAGGGCGTGGGTGTCAACCGCGACGGCGCCTTTGCGGAGTACCTCGTGATCCCCGCAAAGAACGTGTGGAAGTGCACCGACACCATCTCCGACGACATGTATGCCATCTTCGATCCCTTCGGCAATGCGACGCACACCGCCCTCTCCTACGACCCCGTGGGCGAGGACGTGCTCATCACGGGGGCGGGACCCATCGGCATCATGGCGGCTGCCATCACCAAGTTCCGCGGAGCGCGGCACACCGTCATCACCGACGTCAACGACTACCGCCTCGACCTTGCGCGAAAGTTCGGCGTGCTCGCCGTCAACCCCGCGCGGGAGGACCTCGGCGACGTCGCGCGTTCCCTCGGCATCCATGAGGGGTTCGACATCGGGCTCGAAATGTCGGGCAGCCCCGCCGCCTTCAACCAGATGATCGACCATATGGAGAACGGCGGGAGGATCGCCATGCTCGGCATCCCCAAAAACGACATGCAGATCAACTGGGAGACGGTGGTGTTCCGCTGTCTGAATATTCGCGGCATCTACGGCAGACAGATGTTCGAGACGTGGTATAAGATGTCTGCCATGCTCGAAGGCGGGCTGGACATCTCCCCCGTCATCACCCACCACTTCGACGTGCGCGACTTTGCACTCGGATTCGAAGCGATGGACAGCGGAAGATCGGGAAAGGTCATCCTCGACTGGACCCGTCTGCACTGAAAAATATCCGAAGGAGGACAACGATGGACCGCAACCAAGCCCTGCGCTTTTACAGCGAGCAGGTGGAACAGATCAAGGCGGACGGGCTCTTTAAGGGGGAACGGGTGATCGCCTCCCCGCAGAGCGCGCGCATCACCGCGGCAGACGGCGAGAAGATGATCAATCTCTGCGCCAACAACTATCTCGGGCTCGCGGATTCGAAGGAGCTCATCGACGCCGCATGCAAGTGTTACGCGGAGCGGGGATTCGGCTGCGCCTCGGTGCGCTTCATCTGCGGGACCCTCGACATCCATAAGGAGCTTGAAGAAAAGATCAGCGCCTTCCTCGGCACGGAGGATACCATTCTCTACTCCTCCTGCTTCGATGCGAACGGCGGGCTGTTCGAGGTCCTCCTTACCGCAGAGGACGCCGTCATCTCCGACGAACTCAACCACGCGAGCATCATCGACGGGGTGCGCCTGTGCAAGGCGGCGCGCTACCGCTCGCCGAGGCGGACGAAAAGGGCGCGCGCATCAAGCTTATCGCGACCGACGGTGTGTTCAGCATGGACGGCATCATTGCGAACCTTAAAGGCATCTGTGACCTCGCAGACAGGTACCATGCCCTTGTCATGGTCGACGACAGCCATGCGACGGGGTTTGTCGGTGCGCACGGAAAGGGCACTGCGGAGTACTGCGGCGTGCAGGGCAGGGTGGACATCGTGACCTCCACGTTCGGCAAGGCGCTGGGCGGTGCATCGGGCGGATTCTCCTCGGGGAGGAAGGAGATCGTCGCCCTCCTTCGCCAGCGGAGCCGCCCCTACCTCTTCTCCAACTCGCTTGCCCCCGCGATCGCCGCGGCGACCTCACGGCTCATCGACATGCTCTCCGCGACGACCGAGCTGCGCGACCGCCTCGAAGAGAATACCCGCTACTACCGTGCACTGCTCACGGAGGCGGGGTTCGACATCATCGAGGGCGTGCACCCCATCGTCCCCATCATGCTGTATGACGAGCGGAGGGCTGCCGAAATGGCGCGGCGGATGATGCAGAAGGGCGTGTACGTCGTGGCGTTCTCCTACCCCGTCGTGCCCAAGGGGAAGGCGAGGATCCGCACGCAGGTCTCCGCCGCCCACACCAAAGAGGAGCTTTCCTTCGTCGTAAAATGTCTGTGCGAAGTGCGCGAAGAAATGAGGAAGGAAGGCGCCATTTGACATAAAACGGGCATACCATGTCCGAAACAGACCCATAAAAATACTAAGCCGCCCGCGGAAGAATTTCCGCGGGCGGCTGCCGCTCTTTGCGGTCATGCCGTCCGAAGGGGCGGCGTTTTTTCGTCAGGTCGCGGCGAGGAACCCGGCGTTACGCAGGCTCTCGATGAGCGAATTGAGGGTCGTGGCGATCTCCTCCGTCTGCGCGGTCGTCGGATCGGTGATCTCCGCGACGGCGGCACCGGGCACGATGGTCGCATCCGCACCCGTGGGACCAGCAGGACCCTGAGGACCGGTAGGACCGACTTCGCCCTGAGGACCGGTGGGACCGACTTCGCCTTGAGGGCCGGTAGAACCGACTTCGCCCTGAGGACCGGTGGGACCGACTTCGCCTTGAGGGCCGGTAGGTCCGACTTCGCCCTGAGGACCGGTGGGACCGACTTCACCCTGGGGACCCGTCGGACCGACTTCGCCCTGAGGCCCCGTGGGCCCGACTTCGCCCTGAGGACCCGTCGCACCTGTCGCGCCTGTTGCACCCGTGGGTCCGGTGGCGCCCGTCGCGCTTGCCGAACCTGCGGGACCCGTCGCACCCGTTGCACCTGTCGCACCCGTGGGACCGATGGGACCCTGCGGTCCCGCTGCGCCTGCGACCCCCTGTGCGCCCTGAGGACCCTGCGGTCCCTGTACGCCTTGAAGCCCCTGCACGCCCTGCGGTCCCGTCGCGCCCATGGCGCCCGTGGCGCCCGTCGCACCGCGGGGGATTGTGAAGGTCAGAACGGCATTTACACCGCCCGTCGAGGTGACGGTGGCAGGTGTCCCGGGTTCCCCCGTGATCGTCTGCCCGACCGTAACCGTCGCAGGACCCTGAGGACCTTGCGGTCCCGTCGCGCCCGTTGCACCCGTTGCGCCGCGGATCACGGCAGGTCCGCTGCAGGGAGCGGGAGTGTTGCCGCAGGGATTGCAGCGTCTGTAATACATCATGATCTCTTCCTCCTTGTCATTGCCCCGCAAGCCGCAGCCGCGGGACGGGGCGGAAACAATCCGCCCTACTTCATCATAATCTGAAAGGAGAGCGGAGGTGACAGGATGAAGCTGAGTTTGTGCATGATCGTGCGCGACGAGGAGGCGGTCCTCGCGCGGTGCCTTGACGGCGTGAAGCAGTTCGTCGACGAGATCGTCATCGTGGACACGGGCTCGCAGGACGGAACGGTCGGGATCGCGCGGCGGTATACCGACCGCATCTTCTTTGAGCCATGGAGGGACGACTTCGCCTACGCGCGCAACGTCTCCTTTTCCAAGGCGACGGGCGACTATCTTCTCTGGCTGGATGCCGACGACGTCGTGACTGCGGAGAACGGTGAGCGCCTCCTCGCCCTCAAACAAATGCTCGAAGATTCGCCCTGCGACATGGTCATGTGTCCATACGAGACGGGCAGCCTCAGATATGAGCGCGAACGGGTCGTGCGGCGGTCGGATGACATCAAATGGAGGGGGCATGTCCACGAGTGCATCCCTCCGAAGGGGAAACTCGTGCATGCGGAGTTCACCGTGCTCCACCGCCCGACGGGGAGGCTCCACCCCTCGCGCAATCTCGAGATCTACCGGAAATGGGCGGGCGAGGAGACGCTTTCGGGGCGCGATCTCTTCTATTACGGGCGGGAGCTCTTCTACCACAAATTGTACGTTGAGGGGTGCGCCGTCCTCGAGGAGATGCTCTCGGGCGAGGGGTGGTACGTCAACAAAATCGAGGCGTGCAGGACACTCGCCGCCTGCCGTCTTGCGCTCGGGAGGAGGGAAGAGGCGCTCTGTGCCCTCCTGCGCAGTCTGTGCTACGGGGAGCCGCGCGCCGCGGTGCTCTGCGACATCGGGCATCTCTTCAAGGAGGACGGGCGATACGGGGAGGCGGCGTTCTGGTATGAGAGCGCTCTCCGCTGCCGCGACCACACGGCGGACGGGGATTTCGAACAGCCCGACTGCCGCGGCATTACCCCCACGCTCGAGCTCGTTTGGCTATACCATGTCTTGGGTGACCGTGCACGTTCGCTCGAAATGCACAAAAAATCGGAGGCGCTTGCCCCCGATCATCCGTCGGTAATATTCAACAAAAAATTTTTCGGCGAATAGGTTTTTCTGCGTCAGGCGCCGACGACCTCTTCGAGCATGGAGAGGATGTGGGAATAGTCTGCGCTCGCTGCATCGTAGCCGCCGCCCTCCATCTCCTCGATGAGGAGGGTGCAGAAGGGTGCATCGGCTGCGCGCGTCGCCTCGGCGGCGAGCTGGACGATGGGATTGCCCTGCGGGAAGTTCTTCCCCGTCTCCCCTGCCGCAAACGTGATGACCGCCGCACTCTGCTCCTGCGTCTTGGCGAGACGGTAGCGGACGCACGCCTCGAGCCCGCAGAGGTAACTGCGGTAGGTGTACCCCTCGACGCCGTCGACGGTGCCGATCTCCTCGTCCTGCGAGGTGCAGAAGTCGTTGAAACCCTCGAGATTGTAGAGAACGGTAAAGCGCTCGTCCGCAACGCGGTCGTATTTCAAATCGGCGGAGACGACAAAGGAGCGGGCAAGACATGCGATGCTGCCCGAGCGTTCGTATTCGTGATAGGCATAGTCGCCGCTGATCCGCTTGAGCCCGATGGAGGCGGTGAGGTCCATCATGGCGAGCGGCGCGACCAAAGAGGCGATCCCGAATGCCGAAATCGCAAGGATGAGCGCGACGCCGACCGTCGCCAAAATGGTTTTGAGTACAAATCTCTTTTTCATTCGCAGCCGTCTGCTCTGTTAGCTTTTCTCCATTTTAGCATACGATAAAAAAAATTGCAACCGAATCGTGCCGATTTATGTCGATTTTGTCATGAAGAAAGTACAATTTTCATAATCGTATCTTATGAAGAAATATCAATATTGGTTCTTTGTACCCATTCTCGCCGTTCTCTTTCTCTCGGGATGTGCCAAAAAGTACGATTACTCCGCCCATCTCTCCGAGGTGAAGAGCGACATCTTCTGCGCCTCCACCGAGCAATTTACGGTGACCCTCTCGTGCATTTCGCGCGAGCACCCCTACGCCTCGGACGGGATCGCCTGCCCCCGCTCGGACATCGGCGAGGTCACCCTTCTCTCCAAATCGGGCGAAAAAAGCGACTATGCCGTCTATGTGGGCGAAGAAAACTGGGGCGGAGAGATGTCCTTCCGCAGCGTGAGCGGCGACTGGTTTTACAGCGCGAGCATGGACAGCTTCCCCGAGCGCAGCGTGACGATCCGCGTCGAATGGACAGGAGGATCGTGCGAAGTCGAGGCGACGTCCATCAAAAACGAGCATACCATGTCCGCGGCCGATGCGCTCGAAAGGGCGATCTCGCATGAAAGCGAGTACATCCGCCGATGCATGCGCGACGGCGCGTTTCAGGGGGAATTCCGCGTCCGCCTGCTGCGGCGCGACGTCAATTATTACTATGTCGGCATCGTCACCAAGGACGGCAAGACGCTCTCCCTTCTGCTCGGTGCGGAGAGCGGGGACGTGCTCGCGCGGCGGGAATCTGCCTGAAATTTTTGCTTGACAGCCGAGAGCGGGTGCGCTATACTATGGTAGGAAACACGCAGGAGGCGGAGCATGAAGTACAAGACGGTCATACGGCTGAGAAATACGGCTGCGGTCTTTCTCGCGGTCTTCCTGTTTTTGTTCGCCGTCGTGGGGTTCTTCCTCGTCGCCTGCTTCACGGTCGACCTCGACGCCCGCGTTCTCCCCTCCTACGACCGCGTCGATCTGAGCGCGATCCTCTCCAGACCCGCCGAAAACTGGACGGAGGAGGAACTCGACACCGTCTGCTACCAGACGGGGGTGTTCGACCGCGAATGGCTCAAGCGGCAGCCCGCGGAGACGCTGCTCGACTTTCAGGAAGCCCTCTTCTTCCGCGGCGAAGTGGTGCATGACGACGTCGCATGGACGACCCCGCACGACATGCTCATTGACCCCGAGAGCGGAGAGATCTACTTCGCACCCGTCGTCGGTCTCGAACCCGGGGACATCATCCTCACCTCCACCTGCCATACCTACGGCTGGCGCAACGGGCATGCCGCCCTCATCGTCCCCGGCAACAGGATCCTGCAATCCTTCACGTTGGGCGAGGACAGCGACGCCATCCTGCGCTCGTCGAGCAACGGGGTGCAGTGGTTCCAGAGCGCGTCGAACTTCATGGTGCTGCGCCTCAAGGGCGCCGACGCCGAGACCCGCTACGATCTCGCCGAACATGCCCTGCACGAGCTCTCCGGCATCCCCTACTCCCTTATCGTCGGCATCTTTATGCCCAAGGATCAGGGCACGGCGCCCAAGGGGACGCACTGCTCCCACCTCGTCTGGCAGGCATATAAGAATGCGGGGTACGACATCGACTACGACGGCGGTCCCGTCTGCACCACCCGCGACATCGCCAATTCCCCCTATCTCGAAGTCATCCAATACTACGGATTCGACCCGACGAAGGGCTGGTGATCTCTGAGACGCTGCGCGCTTTATGACCCCATGCGGAAAGATCAAGGGTCGGGAATTTCCGCAAAGGTATAGTTCTATTGAAAATTATGGGAAAATATAGGTCGGTGACAGATATGCCGACCTATTTTTGATTCGGAGGTAACACCTATGATCTATGGATATGCAAGAGTCTCTTCAAAGGGGCAGAATTTAGACCGGCAACTCGTGGAACTGAGAGAATTCGGCGTCTCGCCGAGCAACATTTTTTGCGATAAAGAGAGCGGAAAGAGCTTCGAAAGAAAGAACTATCTCCGTCTGCGGAGAAAGCTGCGCGAAGGCGATCTGTTTGTGGTCAAGTCCATCGACCGCTTGGGGCGCAACTATTCGATGATCCTCGAAGAGTGGGCATATATCACGAAGACGGTGAAGTGCGACGTCGTCGTCCTCGACATGAACCTGTTGGACACGCGCATCCGCGATGACAACCTGATGGGGAAATTCATCGCCGATCTCGTGCTGCAGATCCTCTCCTTCGTCGCGGAGAACGAGCGGATGAGCATCCGCGAACGGCAGGCGGAGGGCATCCGCATCGCAAAGGCGAAAGGCGTCAAGTTCGGGCGCCCGAAGAAGGAGCTCCCCCTCTACGTCGAGAAGGCTTTTTCCGACTACCGCGACGGGGCGATCTCCCTCGACGAGGCGCTCGCGGCGACGCGCTTCAAACGGACGACCTTCTATAAGTATTACCGAAGTTACTGCATCAAGAGGCTCTGATCGCCCAAACGGAAAACGGCGGGCGAAATCCAACTTTTTTGCGCAAATGCGCTCATTCCTCTTGCAATTTTTTTGCAGTTGGGGTATAATTGTTTCAGATTTCATCCGGGAGGAAAACAGTTATGCCCTTAGTCACAACCAAGGAAATGTTCAAAAAGGCGTACGAAGGCGGTTATGCGGTCGGCGCCTTCAACGTCAACAATATGGAGATGATCCAGGCGATCGTCGAAGCGGCGAATGAGTGCCGCTCCCCCGTCATCCTGCAGGTCTCCGCCGGCGCGAGAAAGTATGCAAACCCCGTCTATCTCCGCCACCTCGTGCAGGCTGCTGCAGAGAC
>CANQNB010000050.1 GCA_947625065.1 uncultured Clostridia bacterium | reverse complement strand
GAAGATCTTAAAGACGTCGGCGCCGCGCGCACCCACCGCCCGCAAAATGCCGATCTCCTTCTTCTTGTTCGAAATGCTCACCGAGATGAAGTTGAAGAGAAGCAGAGAGGCGAAGACCGCGAGCATGATCCCCGTGATGAGGAAGACGACTTTGAGGGCTTCGACGATGAGATTGACGAGCTGCACGTTCTCATGGAGCACGTTGTTGAGGGTGTAGGTGACGTCCCGCCCGTCCGTCTTTCCGAAGGAGGAGAGGAGAGTCTTGAGCGCGCCCTCCGATCTCGGCATCGGAGCGAACGCCGCATGGTAGACGGCGCCGTCCTCGGGCTCATAAGCCGTCTCATAGATGACGTCGGGCGCTGCGTCCACGCGGTCGTAGAATTCCTGCGAGCACAAAACTCCGTACGCCCCATAGAGGCGGGTGAACACGCCGACCACCTCGACCGGCTGCGGGGCGTCCTTCTCCACCGAGACCGTCCAGCCCGACATGGGGTGTGCCTCGATGAAGGCGAGGGCGATTTGCTTCGCCGCGGCGATCTCCTCGGGCGAGGCTTGCCGCGTCACCGTGCCGTCCTCCCTTTCCTCCTCGATGAAGCCGTCCGTCCAGACGAGAAAATCGCTCCTCACTGCGGCAAATTCCTCGGGGAGGACCGCCTCATAGTAGAGGGAAAGATAGCTCGCGGGGAGGATGAGCTCGCCTGCGCCGAGGACGCTCTTCTCCTCGCCGAAGAAGTCGACGGGGAAGGAGGGGTCGCCGTCGAAAACCTTGACGAAGCTCTCCTGAATGACCCCCGCCTCGCCCTGCCCGAAGTGCAGCTCGAACGCCGTGCGGGCGGTGTCATAGTCGGGCAGGACGTCGTCGCCGCTGATGAACTGACCGAAGATGCTCTCGCGGAAGCTGTCCGAGACGAGGGCGAGGGTGGGCAGCCCTTCGCTCAAAAACTGTTGGTACATGATGGAGAGCAGCCAGTTCGTGTTGTTCTCCTTGAGGGTGCGGTACTTCCGGAAGACGTTGCTCCCGGAAAAGACGCCCGTCACCTCAAAGGGGACGCCCTGCATGAGGACGGTCTCGCCGATGAGGTCGTCTGTAGAGGCGATCTCCTTGGTTTCGCTCCCATCCGCGCGGGTAAAGGTGGAGTTTTCGAGACATTCGAGGAAGTACTCGCTCACGGCGATCTGATCAGGCGAGACGGGATAGGACCCCACCATGTCCGAGGTCAGAGGGTGATTTTCGGGTAAGACCGCCACGCGGCGGATGATGGGAGTGTAGTAAGAGGTCACGTTTTGGTCGACGGTCACATTCGTAGGAACGAGCCCTCCGACGTTGAACGCGCCGAACGCATCCTCCCCGAAGGAGGCGATCTCCTCCTCGGTAAAGCGCGCCGCTCGCCGGAAGGTGTAGTCCTCAAAGCGGCTGTCGGGGGAGCTCACGCGCACCGTATATTGCTTGCCTGTCGTGAGATATTTGTACTCGCTCGCGAGGAAAGAGCTCGTGAGCACGGCGTTCCCGTCATAAAACATCATGGTCGAAAAGAGCCCGAACATGATAAAGGCAAAGGTGGAGAGGAGGATGGTGAGGAGAAGACGGAAGGGTTTGAGCTTGAGGGAGGAGGCGCCGATCGCGATCGCCTTGCCCGCGGGCAGCCGCGAGCGGATGAACTTCGCCTTCTCGCCTTCATAGGCTGCGGGGGGAGGGGTGGCGGAAAATTTTTCGCGCGAGCCGTCGTCTCCCATGCGCGCCGCCCGCCGGAATGCGGCGATGTCGCCTCTGTCCTTCGTGAGGAGGATCTCCCCGTCATTTTGCTTTAAGAAGCGCCCGATCGCGGACATGGTATCCTCGTAAGAGGTCCCCGCGCGGATGGTGAGGGTGTCGCCCTGCCGCAGGACGGAGGGGGAGAGCTCCTCTGCGCCCTCGCGCACCTTGGTCACATCGGAGACCACCTTCCCGTCCTTGAGCTCGACGATGCGGTCGCCGTAGACCTCGGCGAACTCGCGGTCGTGGGAGACGACGAGGACGAGCCTGCTTTGGGCGAGCCGCTTGAGGGTCTCGAAGACCTGCTTCCCCGTCGCCGAGTCGAGCGCACCCGTGGGTTCGTCCGCCATGATGATCTGCGGATCCTTGACGAGGGCGCGGGCGATGGCGATGCGCTGTCTCTGCCCGCCCGAGAGAGTGTTGGGTCTGCGCTTTGCAAGTTCCCCCAGCCCGACTTCCTTTAAGATCGCCTCGATCTGCTGTTTGTTCTTTTTCTTCCCCTGCAGCTCGAGGGCAAGCGCGACGTTGTCCTCCACGTTGAATTCGTTGAGAACGTTGTATTCCTGAAAGACGAAACCGACGTAGGTATTGCGGTAGGAATCGAAGTCGCTCCCCGAGAACTCCTTGGAGGACTTGCCCATGACGACGACCTCCCCCGACGTGGGGGAATCGAGCCCGCCCGCCACATTGAGCAGGGTGCTCTTGCCGCTACCCGACTTCCCGAGCAGAAAGACGAGCCCCGTCCTGTCGAAGGAGAGGGAGACGTCGTCGAGCGCGGTCACGTCGCCCCCCTTGGTTTTATAGATTTTGGTGAGATGTCTGAGTTCGAGCATACCTTCTCCCGTTGTGCGTGCATGGTGGCGCGCCTGCACTTATTATATTGGTTTGGCGGCGGCTTGTCAAGAATCTTATTTCATTTCGCCCCGCAGGGCAAAAACCTCCCCCCAAACGCTTGACAGGGCGGCTTCCTCTGCGCTATAATTAAAATACGACTTCGGATTTTACCGAGCCGCAACAAAAAGGGGCGAAGTTTCCGCCCGACGAAATGGAGGGAAAACATGAAGATCACACAGGACGCAGGGAGAAAGGCGCTCGGGGAGTTCGCCCCCGACTTCGCGCACTACAACGACGACATTCTCTTCGGCGAGAATTGGAACAACGGGGACATCGACCACAAGACGCGCTGTATCATCACGGTCGTCGCGCTCATGGCTTCGGGGGTGACCGACAGCTCCCTCAAATATCATTTGGAGAACGCCCAAAAAACGGGCGTGACGAAGAGGGAGATCGCGGCGGTCGTCACGCACGTCGGTTTCTACGCGGGCTGGCCCAAGGCATGGGCTGTCTTCAACATGGCGAAGGAGGTCTGGGCGGAGGAAGACGCGCAGACCGCCATGGCGGCGCATGAGAACTCGATGATCTTCCCCATCGGCGCGCCCAACGACGGCTTCAAGCAGTATTTCAGCGGAAGGAGCTACCTTGCGCCCGTCTCCAAGGAGCAGGTCGGCATCTTCAACGTCACCTTCGAGCCCGCTTGCAGAAACAACTGGCATATCCACCATGCGGCGAAGGGCGGCGGACAGATCCTCATCTGCGTCGCGGGCAGAGGGTGGTATCAGGCGTGGGGCAAGGACGCCGTGGAGATGAAGCCGGGCGATGTCGTCAACATCCCCGCGGGGGTCAAGCATTGGCACGGCGCGGCGAAGGACAGCTGGTTCTCCCACCTTGCCGTGGAGGTCCCGGGCGAAAACACCTCGAACGAGTGGTTGGAGCCCGTCGCGGAAGAAACTTACACCCAGCTCCTCTAAGGGGACAGCGAGGGGGCGACCTCGGTGGGTGTCGCCTTCCCCCTCAGGTATAAGGGGGAGGACAGGGAGACGCGACCCTTGGCTCCACCTCCGGGGGAGCTGTCACGCTGCCCTTGCGTGTCTAAGGGGGTGTCGCCTCCCCCCTTTTACCGGAGGGGGGAGGATGTCGCGGCTTCACCGCGACAGGTAGGGGGTGTATCATTTGAATGACACCCCTTCCGTCTCGCCCAAAGACGGCGAGCCACCCTCTCGGGCAAGTAGAACCTTGTCCTCGGTCACCGTTCGCGCGGCGAATGCGCTCACTCACCGCTAAACGCCGCCCACAGCCCACCGGGCTGATGTGCGAGAATGCGAAATTCTACCCAAAGGGGACAGCGAGGGCTCTCCCCCAAATACAGCACAAAAAAAGAGCGGGAAAAAACCGCTCTTTTCGCGTCTCATAGGTGGAAGGTCAAACTCTTTCGACCTTGTCGCTCTTCAAGCATCTCGTGCAGACGTAGCCGGTTTCTACCTTTCCGTCTTTCTTGAAGGAAACCTTCTGCACGTTGGCAGAGAAAGTTCTCTTGGTCTTGCGGTTGGAGTGGCTGACGTTGTTGCCCGCCGTTTGACCCTTTCCGCAGATACTGCACACTCTCGACATATCGCGATACCTCCGCTCACTTCTTCCGAAATTCGAGCAACGAAGACGGACGAACTCCGTGCCGAACTTCATAGCCTGTTCTATGATAGCATTTCGTTCGAAAAAAATCAATCAAAAATCATGCCCTTCCGAGAAAAAATTTGGGGAACTTTATTTTTTTTTCCAATTTTGCTTGCCAAAAGGGAGAGGATGGGGTAGAATAAGATATGAGGTTTCAGCACTATGTCAGTTAGCACGAGCAACGCTTATGGTAAAATCTCAATATCCGATTTGGCAATCGCCAAAGTGGCGTCTCAAGCTGCGGTGGAGAGTTACGGCATCGTAGACACTGTCGCGCGCCGTTTTTCCGACACGATCGCCGAACTCCTCAAAAAGGATGCGGGCGGCAAGGGTGTCAAAGTTGCCACCCAGGGGAACAGGATCTTTATCGACGTCTTCGTCATCATCAAATACGGCGTGTCCATCGAGGCAGTCGCCGAATCCTTGAAGGAGTCGATCAAGTACAAGGTTGAGAACTTCACGGGCATGATCGTCGACACCGTGAACGTCAACGTTGTGGGTCTCAAGCTGTAAGGTTCGGACCTGCGGTTTTCCCGAAATTTGGAGAAAGGATTCATGCAGAAAACGATCAACTGCGCGATCTTCCGCAAGATGGTACTTGCGGGGGCAAAGGCGCTCGAAAGCAACCGGGCAAAGGTAGACGCGCTCAACGTCTTCCCCGTGCCCGACGGCGACACGGGAACCAACATGTCGCTCACGATGCAGTCCGCGGTGAAGGAGCTCTCCTCCTCCGCCTCGAACAGCTTTTCAGAGGTCTGCAATCTCGTCTCGAAGGGGGCGTTGAAGGGTGCGCGCGGCAACTCGGGCGTCATTCTCTCGCAGATCTTCCGCGGGATCTGTTCGGTGCTCGGTCCCGCCAAACCCGAAGTCGACACACAGACCTTCGCCAAGGCGCTCGAAGCGGGCACCAAGGTCGCCTACAATGCCGTTGCGATCCCCAAGGAGGGCACCATCCTCACGGTCATGCGCATGATGAGCGAATTCGCTGCCAAGAATGCGCGCAAGTACCGCGATTTCGAGACCTTCCTTCCCGCCATCATCGAGGAGGGGGACAGGGCGCTCGCCAAGACGCCCGAACTTCTCCCCGTTCTCAAAAAGGCGGGCGTGGTCGACTCGGGCGGCGTCGGGCTCATGACCATCATGCGCGGGTTCTTCTCCGCCCTCATGGGGGAGGAGGTCGCGCTCGACGTCCCGTCCGAAGCCGATGCTTCCTCGAAGAACCCCGACGATGTGTTCGGCGACAATTCCGACATTATCAACATGGACCTCGGCGACATCCAGTTCGCCTATTGCACCGAATTTTTCGTCATCAACCTCAAAAAGAGCACCACCCTTGCCGACATCGACAAGCTCCGCATGAACCTCATGAACATCGGGGACTCGGTCATCTGCATCGGCGACCTCGAGATGATCAAGGTGCACGTCCATACGAACAGCCCCGGCGTCGCACTCACCTATGCGCTGGAGCTCGGCGAACTCGACCGTCCCAAGATCGAGAACATGCTCGAACAGAACCGCGCGCTCAAAGCGAAGATCGCCGCGGAGAAGAAGGATCAGGGCATGCTCGCTATCTGCGCAGGCGAAGGCATTGCAGACATCTTCAAGGATCTCTTCGTCGACCGCGTGATCGAGGGCGGGCAGACGATGAATCCCTCCGCCTCCGACATCGCGACGGCGGTGCAGAAGATCAATGCCGACAACGTGTTCGTCTTCCCCAACAACAAGAACATCATCCTTGCCGCCGAGCAGGCGAAGGACCTCGTCGAGAACCGCACCATCCACGTCATCCCCACCAAGAACATCCCGCAGGGCTTCGCGGCGGCGCTCGCGTTCGACCCCGAGGCAAGCGCGGCGGAGAACAAGGTCAACATGACGCACGCGCTCGACAACGTCAGCGCAGGCATGGTCACCCACGCGGTGCGCACCACGAGCGTCAACGGCTTCAAGATCAAGGAGGGGGACATCATCGGTCTCGACGACAAAAAGATCCTCTCCAAAAGCGACAACATCGACGACACCGTCCTCACCCTTCTCGACAAGCTCAAAGAGGACTCGCACGAGGTCATCACGCTGTACTACGGCGAAGAGGTGTCCGAGGCGGATGCCGCTGCCCTTGCCGATAAGGTGCGGGAAGCCTTCCCCGATTGCGACGTCGACTATCACAACGGCGGGCAGCCCGTGTATTACTATCTGGTTTCCCTCGAATAAAGAACCGCGGCTGCGCAAAAAGCGCAGCCCTTTGTTTATGCAGGCAAAAACGGGCACATCCTGTCAACGGAGGAGTTTATGAAACAGATCCGAATTTCCATTGCCGTGCTCTTCGGCGTCTTCTGCGCGCTCTTTGCCGCAGGCTTTACGCTGCTCTTTCTCTCGGGCGGGCTCATGGGCTCGTCAAGCGACCTCGGCGAGGGGCTCTCCCGCGTGTTCGGGATCCTCTTCTCCCTCTTCCCGTTCTTTCTCGGCATCCCCGTCATCCTCGGGCTCGCCGTCTGCGCGGTGTGCATGTTCGCCGTCAAAAACAAGTTCCCGACGGCGCTCGCTTCGCTCATTCTTTGGACCTTCTACCTGCCCGCCCTCGCCTTTCTGCTCTATATCACGGGGACGACCTTCTTTGCGCGCCTCCCCGCCCTGTTTGCGGTGGCGGCGGCGATGGCGGTGGTCTATCTCGCGGCATATGTCCTCACCTGCGTCTATGTCCATCTCTGCCGCATGCAGAGGAGGGAGGAGAGATGAAACTGACAGCGGTCCGCGGCATCGGCGAAAAGCGCGCCAAAGATTTTGCGAAACTGAATATTACGACGACGGCGGACCTCGTGCGCTACTTCCCGCGCACCTATCTCGACATGACCAACCGCGTCTCCATCCGCGAGGTCCTGCACAACGACATGGCGCTCGTCGCCTGCACCCTCGTCTCGGTGGAACCTGCCCGCAATACGGGGCGGGTCAAGCTCGTGCGCGCCCTTCTCGAACAGGGGATGGACAACTTCACCGCCGTCTGGTTCAACCAGCCCTACGTCGCCCAAAAGCTCAGGCCGGGGGAGTATCTCTTCTACGGGCGGGTGCAGAACTACTACGACCGCATCTCCCTCGTCAACCCCACCTTTGAGCGGCTCAATGCCAACAACAAACTCAAGGGGCTCGTGCCCGTCTATCCGTTGAAGAGCGGGCTGGCGCAGTGGGTGGTGCGCGACGCGGTCCAACGCGCCCTCGCGGTCGAAACCTTCCCCTCCGTCATCCCGGGCGAGCTCATCGCCAAATACCGCCTCCCGCCCCTCGGAGACGCCATCCGTGCCATCCATGTCCCAAACTCGGCTTCCGAATTGCACAGAGCGTCCGAGCGCGTCGCCCTTGAAGAGTACTTTCTGCTCATCTCCGCCTTCCGCCTCATCAAGGGGGACAGGCGGGAGATGCGCCTTCTGCGCTACACCGCCACCGAGCGGGAAGTCGCGGCATTCGAGCGGCGGTTTCCCTTCACCTTCACACAGGGGCAGCAGGGGGCGGTGCGCGCCATCTATGACGACGTCAACGGTCCCATCCGCATGAACCGGCTGCTGCAGGGGGACGTCGGGAGCGGCAAGACCGCCGTCGCCCTCACGGGCATCTTTATGGCGGTGAAGTCGGGCTTTCAGGCAGTCTATCTCTCCCCGACCGAGGTGCTCGCCGCACAGAACTACGCCCTTTTGTGCAAGATGTTCCCCGACTACCGCGTCGGCTATCTCGCGGGCGCGATGACGGCGAAGGAGAAGCGGGAGATGAAGACCGCCCTCGCGGCGGGGGAGATCGACATCCTCTGCGGCACCCATGCCGTCCTTCAGGGGGATGTGCGCTTTCGTTCCCTCGCCTTCTGTGTCTGCGACGAGCAGCACCGCTTCGGCGTCGCACAGCGCAACAGCCTGAGCGAAAAGGGAGAGGGCGTCGACGTCCTCGTCATGTCGGCGACCCCCATTCCCCGCACCCTCTCGCTCATCTTCTACGGCGACCTCGACGTGACGACCATCCCCGATAAGCCCAAGGAGCGGCAGGAGGTCTCGACGTCCGTCATCCCCAAGCGCAAATACGACAGCATGCTCGCATGGATCCGCGGCGAGGTGCAAAAGGGGCGGCAGGCGTACTTTGTCTGCCCCAAGATCGAGGACGACGAGGGGGAGGTCACGAGCGTCACCGAACTCTATGAGCAGCTGAGCGGCGGGCTCTGCGGCGTGCGCTTCGGCTTGCTCCACGGAAGAATGAAGGAGACGCAAAAGACGGATACCATGTCCGCGTTCAAGCGTCACGAAATCGATGCGCTCGTCTCCACCACGGTCATCGAGGTGGGCGTCGACGTCCCCAATGCGACGATCATGGTCATCTTCAATGCCGAGCGGTTCGGGCTCTCCCAGCTCCACCAGCTGCGCGGCAGGGTGGGGCGCGGGAGCGAAAAGAGCTACTGCTTTTTGCTCGTCGGCAGCGAGAGCGAGACGGCGATGGAACGGCTGAACATCTTAAAGAGCACCAACGACGGCTTCCGCCTCGCCGAAAAGGACCTTGAACTCCGCGGCAGCGGTGACTTCTTGGGCACCCGCCAGAGCGGGAAATTTTTGAACGAGATCAAGAACCTGAACTACGGGACGGAGGTCATCTTCACGGCGAAAAAGCTCGTCGACGAGGCGTTTGAACGCCGCCTCGACTACGATAAGATCCGCGCCGCCGCGATGGAGAAGTACGAGAGCCTCAAAGATGTCGTCCTGAACTGACCTTCTCCGTGGGCACCATGTCCGAGGATTCGCCTTAACAAACAAAAAAGACAGCAAAAAAAGCGCCCCGCGGTTTCCTTTACCGCGGGGCGCGTGTTGTTCTTTCAGAGAGTCTACGATATCATCATATAGAATTGAATGGAGAGCAAGAAGATAAAGATGAGGACGGATACGGCGAAGAGCGCGATGGAGCAGGCATCGCCGACGATCGCGAGCGTGAGCCCCTTTCTGTACCGCAGCCTCTTCCCGACGCCGATGCAACTGCTGATGAACGCGGCGAGCACGAACCCGAAGGCAGGGATCACGAGGGCGGCAGACATGAACGGGTATTGGGATGTGTAGCGCGAGACGACAAATGCGATGAGTAGATCGAGCAGCGTGAGCGCGTCGAAGATGACGCCGACGAGCCCGGGAACATTGAAAGGCTTGGTAAAGTTGGTCCGGTCGGTCGGGGAGGGCGCTCCGGCGGGGTATGCCTTCTTTCCGCCCGGTACCTGCGGCGTCACAGCGCCGGGGGGTACCATGTCTTCGAATCCCGTCGCGTAAGGTCGGGTAAGGTCGGGTTCCCATGGGC
>CANQNB010000049.1 GCA_947625065.1 uncultured Clostridia bacterium | reverse complement strand
CCACTTCACGATCAAGACGAACATCGCCACCACCAACAAGGCGGAGGACTGCGCGATGCTCGTCAAAGAGATCGGTGCGCCCGCATCGCTCTCGCAGGCAGACCTCGACGCAGGCACGGTGAAGACCCTCTGCACGACCTACAACGGCTGGACGGTCGAAAAGGAGTGCAAGATCATCCCCGTCTCCACAGGGGACGGCAGCGTGAAGGTCCTGCTCTATCTTTCGCAGAACTCGGGGGACAAGGCGAACGTCACGTTCGGGCTGTACAGCCGCCTCCTTGAGATCCCCGTCGTCTGATCCGCCCCCAAGGCTTGCGGTGCAAGCAAAAAAATAAAACCAATCATAAGGAGAACCCCATGAAAAAATTTCTTGCAACCATGATGGGCGCCTGCATGCTTGCGGCGTGCTGCTCGATGGCGGCGTGCAACAACGGCGGCGGCAACGAACCCGAAAAGGAGAAGGAGCCCGCTACGCCCAACGTCGTGGACGACAGCCTCCAGAAGGACCGCGGCTCCATCGACTTCATCTTCAACGACCTCTACAACAACAAGGCGATCCTCGACGAAGCGAACGGCTTCACGGAGAGCGGCAGCGTCACGGGCGCGCGCTTCTTCCTCAACGGCAACTATGTCGACAAGATCTCCGAGGTCGGCAGCCGCCAGGACGTCAAAGCCGAGCTCTACAACGGCAAGGCGGCGCGCATCGTCAACGTCTCCGCAGGCATGAGCTTCACCATCCCCACGACGGAGAGCATCAAGGCGGATTACACCATCGCCAAATACCGCACCCAATATGAGTTCGGCGACTCCATCCTCACGTTCAGCGCGAACGGCAACAACCCCTATACCTCTCTCCCCAACGCGTGGTACATCTATGTCAACGAGTGGGCAGTCCGCCACCTCATCAACCCCGCCTATTACGAAAACAACGGTCTCACCCTCCTGAACGACTACAAATTCGAGGTCACGCCTGTCGATCCCGCGAAGGGGACATCGGACGGCGAGCGCGCCTATCCCACCGTCAAAAACGGCGACCTCGAGACCCGTCCGGGCTATGAGATCTACCGCTTCGACATCCAGATCGACGACGTGGAGAACGGCGAAGTGGAGCGCCCCTTCTACAACATCGGGCTCATCCACGAAGTCAATGACGTGAAGAACTTCGGGCTCTTTGTGATGAAGTCCAAGTCCAACAAGGCGGACGTGATGGACAAGATCGTGATGAGCTACAAAAAGCTCACGCCAAAGGGGGTCAGCCGTAACTACTTCGAGAACAAGGACCCCGTGCAGGAACCCAAGTGGAACGAGGAGACCAAGGCGTTCTTCAACCAATTCATGACGCAGACCACGAAGAGCTGGGGCGTCTTCAGCTACTCCATGCCGGGCGACGACGACAGGTATACCTATCGGGAAGGGTCGGATGAACCCGAGCTCGTTCAGGGCAGCCTCGACCCCACCAACTACAACTATATCCAGCACCTGAATTGGAGCAAGGACATCAAGAAATTCATCGAGGAGACGGCATGGGGCGGCAAGAAGTATGACGTCTACATGACCTACACCCACCTCGGCAGCGGCGCCATCAAGGAGGACCCGAAGTGCCTTCACTATGCGGACGGCTACGACGACAGCCGCCACCACTTCCCGCTCGAGATGGCGAAGGAACTCGCAGGCGGCAACGGCGTGAACGGCAAGCCCGTCCTCGAATTCACCTATCAGTACACGACCAACAACAACCTCGTCGATCAGGAGATCACCCCGATGTTCGACATCATGCGCGGCAAATACGATAAGTACTTCGAACGCCTCGCGCGCGACATCAAGGCATACGCCAAGCCCGTCATGTTCCGCCTCAACAACGAGATGAACACCGACTGGACGAGTTACTCGGGCATCATGAACCTGCTCGACCCCGACATCTTCACGATGACGTGGCAGCGCCTCTACAACATCTTCCTTGAACAGGGATGCGACAACGTCATCTGGGTGTGGAACCCCATCGCGGACAGCTGCCCCTATTCGGGTTGGGGCGAAGACCTCTGCTACTTCCCCGGCTTCGACTATGTGCAGCTCCTCGGCGGCACCAACTACGAGGCGAACAACGACCGCGACAAGTTCGAGACCTTCAAGCAACGCTATGAGAGCCTCTACAACAAGAACAAGGCGTACTTTGAGAAGTGGGGGATGATCATCGGCGAATTCGCCTGCGGTTCGGGCGGCAACGCGTCGGGCGCGCTCGGCAGAAACCGCGACTTGCAGGCAGAGTGGGTCAAGGGCATGTTCGACGAACTCAACGCCGAAAATCCCGCCCCTTACGCACAGCAGATCAAGGGTCTCATCTGGTTCAACTGCAACGACTATTCGGGCTCGCAGATCACCAACCGCTATAAATTTGCGGACATCGAGGGCGGCACCGGCTACAACAAGGGCGAGACGTACACCGACCTCGAACCCACATGGCAGGCGTTCCAGAAGGGCTTTGCGGACGCCGCGAAGAAATCGTAAATTCCCATGAAAAAATTTCTTTCCATCGCATTGGCGGCTACCATGTCCGCGACATGCCTTCTCGGACTTCTCTCCGCCTGCAACCACGGCGGGGAGGAGGAGAAGCCTGCTCCCCCCAAGGATCCCGTCACTGCGGACGACTCTGTTCAGACCGACCGCGCTTCTTTGGACTTTGCGTTCAAGGGGATCTATCAGGGCGGCGAACTCAGGGACGGCGCGCGCGGATTCGCGGATGCGGACGACGTCACGGGCGGCAGATTCTTCGTGAACGGGAATTATTACGACACCATCTCCGAAGTGGGGAGCCGACAGGACGTCAAGCTCGAGCTGTATAACGGGCAGGCGGTCCGCCTTGCCAATCTCTCGGCGGGCTACGCGTTCACCCTGCCCGCCGCGGAGATCGACGCCGACTATTCCATCGCCAAGTACCGCACGCAGTACACCTTCGGCGACACCGTCCTCACCGTCTCCATGAATTCGGGCAACCCCTACACGGCGGAATCGGACGGCTGGTACACCTATGTCTCCGAGTGGCTCTTCAAGTACTTCGGGCGGGACCTTTTGGGCGCGCTCGACATCTCCTTCCTCCGCGAGCCCGACTTCGAGTTCACCAAGACGTCGCCGAACGGCAACCTTACCATCCGTGACGGATACGACGTCTACCGCTACGACCTGCACATCAACGGCGCGGAGGACCTCGAACGCCCCTACTACCACATCGCGGCGATCAGAAAGGCGAACACCGTCAAGGACCACGTCCTGTTTGTGATGAAATCCGCTTCCGACCGCTCGGATGTGATGGACACCGTCATCGACAGCTACGTGCGCCTCACCCCCAAGGGGGTCACGCGCAACTACTATGACGCGGGCGAGATGATCGAAAATCCCCATTGGAACGCAGCCACGAAGGCATATTTCGAGCGGTTCGTCTCGCAGGACAGGGTGGACTGGGGCGCATTCAGCATCTCCATGCCGGGCTACCGCGACGAGTATCTTCCCACCGACAGCAACTACAAATATGTGCTCGACCTCAGCCGCGGCTACCAGCAGAGCCTCGAGGAGGTCTGGGACTACAAATTCGAGATCTATCCCACCTACACCGCCCTCCAATACGGGGGCGAGCGGGTGCGCTTCCCCGTCTACATGGCGGAGGAACTCGCGGGCGGGGACGGCACCAACGGCAAGCCCGTGCTGCAGTTCACCTATCAGTTCACAGCGAACAACAACCTCATGGGCACGACGCCGATGTTCGACATCCTGCGCGGCAAGTTCGACGAACAGTTCCGCGAGCTCGCACGGGACATCAAGAACTACGCAAAGCCCGTCCTCTTCCGTCTCAACAACGAGATGAACTCCGACTGGGTGAGCTATTGCGGGCTCATCACCCTGTGCGACCCCGACATCTTCATCCTCACGTGGCAGCGCCTGTATGACATCTTTGAGGAGGAAGGGGTGGACAATGCCATCTGGATCTGGAACCCCACGGCGGAGAGCTGCCCGTGGTCGGGCTGGGGGGAGGACCTCTGTTACTTCCCCGGGAGCGAATACGTCCAGCTGCTCGGCGGCACCTATTACGAACTCAACAATTACAGCGCCGCCGAAGCCCCCAAGAGCTGCAAGAGCTTCCAGAGCATGTATACATGGCTGTACGAGAAGAACAGCGCTTTCAAGAAGTGGGCGGTCATCCTCTCCGAATTCGGCTGCGGCTCGGGCGGCAACGCCACGGGCGAGCTCGGCAGAAACCGTGACGTGCAGAAGAAGTGGGTCGAGGAGATGTTTGCGGCGTTCAACGCAAAGGAAAAGGCGGACTACGTCAAACAGATCAAGGGCGCCGTCTGGTTCAACGGCAACGACTATGCCAATGAGGCGGAGGGGATCATCTCCAACCGCTACCGCATCATGGGCAATCCCAAGCACAACGGCACCCTCGGGAAGGAGGTCTATTCGGACATGGTACCCCTCTACGAGGTCTTTAAGGCAGGTTTGGCAAAGGGGAAGCCCACAGGCGCAACTTCATAAAGGTCACTGTGCGGCAAGGGCGCGGCGCGCCCCGACGAATGCTGAGAGGGCGCCCGCAGGAATACTTTAAGGAACGTGAAAGTCATGAAAAAAATTCTACCCAAGGGTCTGGTCGTTTCGTGTCAAGCACTCAGACATGAGCCCCTCTACGGCGGAAAAACCATCCCGAAGATCGCGCGTGCCGTCATGCTCGGCGGCGCCGTCGGGATCCGCGCCAACAGCACTCGCGACATCAACGCAATCTACAAGTACGTCGAGGGGTCGATCCCCATCATCGGTCTCATCAAAAAGGACTATCCCGATTCCCCCGTCTACATCACGCCCACCCTCAAGGAGGTCAAGGCGCTCATCAATTCGAAGTGCGACGTCATCGCCTTCGACGCGACCCTCCGCCCCCGTCCCAAGGGAGCGACCGTCGAGGGGCTCGTGCGCTACATCCGCGAGAACTCCGACAAGGCGATCATGGCGGACATTGCCACCCTTGACGAGGCGATGGCGGCGGACGCGCTCGGGTTCGACTACATCTCCACGACGCTGCGCAGCTACACCGAGGAGACGGCGGGCTTCGAGATCCCCGACCCTGCGTTCTGCAAGAGCCTCCTCGACAACGTGAGGAATGCCACCGTCGTCGCCGAGGGCGGGATCGGGAGCTTTGCTTCCCTCCGCGAAGTGCTCGACACGGGCATCAAACATGTCATCATCGGCGGGGCGATCACCCGTCCCGTCCAGATCACCCAAAGTTTTGTCAACGTCTTCAAGACCAACGAGCGATTCATGTCGGACGATTGAAAGGAGGCTTTGCATGAAAAAATTTACGGTCGCGGTGCTCGGATGCGGCAACCGCGGCGCACACACCTACGGCGAGCTCATGCACGCGCGGCAGGACCGCTTTGAGGTGGCCGCGCTGTGCGATGTCGACCGCCTCCGCCTGCGCACCTTCGGCGAGAGGTTCGGCGTCCCCGAGGGGTCGCGCTTCGTGAGCGAGGAGGAATTCTTCGCACAAAAGCGCGCCGATCTTCTCGTCATCGCCACGATGGACAGGGACCATGTCCGCGAAGGGGTGCGCGCGCTCTCCCTCGGCTACGATCTCTTGCTCGAAAAACCCATCACCGACAGCAGGGAGGAGTGCGAGGAACTGCTCGCCGCGCAGAGAAAATACGGCGGCAAGGTGCTCGTCTGCCACGTCCTCCGCTATGCGCCCGCCTTCCGCAAGGCGGCGGAGCTCTTGCAGGGCGGTGCGATCGGGCAGCTCGTCGCGATCCAGGCGCTCGAGCAGGTCGCCTATTGGCACGTCGCGCACAGCTACGTCCGCGGGAATTGGCGCCGCCGCGAGGAGACGGCTCCCATGATCCTCGCCAAGTGCTGCCACGACCTCGACCTTCTCCAATACTACGCGGGGTCCCGCGCCGTGAGCGTCTCTTCGGTGGGCGACCTCGTCTACTTCAAGAGAGAGAATGCGCCCGAAGGTGCGGCGGACAGGTGCGTCTCCTGCAAGTACATTGAGAGCTGTCCTTACAGCGCAAAGAGGGTGTACATCGACACCTACCGCGCGCAGGGCAGCCCCCAAAAAGCTCTTTGGCCCCACACGCAGGTGTCATCCGCCTACCCCATGTCCGAGGAAGAGCTCTACAGAGCCCTCCGCGAGGGTCCCTACGGGCGGTGCGTCTACCGCTGCGACAACGACGTTGTCGACCACCAGCTCGTCGATGTGACCTTTGAAAACGGCGTCAAGGCGTCCCTCACGATGATGGGATTCACCGCGGGGTTCGGCAGGATCATGCGCTTCTTCGGCACCCTCGGGGAACTCGTCCTCGACGAAGGGGAAGACGTCCTCCGCCTCAAAGTGTTCGGAGGGGAGGAACGCACCTTTGCGATCTCCTCCCTCGGCAGCGTCTCGAGCGGGCACGGCGGGGGAGACGAGGGGCTCGTCGAAGACCTCTATGCCGTCCTCAGCGGGGCGTCCCTCCCCGCGACTTCTCTCGAAGCGTCCGTTGAGAGCCATCTCATGGCGTTCGCGGCGGAAGAGTCGCGGCTCAAAGGGGGAGAACTCGTCTTGGTCCACGAATAAAAAACAACCGGAAACCGCACCCGCTTTCGGGGTGCGGTTTTTCAAAGGAGCGACCCATGAAACAACTTCATCTCGACAAAAACTTCCTCCCCATGGAGCAGGCGCTGCGCGCTTACGAAAAAGATGTGGCGGCGTCCTCCGCAAAGGTGCGCATTTCGCTTGACGTGGAGCGCAGCGGGGGGTACAATGAGATCTATTCCTACGATGCGTTTGCCGACGGCATCGACGACGAGCGCAACTACCGCATCGCCGAGCGGCTCGTCAAGACGCTGCTCTGGGTGTGCGGGGGATTCCGCATCGGGATCGCGGGCAGCCGCGAAATTTACAGGCGTATCCGCGCAGACTACACCAAGGAGGGGGCGCGCGCCTTCGACGAAGACTTTATGGGCGGCGTGTACGAGCGTCCCTTCGAGGTCGTCTTCCGCGAGCAGCCTCCCGCACCCAAGCGGACCTCCCTCAAAGTGGGGGGGAACCTCTCGGGCTGCCGCATCGGGTTCGACGCGGGCGGGAGCGACCGCAAAGTCTCCGCCGTCATCGACGGCGAGGCGGTGTATAGCGAAGAGGTCGTCTGGAACCCCAAGCTCGAGCCCGATCCGCACTATCACTACAACGAGATCCTCTCGGCGATGAAGACGGCGGCGAGCAAGATGCCCCGCGTCGACTGCATCGGCGTGTCCTCCGCAGGGGTGTACATCGACAACAAGATCATGGTCGCCTCCCTCTTCCTCAAAGTGGACAAGGCGGTGTACGGCGACTTCGTAAAACAGCTCTATATCAACGTCGCTGCGGACATGGGTGTGCCCATTGAGGTCGCCAACGACGGCGACGTGACCGCGCTCGCGGGCAGCATGGAGCTCGGCGAGGGCAGGGTGCTCGGCATTGCCATGGGCACGAGCGAGGCGGCGGGGTACATCAACGCCGAGGGCGGGCTCAACGGCTGGCTCTCCGAACTCGCCTTCGCGCCCGTCGACTTCTCCCCCTCCGCCATGCGCGATGAGTGGAGCGGCGACATCGGCGTCGGATGCAAATACTTCTCGCAGGACGCCGTCATCAAGCTCGCAGAGTACGGCGGCTACACCTTCGAAGAGGGGCTCTCGCCCGCCCAAAAGCTCAAAGTGATACAAAAGCTTGCGGAGGAGGGGGACGCGCTCGCCCTCGCCGTGTTCGGGGACATCGGCAGCTACCTCGCGCATACCGTTCCCTTCTATGCACGCTTTTACGACGTCAGACACATCCTGCTCCTTGGCAGGGTGATGAGCGGGCGGGGCGGCAACGTCATCCTCGCGCAGTGCAAAAAGACGCTCGAAGAGGAATACCCCGCCTATGCCTCGCTCGACATTTCGACGCCCGACGAGGCGAGCCGCAGGGTGGGGCAGTCCATCGCCGCGGCGTCCCTGCCCAAGCTGTAAGCGCAGCATTTCTTCTCAAACTCTCAAACTGTAAGCGCGGCGGCGCGATCCGCCGAAAAACTTGACACGATCGGAGGCACCCATGTCTGAGGTGCGGCGATCAAAAACAGAGGATAGAACCATGAACATCATCTTGACCAAAGATTACGAAGCAATGAGCGATGCGGCTTTTTGCGTGATGCAAGCCGTCGTCACACGCAACCCGTCGGCTGTCTTGGGGCTCGCGACGGGGACCACCCCCCTCGGGCTGTACGCACGCATGGCGGAGGACCACCGCAAAAACGGGACCTCTTACCTTGGCGTGCGCACCGTCAACCTCGATGAGTACGTGGGGCTCGGCATGGAGAGCGACCAGAGCTATGTCTACTTCATGCGCAAAAATCTCTTCGAGCACATCGGCATTCCCCTCGAAAACACCCACATCGCGAACGGGAAAGCCCCCGACCTCGCGGCGGAATGCGCCCGTTACAACGCCCTGCTCGACGGGCTGCAACAGGACATTCAGGTGCTCGGCATCGGCTCGAACGGGCACATCGCGTTCAACGAACCGGGCACGCCGTTTGGCTCCACCGTGCATGTCGTCGACCTCGCGGAGAGCACCGTCCGCGACAATGCGCGCCTCTTCGCACGGGAGGAAGACGTCCCCCGCCGCGCGCTCACGATGGGGCTGAAAAACATCATGCACGCCAAAAAGATCCTCATCCTCGCAAACGGCGCGGGGAAGGCAAACGCGGTCTACGGGCTCGTCCGCGGCGAAGTGACGACCGCCCTTCCCGCGAGCATTTTGCAGCTTCACCCCGACTGCACCCTCGTCTGTGACGAAGCGGCAGCCTCGCTGCTCAGTTTGTAAGATCTACCCCCAGAGGTGGAGCCAAGAGTTCGCTCTCGCCATACGGGTCATCCTGCCCGTGCGCACTATTGTCTACTAAGCGCGACACGAGCGGGCTCTGCCCGCGAAGTAACGAAGGTGTAGCCGAAGTCGAAGGATCCCGAGGTACGAAGTCCGCCCCTTGGCTCCACCTTTGGGGGAGCTGTCACGCTGTCCTTGCGTGACTGAGGGGTTTCATCTTCGGGATTCTTCGGCTATGCCTCAGAATGACGCGATGGGACGGGGGAGCCAAGTTTTTTCAATTCATCAGGAGGCGTTATGTTTATTCCAAGCAAAAACAAACTGTTCAAAGACGCCCGCGTCTATGTCGAGGGCGAGGGCATCGTAAAGACGAGCCTCTCCTTCTCCGACCGCATCGAGGAGATCGGTGCGGACGCGCAGGGCGCTCACATCCGTCTCCCCGAGGACGCGATCGTTCTCCCGGGGTTCATCGACGAACACATCCACGGCGCGGGGGGCGCGGACACCATGGACGGCACCCCGCAGGCGCTTGCGACGATCGCCGAAACGGTCGCCCGCGAGGGCACGACTTCCTTCTGCGCGACCACGATGACGCAGAGCGAAGAGAAGACTCTTCGCGCCCTGCATGCGGTGCGCGACTTTGAGCCTGTGCGCGGCGCTCGCCTTCTCGGCGTTCATCTCGAGGGACCCTTCATCGCCCAAAAGTACAAGGGCGCGCAGCCCGCCGAGTACGTCGTCTCTCCCTCCGTGGAGCTTTTCGACCGCTACTTTGAAGAGAGCGGCGGGCGCATCTGCATCGTCTCTCTCGCCGCGGAAAGAGAGGGTGCAGGGGAGCTCATCGCCCATTTGAAGGAGAGGGGCGTGATCGCCTCGATCGGGCATTCCGGAGCCTCATTTTCGGACATGGTATGCGCCGTTTCGCTCGGAGCCACGCACGTCACCCACACCTTCAACGCCCAGTCGCCCCTCCATCACAGGGAGGCGGGCGTCGTCGGCGCGGCGCTTCTTTTGGATGAACTCTCCTGCGAACTCATTGCCGACACCATCCACGTCTCCGCCCCCGCCATGCGCATCCTCGCTAAGAACAAACCCGCGGAGAAGCTCATCCTCATCACCGACGCCATCCGTGCAAAGGGGCTCGGCGAGGGCGTGAGCGAACTGGGCGGTCAGACCGTCTTCGTCAAGGACGGGCAGGCGCGCCTT
>CANQNB010000048.1 GCA_947625065.1 uncultured Clostridia bacterium | reverse complement strand
TTGCGAGCGACACGGCGTGCTACCCCGCAAAGCTCATGCACGGGCACATCGAGTCCCTCCTCGACGCAGGCGTGGACTTCATCTTCTACCCCTGCGAGAGCTACAACCTCGACGAACACGACAGCGTCAACCACTACAACTGCCCCGTGGTCGCCTACTACCCCGAGCTCCTCAAGGCGAACAACGAGCGGCTGAACGCGCAAAACTTTATCATGCCCTACCTCGACCCCAACGACGAACGCTCGACCGTCCGCGCGCTCAAACGGGCGCTTGCGGTGTACCGGCTGCCCGCGTCCCGCATCCGTGAGGCGTACCGCGAGGGGCTCCGCCGCATGGAGGGATTCCACCGTTCGGTCGTCGAAGAGGGCAGGCGGGTGCTCGCGGAGGCGGAGAGGGAGGGCAAGCACGTCGTCGTTCTGGCAGGGCGCCCCTACCACGCCGACCCGGAGATCAACCACGGCATCAACAAATTGCTCACTTCCCTCGGGCTTGCGGTGCTTTCGGAGGACGCCGTCTTCGAAGAGGGCAGCCTCGTCAAGGTGAACGTGCTCAACCAATGGACCTACCATGCCCGTCTCTACCGCGCGGCGGAATACTGCACGCGGCACGAGAATGTCGACCTCGTCCAGCTCGTCTCCTTCGGGTGCGGCATCGACGCCATCACGACGGACGAGGTGCGCGCCATCCTCGAGAGGAGCGGCAAGCTGTATACGCAGATCAAGATCGACGAGATCAACAACCTCGGCGTGGTCAAGATCAGGCTCCGCTCGATGCTCGCCGCCATTGAGGAGCAGAAGCGGGGGAGGAAGACGATATGAAAGAGAAGAAAGAGACCCCGGTCGTCGACTTTACCGACCCCGTCATCCCCTTCACCCCCGAGATGAAGGAGCGCTACACCGTGCTCGTTCCCGATATGCTCCCGTGGCACTTCGATCTGCTCACCCACATCCTGCGCGGGGAGGGCTACCGCATGGAGGTGCTCCACAACGAGGGGAGGCAGGTCATCGACGAGGGGCTCAAACATGTGCACAACGACACCTGTTTCCCCGCGCTGTGCGTCATCGGGCAATATCTCGACGCATTGAAGAGCGGCAAATACGACGTCGACCATACGGCGGTGCTCATCACGCAGACGGGCGGCGGCTGCCGTGCGAGCAACTATCTCTCCCTCATCCGCAAGGCGCTCAGGGCGGAATTCCCGCAGGTGCCCGTCCTCTCGCTCAACTTCTCGGGGCTCGAAAAGGGGAACGGGATCGACCTCTCCCTCGGGCTTATCAGAAAGTTCGCCTACGCCATCTTCTACGGCGACCTCATCATGACGTGCTACAATCAGGTCAAGCCCTATGAGGAGCACGAGGGGGATAGCGCGCAGGTGCGCGAGCGGCTCATCGGGATGCTGCGCAAGGCGTTCGACGAGAAGAAGTTCGCCCGCTTCAAAAAGTACACGGGGGAGATCCTCGGGCAGTTCGCCGCCGTCCCCGTGCGGCGGGAGAAGAAGATCAAGGTGGGCATCGTGGGGGAGATCTACGTCAAATATTCCCCCCTCGGCAACTCCCATCTCGAGGAATTTCTGCTCAAAGAGGGGTGCGAACCCGTCGTGCCCAGCCTCATGGACTTCATCCTCTACTGCGTCGTGAACACGCTGAACGACGCCGCCTACTACGGCAAGCGCACCCGCTCCACCCCCCTCTACCGCATCGCCTACCTTTGGCTCCGCGGAAAGCAGCGCGCGCTCATCTCGCAGATGAAGAAGGGGGGCGTATTCGAACCCCTGCACGACTTCGGTCACCTCCGAAAATGCGCCGACAAGGTCATCAACCAGGGCGTCAAGATGGGGGAAGGCTGGCTCATCCCCGCCGAGATGGCTGCGCTCGCGGAGACGGGAACGGAGAACATCGTGTGCACCCAGCCCTTCGGGTGCCTGCCCAACCACATTGCGGGCAAGGGCGCGGTCCGCGTCGTCAAACAGCTCTACCCCGAGGCGAACATCGTGCCCGTCGACTACGACCCCTCGGCAACGCGGGTCAATCAGGAGAACCGCATCAAGCTCATGTTGGCTTCGGCAAAAGAGAATTCGCACATTTATCCCGGCGAAAAACTGCCCTGAGCGGATAGGCACGCCACCTTGGCTCCCCCTTGAGGGGGAGCTCCGCCGCAGGCGGTGAGGGGGTGTTGCCTCCCCCCTTTTACCAGAGGGGGGAGGGCAGGGTGGGGGGTGTGTCAGTGACCTCCACCCATTCATAAAGCAGCAAAAATCTCCCCATACCGCGGACATGGTATGGGGAGATCGCGTCTGTTGCACAAATTTTTCAGAGCGGATCGCGCCTCAGCTGTCGCTAAAAGATGTTTTCGAGGGCGGGCAGGTAGGTGTCGGGGAGGCACTTTGCGAGGTGGCGCAACACTTCGAGCTTGGAGAGCGCGAGGGGGAAGTTTCCCTCCGCGATGAGGCGCACCGATTCCGAGAGATAGTCGTCGATGCGGATGATGTCGTTGTGGGGGAGCCAGACGTGCAGCCGCTCCTTGCGCGATTCCCACGAGGTCTGCACCGCCTTCGCGTCCTCCCCGCTCGCCGTTCCCGCCTCCGATTTTTCGTAGAGCGTCTCCACTTCCTCGCCGAAGGCGCCGAATTCCTCCCGCACGAGGAACCATTCATACAGTCCGAGCCCGAAGAGCAGCGCCGCCGCGAGGAGGATCGCCGTGAGTGATTTTACCATATGTATGCAGATGTGCGCAAGAGAGAATTTGCCGCACAGACGTCAAACGTTGGTACCATGTCCGAGGTCGAGCCGCGTATTTCGCGCTTTTGCCTCTTTCACCACGCCTTGCCGTCGGGGTATTGCACGCGCAGGACGCGGTACTTTTTCCCCTTTTCCTGCAGGTAGAGCTTTCCCCTTCCGTCGGCGGTGAGCACGAGCACCTTCTTCCGCTTGGTCTTCTCCTTCGAGAGGATCTCGTCGAAAAAGCTCTCGCCGAGCCCGATGAGCCCGAGATTTTTGCGGTTGTACTTTCCGTTGTCGATGATGACGACGGGGAGGGAGCTCTGGTCCTCGTAGTCCTCCTTGGGGAGGGCGGAGAACTGCCCGTTGGACTCGTAGAGGGCATAGTCGACGCAGTCGAGGGAGAAATACCCCGCCGTCCGCAGGCTCTCGATGAGGTCGGAGACGTCGAGGTTGTTGCGCTTGAGTTGGTAGTCGTCGATACCGTTTTTGTTGATGACGAGGCTCGGCTTTCCGCTGATGAGCCCCTTGAGCGGCTTGATCTTGAGGTCGAGCAGGGTCATGAGTTCGTGCAGGACGTAGATGGTCACGACGGAGATGATGCCGTAGAGCAGGGGGATGGACGAATCCGCCATCGGGATGCAGGCGAGCTCGGCGATGAGCAGGGTGATGACGAGCTCGAAGGGCTGCATCTCGCCGATCTGCCGCTTCCCCATGAGCCGCATGATGATGAGCAGGGCGAAGAAGATGATGGCGGTGCGGATGATGACGAGTACCATGCCGACAGTTTCGCTCATTCGGAAAAATGTATGCAATTTATTTGCAAACGCGCGCGCGCTTTGGTATAATAGAGGGGCGTTCTCATGGAGAAGAGCGGCTTTTGGGGTGCGCTGCGCCGCGGCCGAAGGGGCAAAGCGGCAGGTTCCCCGAAGGAGGTTTTCATGATCGGAGCCCGAAGACGCACAAAGCTATTGCAGCTTTTTCTGCAAATTCTTCTGCTTTTTGCCGCGGCGGGGCTGCTTGCGGCGGGGCTGCTCGTGGAATCGGGCAGGCTCGGCGCACCCGCGTGGTCGCGCATCGTCTGCTACGCCGCTTCCGCCGCCGTCTTTGTGCTGTGGGTTTGGCTGGTCCTCTTTTTCTCCCGCGGCAGGGAGGGGGCGGGGACGCGCAGACGCAGCCTGTGGAGCCGCATCTTTTTGTCCGATTCCCTCGCGGGGAAGTCGAAATCGCACGCAGTCGCCTACATCGGCGTGACGACGGCACTGTGCATCGCCGTCAACCTCTTCGAATTCCGTTTCGCCGACGTGCAGTTCTCCCTCACGGTCTTTGCGAGCGTGCTCTCAGGCATGCTGGTCGGTCCCGTCTTCGGCTTTATCGCCGTCTTTTTGGGAGACGCGATCGGCTTTCTCGGCAACCCCGCGGGGTCGCTCTACATGCCGTGGGTGGGGCTCTCCGTGGCTACCATGTCCGCGATCGCGGGTCTCGTAATGAATTTTCCCCTCCATTTTAAGGGAAGCGGATACGTCAAACTCGCCCTCATCTGCGTGCTCACGCTCGCCGTCTGCTCGGTGGGGATCAACACGACGGGGATGTACTTCTACTACACCCGCATCGGCTTTTCGGCGAAGTCGCTCGCCCTGCTGAAGGAGCATTTCGGCGGCGCGAATACCTACTTCACCTATGCGCTCGTCCGCCTTCTGTTTATGGGGCAGCTGTGGAACAGCCTCTTCAATTACGCCCTCCTCTTCGCCGCATTCCCTCTTCTTCGCGCCGCAAAGCCGCTCGGGCTGAAGCTCGACTGACGCGCCGGAGCGCAAAAGGGCGCAAAAACAGGCGCGAACGGGGCATTTCGTCCCCCGATTTGCAAAAAAGATCCGCCTGCGGTTGCATTTTCCCGCGCGCGGTGCTATAATATGGATAAGCAAAATTTGCGAGGTCATCTATGCATCTGAACTTGTTGTCGGACAACCCCCTGTTCGGCTCCTATCCCACGGGCATCTATGTGTTTGGCGTGGAGATCCAATACTATGCGATCGTCATCGTCTGCGGCATGCTCATCGCGGCGTCCCTCTCCGCCCTCTTGATGAAGCGCAGGAACATGGACCCGAACTTCGTCTTCACCCTCTTCGTGTTCTGCATCCCGTCCGCCATCATCGGCGCGCGGCTCTTCTCCTGCCTCACCGACCCCGGACTCGGGCTCCAATCGTTCTTTAAGTTCCCGTGGTCGGGTCTCTCCATCACGGGCGGTGTCATCGGCGGGGTGACGGCGGGGCTCATCGTCTGCCTCGTGTGCAAGGTGAATTTTTTGCGCGCGGCGGACTGCGTCGTCATCAACATCCTCATCGCGCAGGCGCTCGGTCGGTGGGGGAACTTTTTCAACGGGGAAGTCTACGGGCGCGTCGTCACCTCGCCCTCCATGCAGTGGTTTCCCTTTGCGGTGCCCATCATCTCGGGCATGGGTGGGGTCGAAGCCTTCTCCCACTTAGAGAGCGCGACATGGCACTACGCCTTCTTCTTCTATGAGAGCGTCCTCGATCTGCTCGGCTGGGCGATCCTCTTCACCCTCGCGTGGAAGTTCGCCAAAAAGCCCAACGGCGTCTTCCTCTGCTCCTACTTCGTTTGGTACGGCACCGTGCGCTCCATCATGGAGCCCCTCCGCGACCCCCAATTCATCCTCTCGGGCGGCGGGATCTGGTGGAGCGAAGTCTTCGCCATCCTCATGGTCGTGCTCGGGCTCGCCGGCATCGCGGCGCTCGTTGCAATCAACTATAAGAAGGAAGGCGCCCTCTTCGGGAGCAAGGAGGGGGAGCCCCTCGGCATCGCGGCGTTCCTCTCCTCCGACAAAAAGACCAAGCCCTATTTCTCCGAGATCAACATGCTCGGCGCGAACTATCCCCAAAAGCCCGTGAAGGGGGAAGGGGGCGGAGCAGAGGAAGAGGTCACTCCGCCCGAAGGATCCGAAACGCCCGAGGAGGCTGCGGCGCCCGAGAGCGAAACTCCCTCCGAGGAGCTCGCGGTCGACGCTCCCGCCGAAACGCCCGAGGAGCCCGAAAGCGTAACGCCCGAAGAGGCTATGGAGCCCGAAGACGATCTTCCCTCCGAGGAGACAGAGAGCTCATCGGAGGCACCCATGTCCGAAACACCCAATCAGGAGGACCCTCATGCGTAATCTTACACTTCTCACCGATCTCTATGAACTCACGATGGGGCAGGGGTATTTTAACGAGGGCAAACACGAGCAGTCCGCCGTGTTCGATGTCTTCTTCCGCCCCAACAAACTCATCACCTACTCGGTCGCCGCGGGCATGGAGCAGGTCGCCGACTATCTCGAAAATCTGCATTTTTCGGAGGACGACATCGCCTACCTGCGCAGCGTCGGGGGATTTTCCGAAGAGTTTCTCACCTATATTGCGGGGCTGCGCTTCACGGGGAGCGTGACCGCCGTGCGCGAGGGGGAGATCGTCTTCCCCTACGAGCCCATTCTCACCGTCACCGCGCCCATGGTGCAGGCGCAGCTCGTGGAGACGGCGATCCTCACCTTTGTCAACCACCAGACGCTCATCGCGACCAAGGCGGCGAAGATCGTCGACGCGGCGGGCGGCGGCGTGATGGAGTTCGGTCTCCGCCGCGCACAAGGGGCGGACGCGGGGATCTACGGCGCGCGCGCTGCCATGATCGGCGGCTGCGTGGGTACCTCCAATGTCTATGCGGGCAAGCTGTTCGATGTCCCCGTGTCGGGGACGATGGCGCACAGCTGGGTGATGAACTTCTCCTCCGAACTCGAGGCATTCCGCGCCTATGCGAGGAGCTTCCCCGACGGCTGTCTTCTCCTCGTCGACACCTACGACACCCTGCGCAGCGGTGTTCCGCACGCGATCGAAGTCTTCAAAGAGCTCCGCGCCTCGGGGCATGAGCCCAAGGGCATCCGCCTCGACTCGGGCGACCTTGCCTACCTCTCCAAGGAGGCGAGGAAGATGCTCGACGAGGCGGGCTTCCCGAATGCGATCATCTGCGCCTCGGGCGATCTCGATGAGAACTCCATCAGCTCCCTCAAGGAACAGGGGGCGAAGATCGACAGCTGGGGCGTCGGCACCAAGCTCATCACGAGCGCCGACCTTCCCGCGCTCGGCGGGGTGTATAAGCTCGCCGCCGTGTTCGAGAACGGGAGGGAGATCCCCAAGATCAAGCTCTCCGACACGACGGAGAAGATCACCAACCCCGGCGTCAAGGAGGTGTACCGCCTCTACGACGGGAAGACGGGCAAGGCGATCGCCGACTATATCACCCGCGCGGGGGAAACGATCGACGAGACCGAGCCGCTTGAGCTCTTCCACCCCGTGGAGACGTGGAAGCGCATGACCCTCACAAACTTTACGGCGCGCAACCTCCGCACCCTCCTCGTTAAGGACGGCAAGCGGGTGACCGAAAGCGTGCACGTCAGCCGTCATGCCGAATATTTCCGTGAGGAAAAGGCGCGCTTCTGGGAGGAATACACCCGCCGCGACATGCCGCACATCTATAAAGTCGACCTCTCGCCCGCACTGCATGCCCTCAAGACGCAACTCGTGGAGGGCAAGGGGGAATGAACGCAAAGACCAAACAGATCGTGCGCGCGGTCGTTGTCGTCCTCGTCATTCTCGCCGCGGTCGGCATCGACCAGCTCACCAAATTCCTCGCCTTCCACTTTCTTCCCACCGAGGAGGACTACTTTTCGCTCATCCCGGGCTGGCTGGGATTCAGCCACGTGGAGAATGACGCCATCGCCTTCGGCATCGGGAGCGGGAACCGGCCCTTCATGATCGGCGTGATGATTGTCACCGCCGTCTTCATCGTCGGCATCCCCGCGCTCATCTTCACCGTGTTCAAGGGGAACATGCCCGCGCAGATCGCCCTCGGCGTGATCGAGGGGGGCGCGATCGGCAACTTTATCGACCGCCTCTTCGTGAAGAACACGGCGGGCGTCGCCGTCGTGCGCGACTTCGTCGACCTCTCGCGGTTCGGCTTTGCGAATTGCAACATTGCCGACTTCTGCATCACCATCGGCGCGGCGGTGCTCCTCTTTATCATCTTCTTCATCGGTCCGACCGCCCTCATCCCCCTCACAAAGGCGTGGAGGGAGGAGGCGAAGCGCCGCGAGGCGGAGAAGGAGGGCGCCAAAGCGCTCGCCGCTCAGTCCGTGGAGAGCACGGAGGAGCAAGTGATTGCCGCGACCTCCGAAGAAGAGCCTCAACCCGAGGAAACGGCGCAAGAGGCGAGCCCCGAAGAAGAGCCTCAACCCGAGGAAACGGCGCAAGACGAGAGCCCCGAAGAGGAACTCCGACCCGACGCGCAGGACGCCGGGCAAGAGGAGCAAGAGGAGCCGCATGCAGACGCTTAGGTTCACCGCCGATGCCGCCTGCCGCGCCGACGTCTTTCTGAGCGCGCGCACGGATCTCACCCGTTCTGCCGTAAAAAAGCTCGCCGACGCGGACATGGTATGGGGCAACGGGGTCAACCTCAAGGCGGGCGCCATGCTCAAGGCGGGCGACGAAGTGGAGATCTGCATCCCCGATCCCGTCCCTTCCGCCGCGAAACCCGAGAACATTCCCATCGACATCCTCTACGAAGACGACGACCTCGCCGTCGTCAACAAGCCGCAGGGCATGACGGTGCATGCGGGCGCGGGCAACTACGAGGGGACCCTCGTCAACGCCCTCCTCTACCGTCTCAGCAGTCTGAGCGGAATCAACGGGGAGGTCCGCCCCGGCATCGTCCACCGCATCGACAAGGACACCTCCGGTCTGCTCGTCGTCGCCAAAAACGACAGGGCACATCTCTCCCTCTCCGAGCAGATCGCAAAGAAGACCGCGCGGCGGGAATACGTCGCCCTCCTCGAGGGGGTCGTCAAGGAGGACGCGGGGCACATCAAAACGCAGATGGGGCGGGACAAGAAGAACCGCCTCAAACAAGCCGTTCTTCCCGCGGGGGAGGGGCGGACCGCGGAGACCGACTTTGTCGTTCTCGAGCGATTCCGCGCCTACACGCTCGCGCGCTTTTCGCTCAAAACGGGGCGTACCCACCAGATCCGCGTCCACGCAAAATATATGGGTCACCCTGTCGTGGGCGACCCGCTCTACGGTTATAAGAACCAAAAATTTCACTTGAACGGTCAGCTTCTGCACGCCTTCCGCCTCACCTTTCTTCACCCGACGACGGGGGAGGAGATGACGTTCGAGGCACCCATGCCCGCATACTTTGAGCAGATCCTCGACCGTCTGCGGAAGGAGAGCAGCTAAAACCCTCTTTCTCCACTGCGCGTTATCGCGCATTTTTTGAGCCTAAGGTTCCCTGCCGACGATAAAATCCACCGTGCAGCCGAAGTAGTCGGCAAGTCTTACGGCGTAGTCGAGCGTCGGCTCCGACCGACCGCTCTGCCAGGCATAGATCACCGAGTGCGTCACGGGCACCTCCTTGCACAGCCGGTATTTGTTGACGTTGAAATAACTCATCAGGAACGCCAGCTGTTGCGGAAAGGGCGGGCAGGCGCGGTAGGCGACCTCCCCATATTCGGGCACCCTGCCGAGGAGAAAGTCCACCGAACAGGAAAAATAGTCGGCGATCCTGATCAAAAGTCGCAGATTGGGCTGACGGCTCCCACGCATGTAATTGTAGACCGTGCTCTCATAGATGCCGAGCTTTTGGGCGAATTCCTTTACGGTGAGTCCCTGTTCAAACAGCAATTCCTTGAGATTTTCGACAAAATTCGCGCAAAGTTCCGTCATTTCAGCAATATCTCCCATTGCAATTATGTCCTGTCCCGTGTAGAATAATTCTATACTGGTCAATACAGGACAGTAAAAATCAACAAGGAGAGATCGGACGGATGGAACCAAGGAAGTACGAAGTGGACAGGAGTGCGCTGCTGCTCGATTTTCTGCTACTCTCGGACGGCATCTTTGATGCGGAGATCGTGCAGGAAGGGCAGACGCTGCGCCTGGAGTTCAAAAACGGGCAGACATTCAGGCTGTCATTGCAGGAATTGCAGGCGGAGGAGTGAACGAAAACAGCAGGGGAGTTCCTGCTGTTTTTTGTTTTCCGCCCTCGTTTTTTCTTTACAAAGGGCGCGAATTTCTTTATAATAGGAGTATCATGAACCCTTCGATCGCCATAGTCGGCCGCCCCAATGTGGGCAAGAGCACCTTTTTCAACAAGGTCGCGGGCAGAAAAATTTCCATCACGGAGAACAGACCGGGCGTCACGCGCGACCGCATCACCGCGGACTGCGAGTGGCGGGGCAAGCCGTTCACCCTCATCGACACGGGCGGCATCGAGCTTCGGAGCGAGGACACGATGTGGAAGCAGATCGCCCTGCAAGCCTCGCTCGCCATCGACACCGCCGACGTCATCCTCTTCTTCACCGACGGGCGGGAGGG
>CANQNB010000047.1 GCA_947625065.1 uncultured Clostridia bacterium | reverse complement strand
CGGACGACAGCAAGCTCATCACGGGCTTCCAGACGGGCAAGGCGATCGCAGGTGCGAGCGGCATCTGGAACAAGTCGCAGGTGCAGCAGTACCTCGGCGAGAACTTCGGCGTCGCAAAACTTCCCACCTACACCATGAACGGTCAGCAGGTCCAGCTCAAGTCGTTTGCGGGCTATAAACTGCTCGGCGTCTCCAAGCGCTCCCCCAACATGGCAGATGCGCTCGAATTTGCGCAGTTCTACACCAACAAGGAGAACCAGCTCAAGCACTTCGACGCGCGCGGCTTCGTCCCCACCAACAAAGAGGCGAAGAGCGACGCCAAGGTCACTTCCGATGCCTGTGCAAAGGCGATCAGCGCCCAGCTTCCCTTCACCCATTCGCAGAAGAACGTCCCCGGTGACTTCTGGACGCCCATGGCCGGGCTCGGCACGGCGATGATCAACGCCCTCAGCGACATCGCGTCCTTCAACGCAAAACAGCAGCTCGACGCGCTCGTCAAGGGATTTGTAAAGTAAACCGCGTTCTCATGTCTTGCGGGGGCGTCTTGCCCCCGCATACCTTTATTTCGGGAGAAAAAATATGGATATTTCGACGAAAACAGTGCCGAAGACGGCGAAGGGGGAGGGGTTCTTTGCGCGCATGTGGCGCAAGGTGAAGGACTTCGTGCTCTCCGTCGTGCACGGCTCCGCCGCGACCAAGCTCTCCTGCCTGTTCATGGGCACGGGGCAGATGATGCGCGGGCAGTACGTCAAGGGAGCGATCTACTTCCTCCTCGAAGTGGCGTTCATCCTCTATATGGTCTTCTTCGGCGGGGCATATATCGGGCATCTCTTCTCGGGGGATCTCGGGACGGTGCTCGGCACGGAGACGTGGAACGAGGCGCTCGGCATCTATGAATACACCCCGGGCGACAACAGCTTCCTCATCCTCCTCTATGCGGTCGTCTCCGTCGTTGTCATCCTCATGTTCGTGACCGTGTGGTTCATGAACGTGAGCGGCAACATCCGCAACGACAAACTCCGCAACATCGCGGGCAAAGCCGCCCCGCAGTTCTATACCGACCGCACGTCCTCCCTTGTGCCCGGCGTTGCCTCCGTCAAACTCTCCTCCCGCGCCATCGCCGTACAGGGCGGGCAGGTCCGCGCGACCTTCTCCGGCAACACGGAGGGCGCCATCCTCGAGATCGGGGGAGACCGCGTTCCGCTCGCAGAGGTCGCAGAGGGCACCCGCTTCGGGACGCTCATCGTCAAAAAGGTGACCTCGGGCGAAAAGGGGATCACGGTCGAACTTCTGCGCGACGAGGACATCTTCTCGAAGGACTATCTCGCCCACTGTATCTATCTGTACGGCGCAAGCGGCGACCTCATCGCCTCCGCCTACGTGCGCGAGTGCAGCAAGGTCTCCTCCTTCCGCGAGGACTGCAAGCAGCTCGTCAACAAAAAGTTCTACGTCCTGCTCCTCGCCCTGCCCCTGCTCGGGCTCCTCGTGTTTACGGTGATGCCGCTCATCTTCATGATCCTCATCGCCTTCACCAACTACGACTACGAACACACGCCTCCCGCAGCCCTCTTCGATTGGGTCGGCTTTGCCAACTTCTCCAAGATCTTTTCCATCGGCAGCGGCGGCATGGAGTTTTTGCTCGTCTTTTTGCGCGTCCTCGCATGGACGTTCATCTGGGCGATCTTTGCGACCTTCTCCAACTACTTCCTCGGCATGATCATCGCGCTCATGATCAATAAGAAGGGGATCAGGCTCAAAATGCTCTGGCGCACCCTCTTCGTCATCGCGATCGCCGTGCCGCAGTTCGTCACCCTCCTTCTCATGCAGAAGATCCTCGACGCCGACGGTATCCTCAACGTCATCTTAGGGCTCACGGGCAACGACAAGATCCTCTGGCTGGGCGACAGCTCCCATTGGGCGATCATCCCGAGGATCACCATCATCGTCGTCAACATGTGGATCGGCATCCCGTACACCATCCTGATGTGCTCGGGCATCCTCATGAACATCCCCGCGGAGATGTACGAAGCCGCCAAGCTCGACGGCGCCAATCCCATGCAGCTGTTCATGCACATCGTCCTTCCTTACATGCTGCACGTCACGTCGCCCTACCTCATCACGCAGTTCGTGGGCAACATCAACAACTTCAACGTCATCTGGCTGCTGTCTGGCGGCGGACCCGTCGACAACATCAACTATGGCGGCGGCTCCAAGGCGCAGGCGACCGACCTGCTCGTCACATGGCTCTACCGCCTCACGACGGACGTCAACCCGCAGTATAATCTCGCCTCGGTCATCGGCATCATCATCTTCGTGATCAGCGCGGCGCTCTCGCTCATCACTTTCAACCGCTCCAAGGCAAACCAAAACGAGGAGGACTATCAGTAATGGAAGAAACTCGTGCATTGACCGTCCGCGATGACGGCGAAAAACGCGAAAAACTCGTCACCCTGCTGCTCTGCATCTTCCTCGGCGTCTTCGGCGCGCACAAGTTCTATCAGAAGCGCTGGGGAATGGGCGTCCTGTATCTTTTCACCGCCGGTCTCTTCGGCATCGGCGTGTTCATCGACTTCTGGGGGCTCCTCTATGAAGCGGGCGGACAGAAGATCGGCGACATCATCTCCAACACCCTCATCTACATCGTGCTCGCCGTGCTCGGCACCCTGTGGGTGCTGCCCATCGTCTATCTGCTCTACACGGCGTTCCGTGTCCAGCCCTCCACGGGCATCATCTATGAGCTCTTCCCCAGCGATCTCAAACTCGGCTTCGGCAACTTTGTGGCGCTGTTCAAGGAGACGCAGTTCTTCCGCTGGCTCATGAATACCGTCCTCGTCGCAGTCTGCTCATGTGCGATCACGACGGTGTTCATCCTCATGGTGAGCTATGCCTTCTCCCGCATGCGGTTCAAGCTGCGCAAGCCGCTCATGAACGTCATGCTCGTGCTCGGCATGTTCCCCGGCTTTATGAGCATGATCGCGGTGTACTTCATCCTCAAAGCGATGGGGCTCACCAACTCCCTGTTTGCGCTTATCCTCGTGTACTCGAGCGGCGCGGCGCTCTCCTATTACATCTGTAAGGGCTTCTTCGATACCCTTCCCCGTTCCTTGGAGGAGGCAGCGATCCTCGACGGTGCGTCGCAGTGGACCATCTTCTGGCGCATCACCATCCCGCTCGCAAAGCCCATCATCGTGTATACGGTGCTCACCTCCTTCATCTCCCCGTGGTGCGACTTCATATTTGTCAACACCATCATCAACGACGCGAACAAATACACCGTCGCCCTCGGTCTCTACCGCCTCATCAATGCGGAAAAGAGCTCGTTCAGCGAGAACTTCACCGTGTTCTGCGCGGGCGCGACCATCGTCGGCGGCATCATCAGCGCCCTCTTCCTCAGCATGCAGAAGTACTACGTCGAGGGCGTCTCAAGCGGCGCGGTCAAGTGAGGCGGGGTATGAAAAAGAAGATCTTTGCCTCCCTTGTCTGCCTTGCCCTGCTGCTCTCTCCGCTCTCCGCCTGCGGAGGGGAGGGGGACAGCTCCCTTCACATTCTCGACGACAACTACCGCAACTGGTACGAAGTCTTCGTCCGCTCCTACTGCGACTCGGGTGACGACGGCGTCGGCGACCTCAAGGGACTCACGAGCAAGCTCGATTACATCGCCGAAATGGGGTACAACGGCATCTGGCTCATGCCCGTCTGCGAGTCAACGACCTACCACGGCTACGACGTCGTGGACTATTGCACCGTCGAAAAGGACTACGGCACCAACGACGACATGAAGGAGCTCGTCCGCGAGGCGCATGCCCGCGGCATCAACGTCATCGTCGACATGGTGTTCAACCACACGTCGAGTTCGAACGAGTGGTTCCGCAGGGCGGTCGAAGCCCTCAGAAATGGGGAGACTTCGGGCGAAAACGCCAAATATCTCGAATACTACAACTTCTCCGAGCGCGAACTCTCGGGGTACCGCCCCGTCTCGGGCGCGGACGGATGGTTCTATGAGGGGCAGTTCGATTCCATCATGCCCGACCTCAACCTTGACAGCTCCGCTGTGCGGCAGGAGATCGCAGACATCGTCTCCTTCTGGCTCACCGACATGGACTGCGACGGCTTCCGCCTCGACGCGTGCACGAGCTACTACACGGGGAACACCGAAAAGAACGTCTCCTTCCTCCGCTTCCTCAACGAGACGGCAAAGTCAGTGAAGGAGGACGCCTACATCGTGGGCGAAGTGTGGCTGGGCTCCAATGCGCAGATCAGACAGTACTACGAGAGCGGCATCGACAGCTGCTTCCTCTTCCCGATGAGCGCGGGGGCGAGCGACATCAGCTCGGTCAAAGCGCTGCTCGGCTCCATCCAGACCAAGCCGGGCGACGCCTTCGTCTCCCTTCTCCTCGACTATCAGAGCATTTACGACATCGGCACCCAGGCTCCCTTCCTCTGCAACCACGACACCGCCCGCGCGGCGAACATGCTCTCGGGGGAATTGCAGATCAAGATGGGGGCGGGTCTCATGTCCCTCATGAACGGCAACGTCTTCGTCTATTATGGCGACGAGATCGGCATGCGGTGCGCCGACCCGGACTCCGACCCCACCAAGCGCATCGCCATGCGGTGGACGGAAAAGGACATGTCGGAGGGGCAGGTCTTCATCCCTCCCCAGCAGGGGGTCGATATGGGGAAGAACGCCTACCCCAACGGGTCGGTGGAGTCGCAGATGGACGACCCGTCCTCCATCCTCAACTATTACAAGGCGGCGATGCGGCTGCGGAACCGCCATCCCGAGCTCGCCCGCGGCAGGGTCGAGGCGCTTGACCTCGGCGACAGATACGTCGCGGCGTTCACCAAGACGTACGGCGAGGGGAAGATCACCGTGCTCGTCAACCTCTCCGACTTCGAGAGCCGCGAGGTGGATGTCACGGGTCTCGGCAAGCTGCAGGACGTCCTCGACGCCACCGAAGGGAAGACTGCCCTTTCGGGGAACAAGCTCACCTTGCAACCCTATTCGATCGCGATCTTCCGCTGAGCATCCATGCCCGTTTGGGCACAATATCGTCATGAAAAAAGGCGTGCGAAGGCTCTCTTCGTGCGCCTTTTACAAAAACAGCGATGCAGGGCGGGATCAATTTATAGCCCCCAAATGCAAACATGAGGGCAAACCTCGGACATGCCCCCCTCCGATGAGGTCACTTCTCACAAATTTTGCCTTAATGGGGACATCGCGGAGGGCGGCGGTGCGGCAAGGTTTTTCTTGACTTTGCCGCGCGGGTATGATATACTGTATCAAAGGGAATCATCTTTGTATGCAAAAAATGTACGATACGGCGATCGTGGGCGGAGGCATCGCGGCATTCACTGCGGCGCTCACGGCAAAAAATCTGTTGCTCGACTATCTGTGGCTGGGCGAAGAGGGCTTCGGCGACAAACTGCGTCTCGCGGAGAAGGTCAACAACTTCCCCACGGTCACGGGGCGGGGCTCCGACTTCGCTGCCGCCCTCCGGATGCAAATGGAGGCAGAGGGGCTCGTTCTCACCCGCGGCAGGGCGGACGGCATCTTCCGCACGGGGGAGCACTACACCCTCTCCGCGGGCGGGGAGACGTTTACCTCGCGCACGGTCATCCTCGCCACGGGCGTGGAGACCAAGGGGCGCATCGCGGGCGAACGCGAGCTGCTCGGGCGGGGCGTCAGCTACTGCGCCGTGTGCGACGGTGCACTCTACCGCGGCAAGAAGATCGCCGCCGTCATCTCCTCCCCCAAATTTGAGGAGGAAGCCCAATTTCTCGCCCGCTTCGCGGACATGGTATACTGCGTTTGCCTCTACCCCGCGCCCAAGCTCAAGGGAGAGAACCTCGTCGTCCTGCAAAAGACGCCCACCGCCGTCGAAGGAAACGGTCGGGTCGAAGCGCTCGTCTTCGGGGAGGAACGGCTCCCCGTGAGCGGCGTCTTCTTCCTCAAAAACAGCGCCCCGCCCGATGCGCTCGTCTTCGGACTGCCGACGGACGGCGTCCACGTCAAGGTGGAGCGCGATCTTTCGACCGGGCTTGAGGGGCTCTTTGCGGCGGGCGACATCACGGGCAGACCCTACCAATATGCAAAAGCGGCGGGGGAGGGGTGCGTCGCAGCCCACAGCGCCTATGCCTTTTTGCACAGCCTCGAGAAAAAGTGAAGAGTTTTTCAAAAAAGTTGTCTCATTCTCTTGTAAAATTTCTCATTTCATAGTATAATAGTTATATCATAGACAGGTTAAGGAGGAAATTATGGAAGAACAAACTCGCGAAGAGGAACTCAAACTCTCGGAAGGTACGTCAGAAGAGGCGGTGCAAGAGGAACTTCCCGCAGAGGAGCTCCCCGTCGAAGAGACTTCCGTAGAAGAAGCTCCCGTAGAGGAGACCCCCGCGGAAGAAGCTCCCGCTGAGGAGACCCCCGCGGAAGAAGCTCCCGTAGAGGAGACCCCCGCGGAAGAAGCGCCCGCAGAAGAAGCGCCCGCAGAAGAAACTCCCGTAGAGGTGGCTCCCGTAGAGGAGACCCCTGTAGAAGAGGCTCCCGCTGAGGAAGAACCCGTAGAGGGGACGGAGGACGAGGCACCCATGTCTGAGGAGGAGCCTCAGGAAGCGCCCGCACGCAAGCATTTGATCGGCAGAAATCTCCCCCTGAGCGGAGAGAGATATGTCGTCATCCGCTTCCGCCTCAAATCCAAAGTCGCGTCCGAAGAGGAGGTTCCCGCCGAGGAGACCCCTGCAGAGGAAGCGCCCGAAGAGGAGACTCCCGCCGAGGAGACCCCCGTGGAAGAGGCTCCCGAAGAGGAAGCTCCCGCAGAGCCCGATGTGATCGTCGAGGACGTCACGGAGGAGGCGGCTCCCGACATCGGCGAGATCGATCCCCTCGAACTCAAGGGAACGCTGAATGAACTCGAATATACGGCGACGTCCATCGAGGGCGCGCCCACCAAGCGTGCATTCGTCTATCTGCCCGAGGACTACGATCCCGTAAGCACCTACCCAGTGCTCTATCTTCTGCACGGCATCGGCGGTGGCGAGACGGAGTGGCTGCCCGGCGGCAACGGCAAGGGCAACTGCCTCAAACTTCTCGAACAGCTGTACGCCGAGGAGAAGCTCAAAAAATTCGTCGTCGTCTTCCCCAACGGCAGGACGTGTGCCGACTTCAACAACATCCACAACCGCTTCGTCAACGGCAAGCTCGAAAAGACGCCCAACGTGCTCGGCTTCTTCGACTTTGAGAAGGAGCTCCGCGCCGACCTCATCCCCGCCGTGGAAGGGGCGTATTCCGTGAGCAAGGACCGCGCCGAACGCGCGCTCGCCGGGCTCTCGATGGGCGGCATGCAGGCGGTCAACCTCGGCATGTGCAACTGCCTCGACCTGTTCGGCTGGATCGGCGCCTTCTCGATGGGACCCGAAACGGTGTCCGGAGAAGAGGCGGGCAACGCGATCGCGGCGAGTCCTTACCCCGTGTACGGCGTGTATCTGTGCTGCGGCACGGCAGATGAGAGCTGCTACCCCATCTACCGTTCGTTCACAGGCGACTTCTCGCTCGCGGCGGGCGACAACCTCAAGGAGTACAAGACGGAGGTCCTCTCGGGGCTCGGTCACACCTTCGAGGTTTGGGACCACGCCTTTGCCGAGTTCGTGCAGTTCGCATTCAAAAAATAAGTTTCCGAAAACTCATCTGAACGGAAGACCATCGCCCCCTGCCCCCAAACGGGCAGGGGAGCAATGATATAACGGGAAAAATCCCCAAGGGAGGACCTTTCTTTTTTATGGACAGTAGCGACATAGGCTTATTGGTCGCGCTCATCGTGCTCATCGCGCTCTCTGCCTGCTTTTCTGCGACGGAGACTGCTTACACAAGTTTTTCGACGGTGCGCATGCGCCGTATCGCTGCCAAGCGGAAGACCGCGCGCGTCGCGCTTTCTCTCAGCGAGGATTACAACAAAGTTCTCACGACGCTGCTCATCGGGAACAACATCGTGAACATCGCCGCGGCGACCATCTCCACCATCTTGTTTACGCACATGATCAACGGGGAGGTCGGGCCGACGGTCTCGACGATCGTGCTCACGGTCGCCATTTTGATTTTCGGCGAGATCACGCCCAAGACGCTCGCAAAGGAGGAGCCCGAGCTGTTCGCGCGCATCATGTCTTATCCGCTGCTCGTGCTCAGTTGGGTGTGCTGGCCCCTCAACTACATCTTCGGTCTGTGGAAGAAGTTCACCTTCTTCGTGTGCGGTCTCGACAAGAAAAAGAAGAAGTACACCGAGGAAGAGTTCAAGATGCTCGTCTCCGACGTCAAGAAGGAGGGGGTCCTCAACGACACCGAGCACGAGCTCATCACCCGCACCCTGCGCTACGACGAGCTGCACGTCGGCTCGTGCATGATCCCCCTCGACCGCGTCGTCATGGCGGAGATACGCTCGGGCGACCGCCTCGTCTATAAGATCTTCCGCGAGACCAACTTCTCGCGCATCCCCGTCTACAAGGGGACACGGCAGAACATCGTCGGCATCCTCTACCGCGCCGACTTCTACGAAAACCTGCTCGCCGGCAGGAAGGATTTTGCGAACATCATCCGCCCCGTCTCCTACACGACGACGGACGAAAAGGTCTCCGACCTCATGAAGCGGCTGCAATCGCTGCGGGAGAGCATGGTGATCGTCGGCTCGGAGGGGAACGCGCTCGGGCTCATCACCCGCGAAGATATGCTCGAAGAGCTCCTCGGCGGCGACATCGACGACAAGTACGACCTTACGCCCGTGACGTCGCCCATCCAACCCTTCATCCCCGAGCCCGCTCCCGTCGACCCGGAGACCGTCGACGAGACGGAGGAATGACCCCTGACAAGGAGGGAATATGCATCTGCTCATCCCCGCCGCTTCGGGCATCGAAGCGGCGGTAAAACGTGAAATCGAACGCCTTGGCCTTGGGCATGCCCCCGCCATCCGCGGTCGGTTGGAAGTCGAGGGCGGCTGGGACACGGTCGCCCGTCTCAATGTCTTTCTGCGCGCTGGGGAGCGTGTCCTCATCGCGCTTTCCTCCTTCCGCGCCGAGACGTTCGACGACCTGTTCGAGGGGATCCGCGCCATCCCGTGGGAGGAATTTTTCACCCCCCATACCCGCATCCTCCTCGACGGCAAGAGCTACCGCAGCAAGCTCGCGGCGGTCAAGGCATCGGGCGGCGTCGCAAAGAAGGCGATCCTCCGCCGTCTCTCCGAGAAGCTGCACGTCCGCACCTTCGACGAAAGGGGGGAGCGCGCCGTCGTGGGCATCTCGCTGTTCGAGGACGTCGCGACCGTCACGCTCGACACCTCGGGCGACGGGCTGCATAAGCGCGGCTACCGCGTGCTCACGTACGACGCCCCGCTCAGAGAGACGACTGCCGCGGCGATCATCGAGGATTCCTTCTACCGCAGGGAGAAGGCGTTCGCCGACCCCCTCTGCGGAAGCGGGACGCTGCCCATCGAAGCGGTGCTGTATGCCCGTTCGGTCGCTCCCGGCAGGGCGCGGTCCTTTGATTTTACCCGCTGGAAGTGCGCGCCGCAGGGAGTTTTGGGGCGTGCCCGCGAGGAGGCGGCTGCGGGGGAATACCGCGGTGAGATCGCACCCGTGTATGCCTCCGACATCTCCGCGGAGGCTGTCTCCATCGCGCGCGAACATGCGCGGCGGGCGGGGGTGGAAGGGGACATCCGCTTCTCCGTCTGCGACATGCGTACCTTCTCCGCGCCCGAGCGATGGGGAGTGCTCGCCTGCAACCCGCCCTATGGGGAGCGCCTGGAGAGGGGAGAAGACCTCTTCCCGCTCTACCGCGGCCTTGCGGAGACCTTCCGCTCCCTGCCCGATTGGAGCGCCTACATCCTCTCGGCATACGAGGGGGCAGAGCGCGCCCTCGGCAGACCCGACAAGCGCCGCATCCTCTACAATGCCAACCTCAAATGCTCTCTTTTGTCATATTTCGGAAAAAAGCCCGACATAGCCCGGTGATGGGAAAGTTTCCTTTGTGAAATCATTGTGAATTTACTTTAATGTTCTACAATAGGTTTGCGAATTAAGGCAGACCTATTTTTTTTGAGCTTGTGGCTCGCCTTAATTGGCGAGCCTATTTTTATTTGGAGGTAAAACGGAATGAAGAAAAACAAGTACGGCGAGGAGCTTGTGAACG
>CANQNB010000046.1 GCA_947625065.1 uncultured Clostridia bacterium | reverse complement strand
CGAACATAAGTGGAATTTGCATTTTTACCAATTCCATTATTTCGTGTATGCAGAAAAAATATGCGGTTCTACGTGAACATAAAAAACGCACTCCTCAATTTAATAAGAATTGTTTGGCATAATCATTATAACACGGTTTAGCTTTTTTGTCAAGTCTTAAAAAATTTTATGATTGTCAAAACGCCGAAAGAAAGCAAAAAACCAGCCGAAAGCAGTTCGACTAAGGCTTTTCGTGGTACACCAAAAGGCGCCCCGTGCAACAGCACGGGGCGCCTTTTGTATACTTGTCAGGGGTGAGAGCCCGCGGGTTCGTCCGCCCGAGGTTTCTATTTGTGCTACCAAGGGCGTCACGAGCGCTCTGCGCGAAGTAACCCCGGCGGGTACGTCAGGGGTGGCGCGAGCCGTGCGACGAAGGCAAAAAACCTGCCGAGGACAGTTCGACGAGGCTTTTCCCATTCAAGCGGCGCACAAGTCACAAGCAGAAGCAATGCGCAGCGCAGAAGTTTCGCACGAGGGCTTGACTTTTCGGGGCATGCCCGATATAATAAAAACCGAGCGCAGACGGGGTCGGACAAGGCGCCGGGAGCTTCGGGGGATACTCATGAAAGTCGTTTGCAAACAGCGAAACAGCAAAATGTGCACGATCTGCGGGCTCGATAACGCCTTCGGTGTCCGCGCGCCCTTCTATTCCATGGAGGACGGCAGCGTCGCCTCTCTCTTCCGCTTCCGCGAAGAGCACCAGAGCTACCCGGGGAGGGTCCACGGCGGGATGATCACCGCCATGCTCGACGAAATGGGGCTGCGCGCCCTCTGGGCGATGGAGGGCGGCGAATTCACCTACGGCGTGACGCTCTCCCTCGAGACCAAGTACCGCAAGCCCGTGCCCTACGGAGAGCCCCTCGTCGGGCGGGGGAAAATCGTGCGCGAGACGGGGAACTTCCTCACCGCGGAATGCTGCATCATGGATGAGCGCCGCACGGTGCTCGCAAACGCGACGATCAAATACCTCAAACTCACCCCGCAGCAGATCCGGGAGGGCGTCGACGAACACGAGGAGATGTGCTATCTCGTGGAGGACGGCGTCTCCGAGATCGAGCTTCCCGCATAAAATATGCCTGCGCGTTCGCAATCTTGTTGAACGGAAAAAGCACCCTATGGGGTGCTTTTTTGATGATGCGCCGATGTTCTGCCGCATTCTTTCCGCCCCTCCGTTGCCGCCTTTCGCGCCATGGGGACGCAAAAGGGGCAGACCATGTCCGCGGTCTGCCCCTGTTCATTTGAAAAATTCCGACGTCATCTGAGGGCGGCGAGCAATGTCTCGAGGTTCTTTTGGCGCGCCTTTTTATAGCAGAAGAAGATGTCGATGAAGGGCCAGATGCCCGAGGTCATCCAACCGACGAGCAGCTTGCCAACGCCGAGCCCGACGTCCCCCACATAGAAGCGGTCCACGCCGAATTCGCCCAAAAAGATGGAGAAGAGCAGCGTCGTCGTGGGATTTTTGAGCGGAACGAGCATGATGCGCGAAGCCGCGCTCTCATCGGCACGGAGCAGGGCATTCCTGAGCGCGGGCATGCCCGTCTCGGGAACGAGCCCCTTGAAGTTCATCAAAAGGAAATCGACTTTGTCGGAGGTCATTCCCTGTGCGGGGCGGGGCACCCTTTGTTCTGCCGCCGAAGGGAATTCCTGCCCCGCGGTTTCCCCCTCTGCGGGAAGGCGATCCGTGCTCTCTGCCGCCGCGAAATTGCTTTCTGAAGGTGCATTTGCGGACATGGGTGCCGCGTTTTCCGTCACAGGCTTTTCTTTGATGGCGAAGAAACAGACGAGGAAGGCGATGAAGAACGCTGCGGTGAGTAAGAACATGCCCCCTATGACGCCGACGTTGATCCACGTGCTCACGGCGTAACTTTCCGGCCACATGCCGAGATCCGCGAAGACAAAGACGAACATGACCGTAAGCGGACAATACAGGAAGGAGAGGAGCGTTCTGACGATCGCGCCGATCAGATTGACGATCTTCGCCGCCTTGCGCGATTTGAGGAAGAGCGAGCCCACGGCAAGCCCGAGGAAGGCGAGCGCGGAGAGCAGCATCAGCCATGCATACAGTCCGCCGAAGATCCAAAGCAGATCATATCCCCAGCCGCCCGACCGCCCCATCACGGAGAAGGAGAGAAAGGAGTACCCCGATACTTTTTGCATGATGTAGTAGTTCGTCACGTTCGGTAGTTGCATGTACGAAATGCCGAGCTGGATCATCATGATGACGGAAATGAGCGCGGACAGTACACAGAGTACGACCGATTTTTTGGTAATGGGTTTCATTGCGTCCTCCTGAATCGTTAATACCCAATTTGGGTATCTTTATTTTACAACCCATTTTGGGTAATGTCAACCCATTTTGGGTAGAAGTTTGTAAAATTTTTTTATGGAATTTCGGTTGCAACTCCGCGAGATCAGAAAGGCGCACGGCATGACGCAAAAGGATGTGTGCTTGCGTCTGCAAGTGTCGCCGAATTGCTATGCCTCGTGGGAGCAGGGACGGACGGAGCCCGACATAGAGAGCCTGATCAAGCTCTGCGAGATCTTTGAGGTCTCGGCGGATCACCTCCTCGGTTTGGAGGACGAATACGGCATCCGATACGGCAAAAAGGATGAATAGCGATAAGAATGACATCCCCTACCTGACGCGGCTATGCCGCGTCTTCCTCCCCCCTCTCGTAAAAGGGGGGAGGCAACACCCCCTACCTGACGCGGCTATGCCGCGTCTTCCTCCCCCCTCTCGTAAAAGGGGGGAGGCATCACCCCCTACCTGACGCGGCTGTGCCGCGCCTTCCTCCCCCCTCTCGTAAAAGGGGGGAGGCAACGCTTCACTCTCAAGGGGGAACAAAAATCATAAAAAGAGCAGCAAAAAAGCGGGGATGTCCCCGCTTTTTTCGTTTGGAACTAACTACTGCTTTTTCCGCGGCGTGCCCTTGGCGCTGCCCTGCGGTCTTTGCGCGGTCCCCTGCGGCTTGTGCCCGGGTGCCGCCGTCTTCGGTTTTTGCTTGAGAGGTGCCCCGTCCTTCTTTGCGGAGGGGTGCCCCGCCCTGTTTTGGGGTGCGGATTTCCCCTTCGCGGAGGTCTTTGCGGGGACCTTCTTGCCGCCGTCATCTCTGCCCTTGCCCTTCTTCTTGCGGGAAGGAAGCGCCGCGCCGAGCACACAGCCGACAAAGGCTACGCCGAGCACGACGTTCATGCTCACCCAAAGCGTGTCGACGATCCACGAGTGCGGTGCGGGATTGACCTTGATCGTCCCGACCGTAGTGATGTATGTGTAGAGGATGTTCTTGACGGCGATCCTTGCGGCATAGGCGACGTCAGGCTTGCTGAGGTCGATATTCGCGGGTCTTCCGGTGGTCCCTGCGAGCCACAGGTCGTTGCCCGCGAGGACGCCCGCCGTTTGGTTGCTCATGTAACCGCTTCCATCGTACCAGTCGGTGATGACCGTTCCGCGGAAGCCCCACTCGTCGCGCAGGATGTCGGTGAGCAACGCGTGATTGTAGCCCGAGAGCACCGCACCCACACAGTTGAAGGCGCTCATGATGCCGTTCGCCTTGCCCTCTTTGACGGGGATCTCAAACGCGCGCAGGTAGACCTCGCGGAGCGCCTGCTCGTTGATCCATGTGTCGACGTTCTTGGGATTATCCCCCGCCTCGCTGATCGCGAAGTGCTTGACGTAGCAGTACACGCCGCCGTCTCTGGTGCCGTTGACGATGCCCGTGGCGAGCTTGCCCGAGAGGAGCGCGTCCTCGCTGAAATACTCATAGTTGCGGGAGTTGTAGACGGAGCGGTGGAGGTTGACGCCGGGGGCGTACCAGCCGCTGATACCGTATTCCGCCCCGACCGCCGCCTGCGCCGCGCCGATGGAATAGGCAACCTCGTCGCTCCAGCTGCAGCCGAGGAGCGATTCGCTCGGGAGAACGGGATAGGGCGCGTCATAACCGGGATTTCTAACGCTGTTATTGAAGCCTCCGGGACCGTCCTTGTCGGTGCAGCGGGGCTTGCCGATACTGACGATCGGAGCCGTAAAGAATTCACCGTCTCCGATCAGTTCCTTGACCTCGTCCTGCGTCATCTGGTTGAGCAGGGCGTCCCAGAAGGGCGAATCGTAATCGGTGAGGTTGAGTCCATCGGGATCTCTGACCAGCGGATTCATGACGAGGGTCGCAGTGGTGTCGTCGCCTGCCAGCATCTCGGGCGTTGCGTCCAGATAGGTCTCGTTCCCCTCCGCGTCCGTGACGACCTGCTGTACGAGACGGATCCCCATGTTCTCGCCGTACTTGATGTTGCTGACGTCCACGTCCGCATAGCCGTTGTAGCGGGGGTCGCTGACGCGCTTTCCGTTCGGCTTCGCCCTCTCTTTGGGGAAGTTGGCGAACTTGTTCGCGCGGGAGAGATAGGTCACGCCGCCGTCCGTGGGGCTACCCATGTACGCGGTCTCCCCCGTGAAACGGTTTTCCACGGTCTCGCCGGTGGTGGGATCCTTTTCGTAGCGGATGGCGCTCGCCGCCGACATGGGGATGGTGAACGCCCCCTCCGTGTCGTGCGAGTTGCGCATGACGTAGAGGGTGTAATCGCCCTGTTCGAGCACATAGCCCGCGCCGTGGTTGCCCTTGTTGTAGTCGTCGTAGGAGGCGAGGTCATACGCGGTGAAGGAGAGTTCCACCTCGCACGATTCGCCGGGAGCGAGCAGGGGGGTCTTGGCGAAGGAGAGGAGCACGCGCTCCGCCTTCTCGATCCCGCCCTCGGTGTAGGGGGCATGCCCGTAGAGCTCGACGACGTCCTTGCCCGCCTCGTCGCCCGTGTTGGTGACCTTCACCTTGACGGTGTACTCGCCGTCCTGCGTGAGGGCAGGTGCGGGGAAAGAGGTGACCGCCCAAGTGAAGTTGGTATAGGAGAGCCCGTAGCCGAAGGGGAACTGCACGACGCCATCGTAGCCCTTCCCGAATTCGTTGTCGACATCGGCGAAGTAGCCGGCGGCGTCCGCCGTCTCATACCACCGGTAGCCGAAGTAGATGCCCTCCTGATAGACGATCGCGTTCGATTCCCGATAGGCGTTGAGGTAGACGGGATTGTTCGTCTGATAGTCGTAGGGGAAGGTATCGGACGTCCTGCCCGAGGGGTTGACGTCGCCCTTGATGATCTTGGGGATCGCCGCCGTACCCGACTGCCCGGGGATGCCCACAAAGAGGCACGCCTTGATGCAGGAGTACTGTTCGAGGAAGCCGAGCTCCATGTTGTTGCACACGTTGAGGAGCACGATCACCTCAAAGCCCTTCGCCTCGAGTGCGGTGAACATCGCCTCTTCCTCCACCGTGAGTTCGAGGAAGGTGCCGTTCTTATACTTGCCGATGTTGACGAGCTCCTGCGTGCCGCCGTTCTCCACGCCCCAACGGCTGAGCGTGACGACTGCGACGGGCGAAAAGCTCTTCGCCTCGTCGAGAAGACTCTCCGTATAGAAGGATGCCGGGGGATTCAGAAGGCTTTCGTCGGCGTGCGCACCCACGGTATTTACCTTATATCCCCTCCAGTCTGCGTCAGTAGTATAAAGGTTCGAATACGCCTCCGTGAGCCCAAGGTTGTATTGGATGCCTGCTTCGACAAAGGCGTCGGTAAGATCAACACGGTATTCCTTCTCTTCCGTGATGGCTGCACCGCCGCTGCCGCCGCCCGTGAGGATAAACCCTTTATCGGTGGAGCCCCAGCCGAAGAGATTGACCTTTTCGAGGTCCTTCTTCGGCAAATAGCCCTTTTCGTTTTTGAGGAGGACGATGCTCTCCTCCGCTGCCGCGCGGATCGCATTGTCCGCGGCTGTCATCGCATCATCCGCGCCCTCTTCGGACCCCGCCGTCGCGGTATCGCCCGCAAAGAAGCTATGGATGATCGGATTGTAATAGTCGAGCGCCCAGTTCCCGACGCCCATCACCACGGCGATGATGACGGCGAGGACGGAGAAGATCACCCGCCTTGCGATCGTGCCGCCGCCGGGCTTCCTCTTGGTTTTTACTGTTTTTTTCATGCCGGATCCTCCTTATCCCAAATTGCAAAATAAGAAAGGAGCGGCGGCAGGACCGCCGCTCCGATGGTTGTTCTTATCCTTCGGGCTGTTATGCCTTTGTAAAGGTGCAGACCGCGATCACTTCGTTTTGCGCATTGTACCAAATGCACTTGAACTGCGTCTCGCCGGCGTTGAACTGCACCTGAATGACATTTCCGTCGACAAGGAAGCCCTTGTCCCCGTTATGAGGCTGCTGCACTCCGTTGGTCGTGACATGGTCGGCATTCGCTTTGAGGAAGTTGAGGTCGTCCTCAGACATGCCGATCTTGACGAAGTTGTCGGCATAGAACTCGGTGCTCGTGACGGTGATCTGACGGGCATCCGAGGTGTCGACATCGGGCTGCGTCGGCTGGTCGGGCTGCGTGGCTCCGCCGCCGCCCTGCTGCGTGAACGCGATCCCGGAGAGGGTAAAGGTTCCGCCGGGGATGACGCTCTGTGCAGCGTTGGAGGCTCCGCCGTCCGGATCCTTCACGCCGAACTGGATGCTGAGAGAGGGCACATTGTCTGTTTCGGTATAGGTCACTTCGATCGCATTGTCGCCGACGGTGAGCGTCTTGGTCTGCCCGTTGACGGTGATGTTGCCCGCCACGCTCGCATTGAGTTTGAAGGAGAGGGTATACGTCTGGCCTGCCACGTTGCCGACGTTCTTGAGGAAGAGCTGCAATCCGAACCAGCAGGTGTTGGTCATGCCGCTGTAAGTGAAGGAATACACGCCGTCTCCCTTGTAGGGCTCGGTGGTGATCCTGACATCGGTGCCGCACCAATCCGGATGATCGTTCCAATAGTACATCGCGCCCGGATGCTTCACCGAATCCGTATCCCCGCCGGACAGGAACCCCGTCGTAGGCGTGGGTTGGTTGGGATCGACGTAGCCCTCGGTGATCTCCTGCCATGCGACGTCGGAGACCGTAAATTCCACTTCGCTTGCATTGCCCGGGAACTGGAAGTCGACCGCGCTGATCGCCGCCTCGCCGTTGAGCACGAACACGACCCTCACGTCGTTCTCACCCTTGGTGAGTGGATACTTCACGCCGTTGATCCCGACGGTGATGTCCGCGGAGGCGTCGATCTTGAGGCTGAGGAAATAGGGTTTCCCCGCCGTGAGCGAGGTGCTCTTGTAGAAGAGCTGGACGCTGAAATCCATGCTGCCGCCCTTGTAGGCGAAGTTGATCTGCCCGTTTGCGTTGGAGAACTGCTTGGTGAGCGTGACGACGGTGCCGCAGTTCCATCCCGTGTCCTGCACATACCAATATATCCACGTGTCGGGGTTATTGTCGGTGCCCTGCGAACCTTCTTTTCCGTCGGTGAATTCCCCGCCTTCCTTCATCTTATCGTAGGAGGGGGTCACCTTTTCGCCGAGCGTGTAGTCGTTGGGGTCTGCGGGCTCGACGGGCTTCTGCTGGGCGCCGGGCTCCACTTCCTTCCCTTCGGAATCGGTGAACTTGAGTTCGGAGAGCTTGAAGGTACCCGCTGCGATGACGCTCTTTGCGGAGAAGTCTTCGCCCGTCGCACCGTCTTTGAGAACGCCGAACTGAATGCTGAGGGATGCGCCTTCATACTGCCCGGGTTCGGGTTCGGTATAGGTCACCGTGACCGTGTTGTCGCCGGCTTTGAGCGATACGACCTGTCCGTTGACGGTGATGTCGCCCGCCACGCTCGCGTTGAGCTTGAAGGAGACGGTGTATCTCTGCCCCACGACGAGACCGGAGTGCTTATAGAAGAGCTGCATGCCCTGATAAACGGTGTCCACCACGCCGTCGTACGTCAGGGTGTACACGCCGTTTTCATAGGAATGCTCGGTGACATTGACCCGGTTGCCCATGATCCAGCCCTGGTTGTTCCAATAATACAGACGGTCGGGCGTGGTGAGAACTTCGCCGCCGACGCCGTTCCCGCCGAACACGAAGTCCCCTTCTTCGGGCGCGGGCGCAGGCGCTTCGCCCTCTTCGATGGAGAGAAGTTCGATGGTGAATGCGCCCTCTTTGATCTCCTGCGCGTTTGCCTGTCCGGGAAGCGCGAAGACAAATGCGATCGTGGCGCCGCCTGCCGCCTGAGTTGCGCCGAGTTCGTAGGTCTTTGTTCCCTCTACGATCTCGACCGTATTGCCGCTGATGATGATGTGACCGCCCGCATTCGCCGTGATCTTGAGCGTAAAGTTATAATACTTGCCGTCCTCTGCCTGCGGGGCGCGATAATAGAGCTGGGTATCGTCCCAATTCCCTTGATTGTTTGCAAAGCTGAAGGTCACCACGCCGTCCTGATAGGAAGCCTCGCGGATCTCCACCCATGTGGACTTATAATAGGTCCAGATGCCGGGGGTCGCGACCGCGCCGCCCACACCCAGGGGCTCGAGATCATACTGCATGCTCTCGTTGGAGACCGTGACCGTTGCCGACACGGAAGATTCGGGAGAGTCGATATAGTGCGCGTTCAAAGCCTGCGCGACGAGCTTCACCGTGTAGGTGCCGTTTATGACCCTTCTCGTATCGATCGCCTCGCCGCTCTTCACGGAGACGGAAGCGATCCTCGTCGACTGCTCATTGTAGAAATCCAAGCGGTAGCTGCCGACTCCCTCTTTGTTGGGGTCGTTGATCGTGATCACGTTGTTTTCGCCGACCGTGAAAGAAGGCGCTTGCAACTGGACGCGGGTGTCGGGCGTCCACTGCATATTGCCGATGGAGAAATCGACGTTCTGGACGAAGTAGCCGTTGGTGCCGTCCATCATGTCGTATCCCGTGTAGAGAGAGAAGTTCTTGTCGCTCGACACCTGATAGTAGATGGTGACATCGTTGTCACCCTGTTTGAGATCGACAAGGTTGCCGTTGACATTAAACGTGCAATCCTGGTCAACGGTGATCTTGCAGGTGAACTTGTAGTAGGTGCCGATCGTGAGATCGGGATTGCAGCAATAGAGCTGGAAGCCGTAAAAATAGCCGCCGTTCACATTGGGATCCTCCGCTCCCGACCAATCGCTCGTGTACTTGATATTCACCGTGCCGTCTCTGAAATAGGCGTGCTCGACATCGACCTGTTGTTGGCTCCACTCGCTTCTCGCAGACCAATAGTAGAATTGACCCGTGGGGATGGGAGTTCCTTCGCCGCCTTCTGCGGGCGGTTCCGTGACGGGCTGACCGCCGTTGCCGAATTGCAGGTCGTAGAACACCGTGCCTTCGGGCGCCTTGACGTTGACGGTGACCGTCGCGCGGATGGAGCCCGTGACGAACGCCGAAATCGTCGCTTTGCCGGGGCGGTGCGCCGTCACCTTGCCGCCATCGACCGACGCGACGTCCGGTTTATCCGACGACCAGTTGATCTCGCTGCCCTTGGATGCCGTCGCCGTGAGGGTGACTTCGTCGTTCTCGTTGAGGTCGATCGTCTTGCCCGAAACATCCTCTTCGCCCTTGAAGATGGTGACCGTCTCGACGACGACGGGCGGACCGACCGTGACCGTGCACGTCGCCTGATCTTCGCCGAAGGTCGCCGTGAGGATCGCCGTCCCCTGTTTGAGGGGGTTGACGATGCACAGATTGTTCATGGGGCTGATGGACGCGACCGCGCTGTCGGAGATCGTCCACGTCACATAGTCGGTCTTGGAGCCCCCGTTGATCGTCGCGCTGACCATGCCCGTCGTCCCGCCTTCCGCGAGATTGAGGGTCTGCTGGTTGAGCTGGACCTTGCCGCCGCGGTCTCTCGGCGGGAAGATGCAGGCGCTGAGCCCGAACGTCAATGCGAGCGTCATGGCGAGCGCGAGCAAACAGGTCAAAAGTCTTTTTTTCACCTTACTTTCCTCCACATCATTGTTTTATTGATCATCGGCAGTTTGCCGAACAGATCCTGCTTTTATTCCGCCTTCCCCGCCTGCACGGCTTGGTAGACGCGCACATAGTCGACGCGCATCTCGGCAGAGACGAAGTCCGCCGTGGGCGCATAGTTTTGGTCGTAATTTCCCCCCACCGCAAGATTGATGAGGATGTAAAAGTCGACGTCGAAGGGGGCGGACTCCCGGTCCGAACTTCCCGACCACCACTCGCTGCTTCCGACGCGGTGCACGAGGTATCCGTCGATGTACCACGTCATATCGTATTGCGTCCACTCGAGCGCGTAGGTGTGCCAATCCTCCGTCGTCCCCTTGACGGCAGAGGTCGTCCCGCTCGACGCCTGTCTGCCGTAAGCGCCGAAGTGCGCCGTCGTGTCGACGCGGTTTTGGAGCCTCCCGCGGGCTTCCATGATGTCGATCTCGCCGTTCGCGGGCCATCCGCC
>CANQNB010000045.1 GCA_947625065.1 uncultured Clostridia bacterium | reverse complement strand
GTTTTTGCGAGCATGCGCCAGAATCTGTTCTGCGGGTTGCCGCGCCGAGGGGTTTTATTACGGCAACCCGCAGAACAGATTCTGGCGCATGCTCGCCTCCTTTTTCGGCGAGCCTCTCCCCGCGTCCGTGGAGGAGAAACGGGCGCTCGTTCTCAAAAACGGAGTCGCTCTTTGGGACATGGTGGCGTCGTGTGAGGTCAAAGGCTCGGCAGATGCCTCCATCGCGGAGGAAGAGACGGTCGACGTCAAGGCGCTCGTGGAGGGCAGCGCGATCCGCACGATCCTCTGCAACGGGGCGAAGGCGTATGCCCTTCTTGCAGGGAATGCAGGGGAGCTTCTTCCCATCGCGCGGCGGCTGCCGTCGACATCGCCTGCCAACCCGCGGTACCTCGAACAGCCGTGGCACGAGGCGCTTGCGGAGGGGCTTGGCGTCTCCTCGGCAAAATCGTTCAAAAAGTGTTGACATTTGCGCAAAAATGCGGTAAACTGTCTATGAAAGAAAAAAGCTCCGCGCCGGAGCTATGGAGGTTTGAATTATGTTTGAAAAGGTCGCTAAGATGCTCTCCGAGCAGTTGAACGTGCCGGTCGATTCCATCACTCCCCAATCGGAGGTGGTCAAGGACCTCGGCGCCGACTCCCTCGACGTCGTCGAGCTCATGATGGCGCTCGAGGACGATTACGGCATCACCCTTCCCGAGAACGAGGTGGAGGGGCTCAAAACGGTGCAGGACATCGTGGACATGCTCAATAAGATCGTGAAGGAATGATCCCGAAAATGGCTCGGGTGTACCCAAAGGCACAGACATCAGCGGTTTGGCGGCTCGCCTTGCCGCTGATGCTGTTTTTTGGGGAAGTACAGACCGCCCGCGCGCGTTTTTCGGAGATTTTTACAAACTTTCACACAGGGCACAAGAAAGGATGGTAAACTGCCGTCAAAGGAGGCAACGATGAAACGAACGATCGCGATCGCATGTTCCCTCGCCCTGTCCGCCTGCATCTTGGCGGGCTGCGGGGGACACAGTCCGTTTATCAACCCCGGTGACTTCCTCGGCGGAGGCGGCACGGGGGAGATCGCAGACAGCGCCGACGATGTCACGGACGGCGTGAAGGAGGATTTTTCCGACGAAGACTTTTCCGACCTCTCGGGGGACACGTCCTCCGCGGAGGCGACGGCAGCCGAGCCGACGGACGGCGTGTACACCATCTCGGAGGACGGGACCTATCTGTTCAAAGGCAGCTACGGCGGGATCGCGCTCGGCGCAAAGGACTTGAATCTGCATCTCATCTTCGACGGCGCAGAGATCGCGGCTGCGGAGGGCATCGCTCTTGACGGAGCAGCCAACAAGGGCGCCAAGGTCGTGCTGACTCTCCTCGGCGCAAATTCCATCGTGTCCGCTGCCGAGGGGGAGAACGCCGTCCACATCAAGGGCTCCCTCTCTCTGAACGGCAGCGGCTCTCTTTCTGTGGAGAGCGGCGGCAAGAACGCCATCAAAGTTTCCAAGGCGCTCACCGTCGTCGATTGCTCGCTCACCCTCACGGCGGCAAACCATGCGATCTCCGCGCTCTCCGTCTCGGCTTCGGGCTGTAAGATCGACGTCCTCTCCGCGGGGAAGGACGGGATCAACGCGGAGTGCGACGACGAAACGACCGCCTTCACGACCGAAGAGGGCTTCGTCTATCTGAAAGACGTGGACTATTCCTGCAAGACGGCGGGCGACGGCATCCAAGCCGACACCGTTGTCTATCTCGACGGCGGCAAGTACGACATCCAAACGGAGGGCGTCTTCGTCCCCAAGACGCAGATGACCGAATATGGGATCGACGCGGACGATTTCAAGTACATCCAATCGGGAAACACCTATCAAAGGATCGCGAGCGACGAAGCGAACCGCTACGGCGCAAGCTCGCTCTATGGGCTCGTGCAGGGCTGCAAGGGCATCAAAGTGGGCGAGATCGAATACCCCGACCCCGAGGATGAGGACAAGGAGATCACCGTCACGGAGGGGGACTACTGCATCATCATCGAGGGCGGCACCTTCGCCATCGGCAGCACGGACGACGCCGTCCACGCCAACAGCGGCAACCTCTCGGTGCGCGGCGGCACATTTACGATCTCTACCTTCGATGACGCCCTGACGAGCGATAACCTTACCAAGATCACGGGCGGAGAGATCACCGTGACGAAGAGCTACGAGGGCATCGAGGGCGGCTATGTGGAGATCACGGGCGGCACGATCGACATCACGGCGGACGATGACGGCATCAACGCCGCGAGCGACGATGCGAGCGTGGCCGAGCACATCATCCTTTCGGGCGGCGAAATTTGCGTCAATGCCGAGGGAGACGGGGTGGATTCCAACGGCTCGATCCATATGACGGGCGGCACGCTCATCGTGCACGGTCCGACTTCGGGCGCGAACAGCGCCCTCGACGCCGACAGGGGGATCGTGATCGACGGCGGGAACCTCTTTGCGGTCGGTTCTCTCGGCATGGTCGAGACGCCCGCAAACAATTCCGGGCAGAATGTGCTCTCCTATGCGCAAAACCAAAGGATAAGCGCAAACACCGTCCTGTCTTTGACCAAGGAAGACGGTACGCCCATCTTCTCCGTCACGGTCGAAAAAGCCTGCCAGTCGGTCATCATTTCCTGCCCCGGACTTGTGACGGGAGGGAGCTTCCGTCTCTATGGCGGCGATACGAGCCTGTGCACCTTTACGGTGTCCTCGGTCATCACCTCGGTCGGCGCTCAGGGGGGAATGGGGAATCCGGGTGGCGCCCCTCCCGGAGGTTACGGCACGGGTCCCGGCGGAATGCGCCCGGGCGGCGGTCCCGGGGGCAGATAAATTTTTCGGCGAGAAACTTTCAAAAACACGCAAAAAAAGGACGCGGCTGCGTCCTTTTTTTTATGCCGTAAACCCATGGATCATTTGCTTCCGTGCGGTTGTGTTTCGGACATGGGTGCCTCGGAATCCGTCTCATTGCTCTCCAAAGGGGTGACTGTTTCTGCCTTTTTGCTTTCGGTGCGGGGGCGGATGAGTTTGAGCGTCGGGATGAGCAGCCCTCCCACGGAGTTGCCGAGTACGATGAGCAGAAGGTAGAGCAGGGCTTGCCATTGCACGATGCCCGAGCAGGCGAAGTAGAACATGTCGGCGATGGAGTGTTCGTAGCCGCTCAGGATGAAGGCGGGGATGCACATCAGGATGCCGAGCGGGGTGCGGTTGTTCCGCCAGACGTCGATGGAGAGGAAGACGAGCAGTCCGCACAGCACGGCGCGGAGAAAGCCGAAGCCGTACCCCTGCGCGAGCTTGTCGGTGCAGAGGGTGAGCGCCGTCTCCTTGAGGGAGGGGAGGGTGAAGGCGACAAGATACCCGAAGGCGACCGTCCCGATGAGGTTGCCGAGCAGGGAGAGAAGGAGTACGGAGATGTCCTCCTTGGTGTGCTTCTCATAGATGAGCCCGATCTTGCCCGTATAGAGGGCGTAGCCGCGCCAGCAGATGCACAGCAGGGCGAGGGGGAAGAGAAAGGCGCCGATGTACCGCGAATAGGGGGTCTCGGGATGGATGCAGGCGAGGTAGACCGCCCCGCCGAGGGAGATGAGGATGCCTGCGAGAACACCGTCGATGATCTTTTGCAGCACACCGAGCGCCGCATTGCCGAAGTTTTTCATACCGTCTCCTTTGGAGCGTCTTGCGCGTTCCGAAATGCAGTATATCACATCCTTTCGCAAAAGTCAAAGCTCTGTCGAATCTTTGGGAAAAATGGAACATTTCGTCAGAAGCGGGCGAACATTCTTGGCGAAGGAGGGCGTATCGCCTTGACAAACGCGCGCGCGGGGGATATAATACTGTGGAAACTATGTGAAAAACGGAAGGATGATTATGGGAAAAAATTATGGCGGTTACGCCACGATCAACGGATATGTCAACGCCAAACTCCGTCGTCTTCGCGCTTCGGACAAGACTTTTGCCTCTCTCTACGAGCTCATGTTCTCGGAGAGGGAGAACGTGCTCGCGGAAAAACTCGAGGGAGGGCGCATCCGCCGCAAGACATACGGCGAGAGCAGGGACGCCTCCGACCGCTTCGCGCGCAAGCTGTGCGCCGCCGCAGCGGACGTGCCCAAGGGCGCCATGGTCGGGCTGTACATGCAGAACTGCGCCGAGTGGATCGAGGCGATGTGGGCGATCCTGCACTGCGGCTATGTGCCCCTTTTGCTCAACACGCGCATGGAGAAGGAGCGGCTCGAGACCGTGCTCTCGGAGCACGATGTTCCCCTCGTCATCTCCGATAAAGAGGTCTTTTCGAAGAGGACCGTCCTCTATGCCGAAATTGCCGCTTCCGAAGCCGAGAGCTCGGACATGGTATGGGCGAATGAGCTCATCGTGATGAGTTCGGGGACGTCGGAGAGGGTCAAACTGTGCGTGTACCGCGGGGAGAATTTCGCCGTCCAGATCGAGGACAGCGCCCGCATCATCGCCCGCTGCAAGCAGATCAAGCGGAGCTACCGCGGGGAGCATAAACTGCTCGCCTTTCTCCCCCTCTACCATATCTTCGGGCTGTCCGCCATGTATCTGTGGTTCGCCTTTTTCTCGCGCACCTTTGTCTTCTTACAGGACTACACGCCCGAGACCATTCTCCGCACCGTCCGCCGCCACAACGTGACGCACATCTTCGCCGTCCCGCTCTTCTGGAACAAGACGTACGAGACCTTTCGCAAGCGGCTGCCCGAGCGCGGTGAGAAGACGGTGAAGAAGTTCGAAAAGGGGCTCGCCCTCTCCAAAAAATTGGGCGGCGGACTGTTTGCGAAGCTCGCGATGAAGGAGGTGCGCGAGAATCTCTTCGGCGACAGCGTGCGCTTCATGATCACGGGCGGAGGACCCATCTCGCCCGAGGTGCTCTCCTTCTTCAACGGCATCGGCTACACGCTCGCGAACGGCTACGGCATGAGTGAGGTGGGCATCACCTCGGTGGAGACCTCTCCGCGCGCCAAGGACCGCAACCTCGGCAGCGTCGGCGTGCCCTTCGATCACGTCGAATACGCCATCGGCGAGGATGGAGAGCTCCTCGTCCGCGGCAGTTCTGCGGCATATAAGATCCTCACTGCGGGGGAGACCCGTATTTTAGACGGCGATTGGTACCACACGCGCGACCTCGCGAAAAAGGAGGGGGGCAGGTATTACCTGCTCGGCAGAAAGGACGACATGCTCGTCGGCGCGAACGGGGAGAACATCAACCCCGACCACACCGAGAACGAGCTCCGCATCGAGGGGGCGCAGGCGGTCTGCCTCACGGGGATCGCCGTCGGCACGGAGACCCTTCCCGTGCTCGTCATCCAGGTCAGTCCCTACGCTTCGCCCGACGTAATTACAAATGTACGCGAGAGCGCGCAGGCGGAACTCACGCGGCTCGCCCTCGCAGGGTCGGTCCGCACGATCGTCCTCACGGCGGATCCCCTCATGGAGGAGAACGACTTCAAGGTCAACCGCCGCCGCATCGCCAAGCGGCTCACGCAGGGGACGCTGCGCCCGGTCACCGACACCGCTGCCGCCCGGAACCGCAGCGACGACGCCCTCTTCTGCAGGGTCCGCGCCATCTTTGCGGAAGCTCTCGGCAGAAAAGAAGAGGAGATCGGCGACGAGATGCACTTCTTCTTCGACCTCGGCGGTTCCAGCCTCGATTACTTCTCGATGGTTTCCGACATGCACGAGGAGTTCGGCGTCGAATTGCCCGCAACGGCGGAGAACAGCCCCTGCACCGTGCGCGAATTTTGCGACTACATCAAAAAAGTTCAGAAAAATTCGTCGAAACTTGAAAATTAGTTGAACTTTTTTGTCATAATCTTTTGACAACGCCGTCAGGATATGATAAAATAATGTCATAGGAATTTATTACATCCTATCAAATCCTGCTCCGCGGCGGCAGACGGGCTGAGCGCGGCATCCTTTGAGGCAAAACGACATGGACTCCAAAGACAACGCGGCGGGGGGCGGCGCAAAGACCGTTTCCCCCAAAAAGAAGAAAAAGAATCCCTTCCGCTATTGGTTTTACGACATCCTCCGCTTCTCGTGCGCGCCCTTCATGTGGCTGTGGATGCGCCCCAAAGTTCTGTACGAGAGCGCAGAGGCGAAAAAGCGCGTCAAGGGGGCGGCGGTCATCGTCGCCAACCATCTGTCCCTGCTCGACCCGATCGCGATCTCCTTCGTCCTGTGGTACCGCCACGGGCACATGATCGCGGCGGAGCGGCTGTATAAGAACGCCTTCTCGTCGTGGTTCTTCAACCACATCAACTGCATCCGTGTGGACAGGCAGAATTTCACCATGGACACCTTCCGTGCCGCCGTCGACGTACTCGAGGACGGCAAGCCCCTCACGATCTTCCCCGAAGGAGGGCGCAACCGCGAGGATCTGACGCAGACGCCCATCAAGGCGTTCAAGTCGGGCGCCGTCATGATCGCGATCAAGGGCAAGGCGCCCATCATCCCCATGTACATCGCCCCGCACAAACATTGGTATAACAGGTTTGTCGTCGTGGTCGGGGAGAAGACCGATCCCGCGGCGCTCTGCGGGGGACCTGCGACCGTGCACGCCCTCGACCGCGTCTCGGACGAACTCAGACAGAGAGAATTAAAATTGATGGAGATATATCAACAATGGAAGACCAGATCATCGAAGTAACCAAGAACTATTTCGTCGAGTACAGCGCCATGGACGAACTCGCCCGCATCATCCATGAGGACGAGCCCTCCATCGGGGCGATGTGGGAGCGCATTTCCTCCGAATATGCCGACTTCCCCGCCATCTCCGACCTCGACAAGACGTACACCTATGCGGAGATGAACCAAGGCGTCGCCAAACTTCGCGGCGCGCTCGTTGCCGCCGGGGTGAAGAAGGGCGCCTTCGTGGGCGTGCTCATCCCCAACTCCTACCAGACGGTCAAGGCGTTCCTCGCCACCGTTTCGCTCGGCGCCGTGGCGGTGATGATCCCTCCCCACCTCGACGCTGCCGTCGTCAAGGGCATGGCTGCGGGCTACCGCTTCGCCGCGCTCGTCTATGGCGATCCCTCCGCGGAGAAGGTCCAGCCCGCGGGTGAACTCACGAAGCTCGTCCATGCCGATGCGGATGCCCAGCCCGCGCCGGCAGTCCCCTGCACGAAGGCAGACCCCTGCGTCGTCCTCTTCACGGGCGGCACGACGGGCAAGAGCAAGGGCGCGCTCCTCGCTCACGGCGCGATGATCCGCGGCACCATCAACGGCTGCTACGGCGTCGGCAACATATACCGCCAGAAGTTCATCCACGTTCTTCCCCTCACCCATGTCTTCGGTCTCGTGTTCAATATGCTCAACCCGCTCTACACGGGCAGCTGCGTGCGCATCGTCCGCAACCCCAAGGACATGTTCCGCGACATGGCAGTCTTCAAGCCCACGAAGATCATCCTCGTCCCCGCCCTTGCGGAGATGGCGCTCAACCTCTCCAAGCAGATGAAGGCGGGCGCGGCGCTCTTCGGCGGCGAACTCAAGCAGGTCATCGTCGGCGGCAGCGCCTCCTCTCCCCACCTCTTTAAGGAATTCGCAGACCTCGGCATCGTCATGCTGCAGGGCTACGGTCTCACGGAGACCGCCAACCTCGTCTCTGCCAATCCGAGGAACACCGGCAAGGTGACCTCCATCGGCTGGCCCTATCCCGGGGAGAGCCTCCGCATCGTCAACGGGGAACTTTGGGTCAAGGGCGACCACATCATGATGGGCTACCTCGGCGCAGAGGAAGAGAACAAAAATGCCTTCGAAGACGGCTGGTTCAAGACGGGCGACCTCGTGAGGATCGACGAAGAGGGGCTCATCTACATCGTCGGCAGGATCAAGGAACTCATCGTCCTCGACAGCGGCGAGAAGGTCTCCCCCGCAGAGGTGGAGGCAGCCTTCTGCACGCCCGACTATATCAATGACGCGATGGTGTATGCCGATCGCAACGAGGCGGGCAGGCAGTTCCTCGCCCTCGAGGTCGTGCTCCGTCCCGGGTTCGCCGTCGACGAAGAGACCGTCAAGGCAGAGATGAGCGCCATCAACGCCACCCTGCCCGGGTTCCAGCGCGTGAGCAAGATCATCGTGCGGACGGAGGACTTCCCCCGTACCCCGAGCATGAAGAAGATCAGAGGGAACAGAGCATGACAAGGCAAGAGATCAAAGATAAACTCGTAGAGATCATGGTCGTCGCGATGCCCGAGGCGGAGGAGACCCTCAAAGCGAGCACCGAAGCCTCCAACCTGCACACCGACCTCGGGTTCAACTCGGTGGGGATGCTCTTCATCGTCATCGCCATCGAGGAGTTCTTCTCCATCCGTTTCGAAAACGTCAACTTCGGTGATTTCAACACAGTGAGCGACGTCATCGACTACATCGAGAAGGCGCAGGCGCAGGCATGAAGTGGGAGCGCAGGGAGGCGCGCCGCGGCGACATCGTGCGGGTGCCTCTCGGTCTCATCTTTCATTACGGCATTTTTGTCTCACAGGAGGAGGTCATCCAGTTCGGTCTTCCTCCGCACCCCGGGCGGGACTCCTCCAAGGTGGAGGTCCTGTCCGCGCCGCTCTCCGCCTTTCTCGAGGGGGGCGTGCTCGAAGTAGGGGAGTGCGAAGAAGGGGATCCGCCGAGAAGATCCCCCGAGGAGACGGTCGCAGCGGCGAAAAGCCGCCTCGGCGAGCGGGGATACAACATCATCCACAACAACTGTGAGCACTTTGCCAACGAGTGCGCCTTCGGCGTGCATGTGAGTACCATGACCGACGGTCTGCGCATGAAATACCGCGCGGTCCCCATGGTGCATGTCTATGTTGCGCGCTTTCCCTTCCCCGTCGAAGGGGAGGAGATCGTCCCCGTGCTTCGCCGTGAGGAGATCGAGGCGTGCTCCAACGCACACGTGCGCGCACAAAAATATTATAGTTGGAAACTGCTCGAAGGGGCGCTCATGCGTTCGCTCGGGCTCAGAATGGAAAAGCTCAACTTCACCCGCAGCAAAGGGGGAAAGTGGGAGTGCGGCGAGTGCTTCTTCTCTCTCTCGCACTGCGGCGACATCGCGGTGGCAGCCGTCTCGCGAAGGCCCGTCGGCGTCGACATCGAGCTGAGGGACGAAGCCCGCTTTACCCCCCGCCTCGCGGAAAAGATCGCGACGGAGGGGGAAAAAGAACTTCTCGGCAGGACGGAGGAGGGGGCACGCGCACGGCTCGTCAACGTGCTGTGGACGAAAAAGGAGGCGCTCTTCAAGCTCGGCGGCGGGGAAAGATTCTGCCCCGCGGAGATCGGGACGGAGGGGGCATCCACCGCCACGAGGGAGATCGCCTGCGGCGGGGAGCGCTACTTTGTCACCGTAGCCTCGGAGGATGCGGCGAGGGCGGATTTCCGTCTCGCCGAGGGGCTCGACCTTCTGCCAACATAACAGAAAAAATTTCCTGCGGCGAACGCAGGATTTTTTTTGTGTAAGGGAACGCCCTGAGGAGCGGGGCATGTCCTCATTCCGACCCCGACCCTCCTGTCATCCTGAACGAATGTGAAGGATCCCGAAGTACGAAGTCCGACCTCATTCCGACCCCGAACGAAGTGAGTGGGGAGTGAATCTTAAAATCAAAGATACACTCGGTTTACGCCTACTTCGCCTACGGCTCGTGTCGACCTTAGTTTACAATAGAAGCCTCGGTCGGTCGGTATGAGGACAAGGGAATCCTCAGTATTCTGATTACGTCACCCTGAGCCTGTCGAAGGGTGTCCGCATTATAATAAGGACATGTTTCGACTACGCTACTTCGCCCTTGGGGGCTCGTGTCGACCTTAGTTTACAATAGAAGCCTCGGTCGGACAACATGGCGTAATCAGAATGCCTCGGTCGGGCAACATGACGCAATTAAGAATGCCTTCCTGTGGAAAAATTTGCAAAAAATAAAAAAATTTTGCGCAGGGGCAATTTTTTAATGTTGCTTTCATCTTCGCACGCTATGATAGAGGCACAAATCAAGGAGGACATCACCATGAAAAAAAGACGTATCATAAAAGCAGCCGCGCTTGCGGCAGGTATCGCACTCTCCCTCTCCCTCGTCGCTGCGTGCGGCGGCGGGGAACAGACCCGTCTCAACTATGACGGCAGCGTCGCCAAGGCGTTCCGCGCCGTCGCCCCTGCACAGGGTCTCGTCAGCCAGACGGCGGTGGCAGACGGGAGCGAGTATCTCGTCACCGTCATCACCTCGTCGTCCGTCTCCGAGTACCGCGTCGATTCCGCCTTCCGGGTGGAGAGCTCGAACGCGATCATCGGGGAGACTCCCTCGCCCGCAAGGCTCGCTTCTCTCAGTCAGGAAGAGGGCGAGCAGAGCGATCTCGAACGGGCATTTTCTGAGGCGTTGACCTTATCGGGCATACCCATGTCCGAGATCACGGGCTTCGATTTCGATCAGGAGACCTACATGGGCAGAGCCGTCTTCAAGGTGGAGATCGAGGATCGTACGGCAGAATACACCTACCTCTTCGACGCGGCGGACTTCTCCCTCATTTCG
>CANQNB010000044.1 GCA_947625065.1 uncultured Clostridia bacterium | reverse complement strand
CAGTTCGCCCCCGTCCACGCCGAGCTTCGCAGCATACGTTTTGACGATGTGCATAGTGTGTAGAGGGGCTTCCTTTTGGACATGGTACCCCTCGACGTCGTCCAATGTGACATCGAGCGAGAAATATCCGTTCGCCTTGCGGAGGATCTCCTCCGCGCGGATGCGGGCTCCCTCGATGCGGCTGTTGAGGTAGGCGCGGTACGCTTCCCCCTCCCCGCAGCCGTAGCCGAGGACGTGGACTTTGGACGCGCCGAGATAGGCGGAGATCTCGATCCCCCGCACGAAGCGGAGCCCCAGCTCCCTCGCCGCCTGCGCCCCTTCCGCGGTCCCCGCGAGGGTGTCGTGGTCGGTGACGGCAAACAGACGCACGCCCGCGTCCCGCACCCGCCGCGCGACCTCCGCAGGGGGATACGCCCCGTCCGAACACAGGGTATGCAGATGCAGATCTGCTCTCATGGCACGATCCTCCCTCCGTGGATGCGGATCTTCTTGCTGTCGGCGCCGTAGAGGACGCGCTCGGCATGGGTACAGGTGAGGATGCACTGCCCTCCCCCGATGCGGGAAAGCAGCTTCTTCCTGCGCGGAAGATCGAGTTCGCTCATGACGTCGTCAAGGATGAGCACGGGGGGCTCCCCCGAGAGGCGGGTGAAGATCTCCACCTCGGCGAGTTTGAGGGAGAGCGCCGCGGTGCGCGCCTGCCCCTGTGAGCAAAATCCGCGCGCATCGGCGCCGTCGAGCGAAATTTTGATGTCGTCGCGGTGGGGACCGACGGAGGTGAATCCGAGCCGCAAGTCGCGCTCATAGTTGCGCGCAAGCTCTTTTTTGAGGCGCTCGGCGATCTCCTCTTCGCTCCCGCGGTAGTCATGGTCGGGCGCGAGGGAGAGCTGTTCCCCGCCGTCGGTGAGCGCCGCGTGCGTCTGGGCGGCGTAGGTGCCGAGCTCGGCAAGATACTCCCTCCTCTTTGCGGCGATCCGGGCGGCATAGCGGGCGAACTGTTCGTCCCACACGGGCAGCGTCTCGAGGACCATCTGCACGTCCCGCTCCTTGAGCAGGTTGTTGCGCTGGTCGAGGATGCGGTTGTAGCGCAGAAGGGCGGAGGCATAGTCGCGCGAGGTCTGGGAGATGGAGATGTTGAGGAAGCGGCGGCGCTCGTCGGGACCGTCCTGGATAAGGCGGAGCTCCCCGGGCGAGAAGAAGACGCTGCGCATGTTGCCGACAAAGTCGACGGCGCGCGCCACCCTGTTGCCGTTGACCCGCAGCTCCCGCCTGTTTTCGAAGATGAGCGCTTCGAGCAGGACGGTGCCGTAGCGGCTTTCCGCCTCTGCCCCGATCCGCGCGCAGCTCTCCCCGCTCCTGATGAGCTGGCGGTCGTGGCGGATCCTGAGCGAGGAGCCCGTGCAGAGGTAGAATACCGCCTCGGCGCAGTTGGTCTTCCCCTGCGCGTTCTTCCCCGTGAGGATGTTCAGACCCCTGTCGAATTCAAAGGTCTCACGGCGGTAGTTCCTGAAATTTTCGAGCGTCAACTTTTTTATGACCATGGCGGCAAAAACACTTTTCTTTCGGGCAAAATTATTGTATAATAAGAGCGGTCTCTTCCCCGCCCGACGGGGAGAAAGCGCTGCCGCACCGGCGCGGCACCTTACCATTATAACAGCTTTCGACGAAAAGCGGAAGCGATTCCGAGGAAAATATGTCCGAAAAAGCACAATTCGAAGTATTATGGGAGAAAATCAAGGCGCGTCTTTCCAAGCTCGTCTCGGGGATCGCCTTTGCGACCTACTACGACGTTCTCGAACCCACCGACGTCGTCAATAAAAAAATCGTGCTCAAAGCCGCGGGCGAGACTTCGGCAAGTTTCATCATGCGCAATGCGGACAAACTGCGCGAGGCGATCGCCACGGCAGACGTCGGGCTTAGCGACTTCATCGTCTATGTGGAGGGGAGCAAGGAATATTCCCTCGACGAACTCCCCGACGCCATGGAGGAGGTCTCCGTCCAGACGGACAAGCGCTTCACCTTCGATTCGTACGTTGTGGGCGCCTCCAACAAGTTCGTCTATGCCGCGGCAAAGGCAGTCGCCGCCGCCCCGGGCGAGAGCTTCAACCCCCTCTACATCTACGGCGGAACGGGGCTCGGCAAGACCCACCTTATGCAGGCGATCGCCAACGAACTCGCCCTCAGCAAGCCCTCCCTCAAGGTGCTCTACACGACGAGCGAGAAGTTCCTCAACGAATATGTCGACAGCATGTACGCGAGAAAGGGGGAGGGACGGGAAGCAGACAACCGCTTCCGCAACCGCTACCGCAACGTCGACGTGCTGCTCATCGACGACATCCAGTTCTGGGCGGGCAAATACGGCGTGCAGGAGGCATTCTTCCACACCTTCAACGAGCTGTTTGCGCAGAACAAGCAGATCGTCATCACCTCCGACTGCCCCGCAAAGGAGCTCACCGCCCTCGAAGAGCGTCTCCGCACCCGCTTCGAAGGGGGGCTCATCGCCGACGTCCAGCCGCCGGACATCGAGACCAAGATCGCCATCCTCAAGCGCAAGGCGCTCGAAAAGAAATACATCGTGCCCGATGAGGTGCTCACCTTCCTCATCCGCAAGTCAGACAACAACGTCCGCACCCTCGAGGGGCGGCTCAACACCGTCATCTTCGCGAGCAAGCTGCACGAGGAGCCCATCACCCTCCAGCTCGCCGCGACCGCCTTGCAGGAGTCCATCAACGTCGCGGAGCCCGAGGAGGTCTCTCCCGAGACGATCATCCGCGCGACCTGCTCCCACTTCAACGTCACAAAGGAGGATCTGCTCGGCAAGAACAAGAAGCAGGACCTCGTGCGGGCAAGGCAGATCTGCGTCTACCTCATGTGCGACATGCTCTCCCTCCCCCTCGTCAACATCGGGCAGGAGATGGGCGGGCGCGACCATGCCACCATCATCTACTCGCGCGACAAGATCGCCGAGCTCATGCGCGTCAACGACAAGATCGCAAAGGACGTCAGCGACATCAAGAGCATCGTCTTAAAACAATGACCTGAGAGGGAACAGCCATGGACTTTTCCGAAGGGACGTGCGACGCCGTCGTCATCGGCGCGGGGCACGCGGGCGCGGAAGCGGCGCTCGCTCTCGCACGGACGGGGCTGAAGACCGTCGTCCTCACCCTCAATCTCGACAGCATCGGGTTCATGCCCTGCAACCCCTCCGTCGGCGGCACGGCGAAGGGGCATTTGGTGCGTGAGATCGACGCGCTCGGCGGGGAAATGGGCGTCTGCGCCGACAAGTGCGCCCTCCAATACCGCATGCTCAACGAGGGCAAGGGCGCCGCGGTGCAGTCCCTCCGCGCACAGGTCGACAAAAACAAATATCACACCGAGATGAAGCGCACCTTCGAGCACGCCGAGAATCTGCGCATCGTGCAGGGCGAGGCGGCTGAGATCCTCACCGAGCACGGAAAAGTCGTCGGCGTCCGCACCGCCTACGGCGGTATTTTTTCTTGCCGCGCCGTCGTCGTCGCAACGGGCGTTTATTTGGGATCACGCACCATCACGGGCACCCATGTCCGCGATGCGGGTCCCAACGGCTTCGAGCGCGCCACCCTTCTCACCCAAAATCTGATCGGGCTCGGCTTCCGCATCCGCCGCTTCAAGACGGGCACGCCCGCCCGCCTCGACGGGCGCACCGTGGACTATGCCGCCCTCCCCGCACAGCCGGGGGAAGAGGTCTATCCCTTCTCCTTTTTGAGCGACGGCGTCCCCGAGCGGCAGACGCCCTGCTACCTTGCCTACACCAACGCCGAGACCCACCGCATCATCCTCGAAAATCTCGACCGCGCCCCCCTCTACAACGGGGAGATCGGGTCTGCGGGTCCCCGCTATTGCCCCTCCATCGAGACCAAGGTCGTGCGCTTCCGCGACAAGCCCCGCCACCAGCTCTTTCTCGAGCCCGAGGGGGCGGACACGACGGAAGTGTATGTGCAGGGGCTCTCCACCTCCCTCCCCCACGACCTGCAAAAGGAGATGTACCGCACCGTCAAGGGGCTCGAACACGCCGAGATCGTGCGCTACGCCTATGCCATCGAGTACGACTGCATCGACCCCCTCGACCTTCTCCCCACCCTCGAATCCAAGCGCATCGGGGGGCTGTACACCGCGGGGCAGATCAACGGCACGAGCGGCTACGAGGAGGCGGCGGCGCAGGGGCTCATGGCGGGGCTCAACGCCTCCCTTAGACTGCGCGGGCTCCCTCCGCTCGTCTTACGGCGCGATCAGGCGTACATCGGCGTGCTCATCGACGACCTCGTCACGAAGGGCACCGATGAACCCTACCGCATGATGACCTCGCGCGCGGAGTTCCGCCTCACCCTGCGGCAGGACAACGCGGACGAGCGGCTCACCGAGCTCGGCTATGCCGCGGGGCTCGCAAGCGAAGAGCGCATGCGCAGATTTTTGGAGCGGAAGACGTTAAAGGCGGATACCATGTCCGCGCTCATGGCTCGCGCAGACCAAAAACTTGCCAATGAGCTCGTTCAAAAACACGGCGATCCCGCGCTGCTCTCCGGGGTCACGTATGCCGATCTTCTGCGCCGCGGCATCTCCATCGGCGAGATCGCCGAAACATTCGGCATCCTCGGGAATGTCCCCCGCGACGTGCTCGGCAGCTGCGAGACGGAGATCCGCTACGAGGGCTACCTCAAGCGCACCGCCGAGGAGATCGCCAAGGCAAAAAAAATGGAGGCGACCCCCCTTCCGCCCGACATCGACTACAACCGCCTCTCGGGTCTGCGGCTCGAAGCGCGCGAAAAGCTCTCCCGCATCCACCCCATAAGTCTCGGGCAGGCAGAGCGCATCTCGGGGGTCTCCCCCGCCGACATCGCCGTCCTCATGATCTATCTGAGCCTGAAAAAGTGACCCCCGCAGCGGATAAAAAACGAATAAACGATCAGAAAAACAAGCACAGCCCGCGGACCATGTCCGCGGGCTGCCCGATTTTATTCATATTACGGTGAATTTTATTCAGCTTCAGCCTTGGCTGTTTGCAGGCAGCCCCTGCGGCTTCGTGCAGAACGAAGCCCGATCTTGGCTCCACCGTCTCATCGTGTCATTCTGAGGCATAGCCGAAGAATCCCGAAGTACGAAGTCCGCCCCCCTGCCCTCCCCCTCAGGTATAAGGGGGAGGGCAGGGGAAACCCGACCCTCATACCGATCGACCGAGGCTTCTGTTGTAGACTAAGGTCGACACGAGCGCGTAGCGCGATGTACCCCGAGGCGCAAGCCGAGCGGGGAGTGTATCTTGGGTTTTAAGATTCACTCGGGCTACGCCCTCGGAATGAGGGCAGGGTGACGTGATTAGGAGCGCCCTCGGTATGAGGGTCGCGCGCCCCCACACCCTCCCGCAAAACATTTTGACGATAATTTTTTTCTTTCATATTGACAATTTCCCGCAAATATGGTATATTTTTCTTGCGAGGATCACAAAGGATCGCCCATCGAAATTTATTCCGTCGCACCGCGGCGGTTTTTTCAGCGGAGAAAATATGAAGCATAACCAGCCAAAAGACACCGAAGCCACCAAAGAGCGCAAGGGATTTCTCAAATTGCTCGACGGCTTTTTCGGCATCACTGCGAGCGGATCCTCCTTCCGCACCGAGATCATCGCCGGGCTCACCACCTTCATGGCGATGGTCTATGCCCTCCTCGTCGTGCCGGGCATGTACAGCGGCAGCGACGGGACCTTCCCCTACATTTCCTTCGACGCAGTGTACATTGCAACGGCGCTCGGCGCGATCGTGGGCACCATGCTCATGGCGTTCCTTGCGAAGATGCCCCTCGCACAGGCATCGGGGCTGGGGGCGACCGCCTACGTGACGGGAACGCTCCTCGGCGGCTCGATGGGGCTCTCCTATGCAAACGCCATGCTCTTCGTTCTCCTCGGCGGGGCGATCTTTGTCCTGCTTACGGCGACGGGGCTGCGGAAGAAGATCCTCGAGGGCATCCCCAAAGAGGTCAAGGTGACCGTCCCCGTCGGCATCGGCATGTTCATCGCCTTCATCGGATTCCAGAATGCGGGCGTTGTCAACCTCCACGAGGGCAGCATCGGCTTTGCCTCCTTCAACGTGCTCGGCGAGGTGTTCTCCTATAAAGCCGCCATGGGTGCGCTCGTTGCCCTCCTCGGCGCGATCGCCATCGCCGCCCTCTCCAAGTGGAAGGTGCGGGGGTCCATCCTCTGGGGCATGCTCGGCTCCACCGCGCTCTACTACGCCCTCATCGGGCTCGGCTGCGCGTGGAATGCGGAGGGCTGCCGCGCCGTGTTCACCGACATTGCGGGCTCGATGGAAGACCCCTTCAAGGCATTCGCCGCCTGGGGAAGGGAATCGGTCGGGCAAGTCTTCGCGAAAGGGTTCAACTTCGGCGGGATCGGCGCGGGGCAGCTTGTCGTCGTCATCATCACGACCTCCCTCTCCCTATGCATGCTGAACATGTTCGACACCCTCGGCACCCTCTATGGGGCATGCTCGAAGGGCGGGCTCCTCGACGAAGAGGGCAACCCCGTCCGCGCCAACCAATGCATGCTCGCCGATGCGCTCGGCACCTGCGCGGGCGCCGTGTTCGGGGCGACGACCGTGACCACCTACGTCGAGTCCTCCTCGGGCGTCGCGGCAGGCGGAAGAACAGGCTTCACCGCCCTGGTCACGGGGCTGTGCTTCATCGTCGCCATGTTCCTCTCCCCCATCGCGAAGCTCATCCCCGCCGCGGCGACCTCCGCCGCCCTCATCTGGGTGGGCGTGCTCATGATGAGTTCGGTCAAAGACGTCGCGTGGGACGACCCCGTTTCGGCGCTCCCCGCCTTCTTCACCATCGCTGTGATGGCGTTCGGCTACTCCATCTCCTTCGGCATCGGCGTCGGGCTCATCTCCTGCGTCCTCGTCAAAGTATGCACGGGCAAGATCCGCGAGCTCACGCCCGTCACGTGGATCATTGCGCTCCTCTTCCTCGTGATGTTCATCTTTACGAACTGACAAACCTCTTTTTATGAAACGCGCCCGCGGAAGTGTCCGCGGGCGCGTTATTCTTTGCATTTTTCAGTTGTCGAAAGCGATCTCGAGCTGCTTTTGCAGGGGGTAGAACACGGGCATGGTCCCCTCCAAATCTGTCGAGCGCATCTTCACGGCATGGATCGCTGGGTTGGTATAGGTCGTGTAATAATAGACGCCCTCCTCAAGATCGCAGCAGGAGGAGTAGACGGTCTCCTCGTACACGCCCTCCCTGAGGCACATGCATCCGCGCGGCACGGCGACGCTCTCTAAGATGTGGAAGAACCCGCAGATCTCGTCCATGGGCTGGCTGCCCGTCACAAGCGTTTCCCGCACGAAGCATGCCCGCACGAACCGCCCCGCCGAAGCAAAGTCCCCCGGGAGCCCGATGCTCCCCATCCCGCGGCTGTAATTGCTTGCCGCCCCGCCGAAGACGCGCGCCTTGGGCTCTTCGGGCGTGAGCGACATGTAGTCGCTCAACCGGTTTAGTTGCATGGGGAAGGGCGGATTGTTGGTGAGTGTCCCCGTCGGGTTGTCGTAGATCCTCAGCCCCTCCGACGTCTGCTCGACGACAATGCTGCCCACCATGTCCGAGATCTGCCAGTGCAAAGGGGTGAGCGGGAGCTTTTCGCTGAAGGGAATGTCCACGAGGTTGATCCCCTCGAGCAGGGCGCGCGCCTCCTCCACCGTCTTGCAGCCCGCGAGCACGAAGGGGATGATCTCAAAGGGCGCGACGTTCCTCTTCCCCTCCCGTTTGGGGAAGTAGACGGCGTTCTTCGGAAAGTTGAGCCCCGCCATGCCGAGCCCGTATTCGTTGATCGCGTCAAAGTAGAGGGGCATGCCGTCCTGCACGATCCCCATGCCGATCATGGCATAGTGAGTCTCGCTGGTCCCCTCGCAGCGGAAGGGAAGTTTGAGGTTGCGCGGCGCGACGATGACGCCCTCCCCAAAGCTCCCCTCCAAATCGAGATTGCGCCCGAAAAGGCGCTTGTTCTTGCCGTAAGAAATTGCAGTGCACATCGTGATGTCCTCCATGAAAGTATGTTCCGCCCGCGCACAGAGAGCTTTTGAGGGACTGAAGTGGAGGTCAAGAGCGACCTTCCTGCCCCGCGCTTTTCTGTGCATTTTTTTGAACGCGCCCGTCCCCTCTCACGCAATCCGAGGCACCCATGTCCGAAACAGAGGGTGCGCGTCCGATCAGGAACAACAACAGTATAGCAAATTTTTCCGCAAATTGCAACGCCCCGCCGAAATTTATGAAAACTTTTCTGCCTCTCAGGTCGGACATTCCCTCCATGCAATGTCAGGAGGATGATCGCCGCGGGCAGATGCCCCTACGGAATCTGATTCCATTTGCATTCGATCGAGTTGATCGCAGCCGGCATGCCGATGATTTGAATATCGAACTTCAGGCTCGGTTCGACGTACGTCGAAGCATTGTGGATGCGGAAAGAAAATTGCCAGCCGCCGTCCATATACAGCTCCACGGTATTTGTGCTGCCGGGCTTAAAGCCCATGGAAACGATCCTCGTCGGAAGGGCGGCAACGGGGACAAAGATTTTGGGTTTCCCCGTTCGCGCCGATCGGTTGAGCCGCCCGTGCAAGTTGTAGGTTTGGATCTGCGTCACCCGCCTTGCATCCACGCTGATGACCTTGTAAAAGTCGAACTCCCCGAGTAGGTATTCCACCATCTTCTGGGGGACAGCGGGATCGCCCGCATAGCTTCTCGTGACCTCCGCCATAAAGGCATTGAGCAGAGGGACATAGACGGTTGTATCCTTATCGCCCAGAGCGCGCCAGATGCAACCGCGCCATCTCTCCTGCTCCAGACGCCCGAAAATGGGCGCAACGGTCTCCCAATAGCTTTGCGAACAGGGGATGCCGTACCATTTCGCGCCGAAATCGAGATTCTTCGCAAGGCGGCTGTGCTTCACCGCAAAGTGATTGTGCTTGATGCTCAATCCGATCTCCCACTTTATATCTTTGCGGGAGACGACAATATCCCGCACATCCCCCGCCTTGCCCTCTTCGTCGGACTGAATTTTCAGGGAGAGCACATCGCCGCTCTGTTCTATGATCATGGGCTCCATATCGAAGACCGTCGCAATGGCAGCTTTTGCGCTTTCCCGCAAAACATCTTGCAGGGCTGCGTCGATCGAAGACCACGCGCGGCGCGCTGCATGATACGCGCTGTTTTGCTCGATGGATGCCTCCCGATAGCGGTTGATCTCCTCCGACAAAGTCATCAGGCAAATGTATTCGTAAGCCCGACCTTGATCGTTGCTATGTCTGCTCATGCTCGCTTTACTCCCGTGCGTCCAACACTCTCTTCAATTCCATTGCAATCTCATAGGCAAGGTTCACGGGAACGGCATTCCCGATCATCTTGTAGGCGTCGTCCGTGTTTTCATAGAGAAACCGGAAGGAATCGGGGAACCCCTGGATCCTCGCGATCTCGCGGATCGTCATCCGCCGATACAGATGCTCCTGCCCTTTGACAAACTCCCGCTTGTTTTGCGAAACGAGTACCATTTTGGGCGCCTGCGGGTGGATCTGACACTGCCTGCCCGATGCTTGCACCGTAAAGGCCTGTTCATCCCAAGACTTCACACGGTTGCGGCTCATGAAAATGGGCGAAAAGGCACCCGTGAAATATTCGTTATTGTTGACCGCGTTCGGATTATGACAGTTATGCGGTCCCGCAGGTACCGCCGAGTCTTGCAGGTCCCAAATAACATCCCGCAGAGTCAACTTTAATGCATCATCCTGTGTGGAACCGCGCGGGAGCTGAAAATCTATCCCGAGGTCATCCCGAAAACCGATATAGAAAACACGGCGGCGTTCTTGCGCAACGCCATAATTTTTTGCGTTCACGAGCGACAGGGTAACGTGATAGCCGCTCTCGCGGAAGGTCGCAAGGATCTGCTTGACCGCTTCGGAGTGGCGCTGTGCAAGCATCCCGCTCACATTTTCCGCAAGAAAAAACTTCGGTCGGACCCTTCTCAGGATCCGGATATATTCATAGAATAATTTTCCGCGCGCGTCCTCTATCCCCCGCAGAGCGCCCGCCTCAGACCACGATTGGCAGGGCGGTCCGCCGATGATGCCGTCCACGCCGCAGGGAAAAACATCCTCGCCGATCTTTCGGATGTCGCCCTTGATCAAGTTTGTGTGCGGATGATTCAAACAGTAGGTGCGCCATATGGTTGGATCGAATTCGTTGGCAACGGGGATCTCGAAGCCCGCGCGCTCGAATCCCAAATCGAGACCGCCGCATCCGCTAAATAAACTGATGACCTGCATAAACTTCCCTTTCTCTTTCGTGAACCTATTATATCACAAAGCCGCGAAATAATCAAGCGGCAAAGTTGCATTGATGCGAATTTATCGCTACAACAAAAGAGCCCGGATCAAGCGCTGACGTTGATCCAAGCTCTTAGTCTATATGGCGAACTAATTGTTGCTGCGACCCCATCGGAGGGGGGCATGTCTGAGAATGGGCATTCTGTTTTGTAAAAAACCCGCGGAGCTCTCGCCGTCGCGGGAGCAATTATTCTTTATTGTGGGGACAGGGTTCCTGCCGCGGAAGTTCTTCCGTTACTGCGAGTAGCCCGTGAAGGTGAAGGCGTAATGCAGACCGCTGAGAAGTGTGCGCAGTTCCGTAAGGGACGCATAGGCATCCTCGCCGTATGTCACGCTCTTAC
>CANQNB010000043.1 GCA_947625065.1 uncultured Clostridia bacterium | reverse complement strand
AGCATGTCCGAGACGCACGCTCTCGAATTCCGTCCCCGACATCAAAATGACGCGCGTGCGGGTGTAGGGATCGACGGAGTTTTTGTCGTAGGGCTTTACGAGCACCTTGTTCCAATTCGTAAAAATTTTGTCCGCTTTCTGCGGCTTCAAATCAAACGGGTTCATTTGATTCCTCCTTTTGCGGCGTTTATTGCCATTGCCGGAAAGAAGTATGCAGGCGCTTGCCAAATCGCAAAAAACTTGTTATAATAAATACGAGGTGAATTATGAGAATCGGTTGCGTCATTGCTACGGACGGGGAGACGGAGATCCTCCTCGGCGACATGGAGATCGAAAATACGAAAACGCTGTTCGGAAAGACGGTGCACATCGGCAAGGCGTTCGGGAAAGACGTCGTGCTCGTCGCTTGCGGCGTGGGAAAGGCAAACGCCGCGGCGGGCGCATGCGCCGCCATTCAAACGGGTGCGGACGTCATTCTCAATTTCGGTACGGCGGGAGGGCTCTCCGACCGCACCGAGCTTACCGAACTGTATCTCATCGACAAGGCGGTGCAATACGATTTCGATTGCTCGCAGCTCAACGGTCTGCCCATCGGAACGCTCGACGGCGAGACGGAAAACTTTTTGCCTCTCTGCTGCCCTCCGCTCCCCTATCCCCGCCGCGCGCTCGGCACGGGCGACCGCTTCAACGATTCGCCGACCGACCATGCCCTGCTTCTCTCGCTCGGCTGCGACATCCGCGAGATGGAGGCGGGCGCGATCGCCGAAATCTGCAAATATGCGGGCATGCCCTTTGTCAGCGTGAAGGCGATCTCCGACGTGTACGGCTCGGGCTCGACGACCGAGCAATTCCGCAAGAACTGCAAGCGCGCCCTCCTGAATCTGAAGGCGCACCTTCCCGAGATCTTCGCGGCGCTCGAGGCGTAGCCATGGTGGATTTGGGCGATTGGAAGGAGCCGCTCGCTCCCCTCTTTGCAGACGAGCGCTATCAAAGAATCCGCGAATTTCTCAAATACGAATATTCGCACTACACCGTCTACCCCGACATGTATGACATCTTCAACTGCTTCCGCTATACGCCGTATGCGGATGTGAAGGCGGTGCTCCTCGGGCAGGACCCCTATCACAACGAGGGGCAGGCGCACGGGCTGTGCTTTTCGGTGAAGGAGGGCGTTCCCAAGCCGCCCTCCCTTGACAACATGTTCAAGGAACTCAAGGACGATTTGGGCTGCGTGCCGCCCGTTTCGGGGGACCTCACCAAGTGGGCGAAGGAGGGTGTGCTGCTCCTCAACACGGCGCTGACCGTGCGCGCGCATCAGGCGAATTCGCACGCGGACTGCGGGTGGAGCTGGTTCACCGACGCCGTCATCGAGCTTTTATCGCACGAAAAGGAGCACCTCGTCTTTCTCCTGTGGGGGGGCAATGCGCGCAGAAAGAAGCCGCTCATCGACGGGCGCAAGCACCTCATTTTAGAGTGCGCGCACCCCTCGCCCCTCTCGGCGTACAACGGATTTTTCGGCTGCCGCCACTTTTCCAGGACGAACGCCTACCTCGCCGAAAACGGCATCTCCCCCATCGATTGGGACCTGAACGGATAGACGAACTTTTGACGAAGATATGAAATGCCTGGGCGATGTGCAATGCACATCGCCCAGGCATTTTTGAACGGTCCCCCTCGGACATGGGTAGGTCGAACGACGCCTCCCGTGCCCTAAGAGAGCATCTTATTCCCCGCGGAAGATGAGTTCGCCGCCGAGCTCATCGACCACGACCGAGCCGTTTTTGCGGAACTTCCCGCTCAGAACTTCCTCGGCGAGTTTGTCCTCCACGAGCCTCTGGACGGTCCGTTTGAGGGGGCGCGCGCCCATCTCCTCGCTATACCCCTGCTCGACAAGGTACGCCTGCGCCCGCGGGGTCACGCGGAGGTTGATGCCGCGGTCCTTGAGGCGGTTCGCGAGCGATTCGAGCAGCTTCCCGCAGATGGCGGTCGCGTCCTCCTTGGAGAGCTTGTGGAAGATGACGATCTCGTCGATGCGGTTGAGAAATTCGGGTTTGAACTGCTGTTTGAGCGCCTCCTCGATGCGCGACTTCATGTCGTCGTAGGCGTTCTGCGGGTCCGCACCGCCGCCGAAGCCGAGGGAGGATTCCTTCACCTCGTGCGCGCCGACGTTGGAGGTCATGATGATGACGGTGTTCTTAAAGGAGACGACCCTGCCGCGGCTGTCGGTCAGTCTGCCGTCGTCGAGCAGCTGCAGGAGGGCGTTGAACACATCGGGGTGCGCCTTCTCGATCTCGTCGAAGAGTACGACGGAATAGGGCTTGCTGCGCACCCGCTCGGTGAGACACCCCTTGGTGTCGTCGTAGCCGATGTAGCCCGGGGGCGCGCCGATGAGCTTGTTGACGGACGCCTTGTCCATGAACTCCGACATGTCGAGGCGGATCATCATGCGCTCGTCCCCGAACAGGCTCTCGGCGAGCGCCTTGCTGAGGTCTGTCTTGCCGACGCCCGTCGGTCCCACAAAGATGAAGGAGCCGATGGGGCGGTTGGGGTCGCCCAGTCCCGCGCGCGCACGGCGGATGGCACGTCCGACGGCGGAGACCGCTTCGTTCTGCCCCACGATGCGGCGGTGCAGATCCTCTTCGAGGGACATGAGTCGCTTGCTCTCCTCCTCGGTGAGTTTGGAGACGGGGACGCCCGACCAATCGCTCACGATCTCGGCGATCTCCTCCGCCCCGATGGCGAGGTGGTCGTAACTACGCTTGCGCTCCCACTCCTCGCGCAGTTCGTTGCGGCGGGCGGTGAGCGTTGCAAGCTCCTTCGTGATCCCCGCGGCGCGCATGTAGTCCTCCCACTTGCTCGCCTTGGCACGGTCTGCGGTCAGACGGGCGATCTTGTCCTCGAGCTCGTGCAGCTCGGCGGGACCGTTGTAAGAATTGAGGCGGGTGCGAGACGCCGCTTCGTCGATGAGGTCGATCGCCTTGTCGGGGAGAAAACGGTCGGGGATATAGCGGTCGGAGAGCTTGACGGCTGCCTCGATCGCCGCATCCGTGATGACGACGTTGTGATGCGCCTCGTATTTATCCTTGAGCCCGCGCAGGATGACGATCGCGTCCTCCACCGTGGGCTGTTCGACCGTCACGGGAGTGAACCGCCTGTCGAGCGCGGGGTCCTTTTCGATGAATTTGCGGTATTCCTCCGTCGTCGTGGCGCCGATCGTCTGCAATTCGCCGCGCGCGAGCATGGGCTTTAAGATGTTCGCCGCATCCATGTTGTTGTCCATCGAACCGCCCGCACCCACGATCATGTGGATCTCGTCGATGAAGAGGATGATGGATTGGTCCTTCATGATGGAGTCCGTCACGAGTTTGAGGCGTTCCTCAAAGTCGCCGCGGTATTTTGTGCCCGCGAGCAGCCCCGTGATGTTGAGGGAAAACACCTTTTTGCCGTGGAGGAGCTCGGGCACCTGGTTCTGCACGATCGCCTGTGCAAGCCCCTCGACGACGGCGCTCTTGCCGACGCCCGGCTCGCCGATGAGGACGGGATTGTTCTTGGTGCGGCGGGAGAGGATCTGGATGACCTTTTCGATCTCGTGGTGACGCCCGATCACGGGGTCGAGCTTGCCCTCGCGGGCGCGCTGGGTGAGATCGGTGCCGTATTTGAGATAGGGCGCGTCATCCTCGGGTTCGGGCGCGGGCTGGAACTGGGTGTAGATGGGGCGGTAGGGCGTCCTCTCCTCCCGCGGGGGAGGCGCGGCGTCCTCTTCGTCATTCTGCACGAAGGCGGAGAGCTTGCGCTCGAGCAGACCCATGTCGACGCCGATGGAGCGCAGAAGCTGCACGGCGAGGCAGTCGTCCATCATGGTGACGGCGAGCAGCACATGCTCGGTGCCGATGAGGGTGAAGGAGTCGCCGCTGCCGAGGGCGAGCTCCCAGGCGCGGTCATACATCAATTTGGTGCGCGGGGTGAGCCCGTAGACGGGCGTGTCGGGGCGGACGTTGCGCCTGAACGCCTCGGTGTACCTCTCGAGGGAGGCACCGAGCTGCACCAAGATCTTGCAGGCGGTGCTGTCGTCGACACACAGGATGGCGAGGACGATGTGTTCGCTGCCGATGTACGTCGTGTTGTATCTCTTTGCGACCTCCTCCGAGAGCAGTTTGACTTGCAGGAGGTGTTCGGAAAATTTACTTGTATCCATAAGTGCTCCTTATTTCACGCCGAGCCCGAGGCTGCGGACGGCGTTTGCAACATACTCCGCGCGGAAGGCATTTGCCTCACGCTCCGAAAGTTTTTTGCCCGCAAGGGCATTCGCGCTCGCGGGTCTCATCTGAACGGCGAGGTGATCGAGGACACCCATGTCCGCATCCTTGCCGAAGAAACCGAGCGCGACCCCTAATTTGAGGTCGGCGATGCGGCGCATGAGTTCCTTGCCGCCGAGCAGGCAGCAGGAGGTGAGGATCCCGTAGGAGCGGTAGATCTCATCCTTGAGCGATACGCCCCCCTCCGCCTTCATGCGCCCCCGTTCGAGCAGCTCGGTCTCCACGATGACGCTCACCGCCTGTTCCACACCGAAGATGATCTCCTGCTCGGAGAGCCCGAGGGTGACCTCGTTGCTCACCTGAAAGAGGTCGCCGTCGGCATCGCTCCCCTCCCCCGAGACGCCGCGCACGGTGAGCCCGAGGCGGGTGAGGGTGGGCACGATGCGCCGCATGAGCCCCCGCCTTGCGAGGGCAGGCAAGAAGAGCATGACGGACGCCCGCATCCCCGTGCCGAGGTTGGTCGGGCACGCCGTGAGAAAGCCGAGCTCCCCGTCGTAGGCGAAGGGGATGGAGTCGGAGATGATGTCGTCGATGCCGGACAGCCGCTCGAAGGCGCGGCGGAGGTCGTAGCCCTGCATAAAATATTGCTCGCGGATATGGTCCTCTTCGTTGACCATGACGGAGATGCTCTCATCGGCGGAGACGATCGCCGCCGAGATGCACCTGTTGCGCAGCAGGTCCTTCGAGATCAGGTTGCGCTCTGTGAGGAGCGCCGCCTCCTCTTCGTCGATGTCTGCCATCTCGTACAGGCGGAAGTCCTCCAAGTCCATGAGCTCCGCCGCAACGAGGTGGATCATTTCGTTCGCCTGTTCTGCGGCATGGGTATCGCAGATGAGGCGGGAAGGGAAGGGATAGTCCTTAAAGTTGCGCGCGAAGCGGATGCGGGAGGAGACCGCCACGCTCTCGTATTCCGCACGGATCATCTGCCCTCCTCCCCGTAGAGCTTGCGGTTGACCCGCGCGAGCTCCGTTTTCAGGCGCTCGAGTTCGAGCTCGTCGCCGTCGTGTTCCGCCTCCGAGATGCGCGCCCTGAGCGACTCCTGTGTGCGGACGAGGTCGCGCACGAGGTCATACCGCTCGTCCGCCTCGCCGCTGGGCGCCTTGCCCTCATGGCGGAGCTTGCCCTGCACGTAGCGGATGGTGGGAAGCAGTTCCCCGCGGAAGGCGTTGTAGCAGTCGGCACAGCCGAGCAGCCCCGTACGGCGGAAATCGGCGAGAGTGAGTCCGCACACGGGGCAGCTCTTGCCCTGTTTGCCCTCCGTCCGCCCCACAAAGGAGGCAAAAAAGTCCTCTGCCGCGGGCTCGGAATACAGCTTTTTGTAACAGCTCTCGCACAGGGTGAGGACGAGTTCCCTCCCCTCCTGCGTGCGGCGGTATTGTTTTGCGAAATTGCTTCCGCAGTTGGTACAGACCATAGTCACCTCTTTCGGCAGTCTGTCGGGCTGCAAGAACGCCCCGCCTGTCGCCCCAAAAGGGCATTCTCAGCTCTCGCTGTCCTCCCCATCCGGATGGGGTTTGAAGGGGTCCTCCTCAGACATGGTGCCCTCCGATGCGCTCTCCTCCTCTGCCGGAACTTCATCTTCCCGCTCCGCGGAGAGCTCCTCTTCGGGAGCATCCGTCTCCCCGTCTTCCTCGCCTTCGCCCTTTTCGGGGACCGCCTTTTCGGGATAGTTGGCTGCAAGATCGCGGAAGAAGCCCGCATGGAAACGGGCGTGGAAGCGCTCGTAGCCACAGTCGAACAGGAGCTCGTCCCCCTCATGCGTGACGGAGAGCACGTCGTCCCACGGGAGGAAGCGGTGCTTGTCATTGGTCCAGAGTCTCGTGAGATAGACGCCGCTGTCGTAGACGGCGATGTCGCCGTAATCGGCGATCTTCTCGGGCGTCCCCTCGAGGGGCTCGGCGAGGTCAATGGCGGCGATGCCGTACCTCTCTAACGTCGCGGGGAAGCGGCTCTCGTCGATGTCCATAAAGACGAAGGGCTTGGTGGGGTCCTGCCCCTTGCCCGTGTCGGGCATGTAGCGGGCGGGAAAGCGGAGAGTGTAGGTCAGCTTGCCCTTCGAAGTGGGGCGCGTGTAGCCGAAGTAGCTCCACACCGCCGTCTCCGCATAGGGGACGCAGGGCAGCTCCTTCGCGCGGTTTTCCACGTTCACCATTTGGATCCCCCCTTCGGTGAAGGAGATGTAGTAATCGTCCTGCAAAAAGTAGGCGTCCTCGGAGATGAGGAGGGCACGGTCGCGCCTGCTCTTGTCGACGAGGAAGATGACGGCAAGCCCGAAGCAGATGCCGAGCGCAAGGACGACGACGCCGAGCCCCGCCGTCAGCCCGCCTGCGAGAAATTTCCGCATGATGAGCAGGACGACGCCGACGCACACCGAGACAAACCCCGCAATGATGACGATCAGGGCGGGCAGCGCGAGCTTTTTGATGCTCGCAGGGTCATTTTTACCTTTCATTCGGTCCTCCTTTTGGGGCAGAAGGTTGGTCTTCCGCCTCGATGCCGCACCTCTCGGGATAGGCGGCGGTGAGATATTCCCACCCGCCCGCGGGCAGGGGGAAGCGGTAGGCGCCGTACGCGCAGTAGACGGCGAGCACGGGCAGTTCGTCCTTCTCCTCGGCGGCGAGGCGCTCGATCTCCTCCCATTTGAGGAAGACGTTTTCGGCGCGGTCGGTGTCTTGCCAGAAGACCCCCTCGCGGTAGACCCCGAGCATCGCCCTCGCGCGGAAATAGGAATGGAGGGACTTGCCGAACACGAGCAAGCCTACCATGCCCGCAATGATGCCCACCGTAACGTTCCAAAACGAGAGCGGAACGCCGGCGACGGCGAGCACGACCCCTGCCATAAGTGCGATGAGTGCGTTCCTGCGCTTCTTGGCATGGGGAAGGTAAAACTTCTTTTCCACCTTGAATTTTCTGTCGGCGGACGGCGTCTCGGGCGGGAGCTCACCGAGGAGGGGGAGACCGCGCTCAGAGAGCACGCCGAGAAGTCGGGGTTTCATGTCCGTCTGCACGAGGGCGGGCGGCTCCTTCTTTGCCTCCTTGGCGTCCTTGAGAAGGTAGCGCGCGGGGATCTCGATCACGACCGACCAAAACCCCTTTTCCCTCGCGGCGCGGCGGGTGCAGACAGAGAGAAAGCGCAGTTCGCCGTACGGAATGGCGATGTCCTTTTTGCCCTCCGCGTGCAGGATGAGCTTCTCCTCCGCAAAGGTCGCGAGCGTCCCCTCGCCGACGAAGAAGCTCGCCTCCGAGTCGCACCGCTCCAAAAAGTCGTCCCTGCGCTTTTCGAGCCGCTCCGCCGCCCGCATGAGCAGAAACGCCGCTACGGCAAGAAAGAGGGTCCCCGCGAAAAAGGAACCCATGAGGATGAAGAGAAGGGTCTCGCCCACCGAAGAGAATTCGAGCAGGAAGAACAAGACGACGACGCCGATGAGCGCCGCGACCGCCGCGACTGCCGCGATGAATGAGAAAATCGACACCGCCTTTTGGACATGGGTAAGGGCTTTTCCGCGGCGCAGACGTTTTTCCTGTGATTCCGGTATGGTTTTTTCGTACATGATTTTCACCCGAACGTGCCTGTTTTTATCAAGTGCGGGCGGACTGCATTAGGCGCGTTTTTTCGCCCGTGCGTCTTCCGCCCGTAAAATGTCTGCCTACTTCGCGCCGTTCGTCCTGTGCCACCAGACGAAAAAGAACAGGGCGAGGATCTGCAGGGGGATGCCGATGATGAAGATGAGCCAGATGTTCGCCCCACACACGAACGCGGTCAGATAGATGCAGGCGAGCGCCGTCCAGATGAGCACGGAGATGCTCACAATGCGCGCGACGCGGTACTTCCAGATACAGCTGAACACGAGAACGACGATCGCCGAGGCGGGCACGGCATAGAGAAAGGCGAGCCACATATGGACGTATTCGTCGGTGACCGCCTTCGCGATGAGCTGCCCGAAGACGAAGCAGACGACGGCGACGAGCCAGCACAGCCCCACCGAGAGCAAGATGATGAGCAGCCGCCTGACCGTGCGGGTGCGCTTGGGCAGAACGGGCTTTTCCTCATGCTCATGCACGAGGTCGTCCACCGACACGTTGAAAAACTCCGAGAGCTGCACGAGGGTGCGCACGTCGGGGATGCCGTTCCCCTGTTCCCATTTGGAGACAGATTTGTCTGAATACCCGAGCTTTTCGGCAAGCTCGAGCTGGGTCATGTTCGTCATCTTGCGCAGCCGCATGATGTTCTTCCCGATGACCTCTGCAAGTTTGACCTCTTCCATGCTGCAATTATACCCTAAAAAGTGCCCCATGTCAAGGGTTCTACTGTGAGTAGAGTGCCTTTTTCGGACTCTACTGCGCGAGTTTTGTCAAATAGACCGAAAAACGCAAAGAGTAGGTTGCAATTTTTGCGGCGTGACCGTATAATCGAAGGTGCCTTGGGGATGTCCCAGCATCCTCCGGGCGACTCTCCAAATTTTGAGATCCCGCCTGCACCCGCTGCGGGGTCTCTTTTTTGTCGGAAAAATCGTCTTCCCGAGCGAACGAGCCTTCCCTCCGTCGGGGGGAAGCCTGAAAGCAAGATGATGCAAAGGACGGGCAGATCTGCCCGTCCCCTTCGTCTTTTGCGCTTCTTCGGCACTTCTTTCGCTCTTCTTTAGCAAAACTGTTGTACTTGGATCACTTGCCGAAATATCTCTTGAGGAGACCCTTGAAGCCCGCACCGTGGCGCGCCTCATCCTTCGCCATCTCGTGGACGGTGTCGTGGACGGCGTCGTAGCCGAGTTCCTTCGCCCGCTTTGCGAGCATAAGCTTGCCCTCGCACGCGCCCGCTTCGGCAGCCGCGCGGAGTTCGAGGTTCTTCTGGGTGGACGGGGTGACGACTTCGCCGAGAAGCTCTGCGAACTTGCTCGCGTGGTCGGCTTCCTCATACGCATAGCGCTTGTATGCCTCGGCGATCTCGGGATAGCCCTCCCGCTCGGCGACGCGCGCCATTGCGAGGTACATGCCCACTTCGCAGCACTCGCCGTTGAAGTTGGCGCGGAGCCCGTCCATCACCTCTTTGTCCTCGACGACGCCGTCGCCGACATGGTGCTCGCAGGCAAACGCCTTCTCTTCGATGGGTTCGAACTTTTTCGCTTTGCAGACAGGGCAGACCTCGACGTCATCCTCGACGATCTCGCCGCAAACAGCACATCTTTTCATGATCTTTTCTCCTTATAGAATTCTTAGCCGTATTATACCACACTCGGGGTGCAAATACAACAAAATTTTATCACATTTCCCATAAGATTTTTTGTAAGGACGTGGGATCCTCCGCAAAGAGGGGCGCCCCCGCCGCCTCGAGTTCCGCCCGCGTGCGATACCCCCAGAGCACCGAGACGGGTACCATGCCCGCGTTACGGGCTGTGGAAACGTCCGTTTCGCCGTCTCCGACGAAGGCACAGCGGTTCATGGGGATGCGGAGGGAAAGCGCCGCGTAGCGCGCGAGGGTCGGGTCGGGCTTGACGGGGAACATCCCGCTGTCGCCGCCGACAAAGTCGAAGACGCCCGGGAAAAACTTCTCCATGAGCCGCTCGGTCGAACGCTGCAATTTGTTGGTGACGACGGCGAGCTTCACCCCGCGCGCCTTCAGGGCAAGAAGGAGCTCTGCCATCCCCGGATAGGGGCGGGTGAGCGCATTGTCGCACCCGTTGTAGTACTCCGCGAACAGGGAGAGAAGCCTGTCGTGATCGCCCTGGGGTGCGGCGCGTTCGACGAGCTTGCGCGCCCCGTTCCCCACATAGGCGATCGTCTGGGCGTAACTCACCTCGGGGAAGCCGCAGTCGGAGAGGGCGCGGTTGAGGGAGACGCGGATGTCGGGCACGGTGTCGAGAAGCGTGCCGTCAAGATCGAAACAGACGCCCGCGAGCATCACATCTTCTCCGGGACACCGATGCCGAGCAGCCCCAGGGCGACGGTGAGCGCCGTCTTCGCTGCTTCGGTGAGACGGAGGCGGTAGGCGCGCAGCTCCGCCGTCTCTGCCCCCATGATCTTGCTCTCGATGTAGAATTTATTGAACTTCTGCGCGGTATCCACCGCAAAGCGGGCGACGTAGCTCGGCTCGTAGTTCTTCGCCGCGAGGACGATCGTCTCGGGCAGGTCGGCGAGCGCCTTGATGAGTTCGAACTCCGCCCCGTTGGGAGGGAGGACCTCCGCATCCGCATACGCGATGCCCGCCTCCTTCGCCTTGGCGAGGACGGAATTCGCACGGGCGCAGGTATACTGGACATACACGCTCGTTTCGCCGTCGAAGTTGAGCGCCTTGTCGTACGAAAAGACGATGTCCTTGATCTTATTGTTGTAGAGGGCGCCGAACATGACCGCGCCGATGCCGACCTTCTCCGCGACTTCCTCCTTGTTCTCGAGGTCGGGATTCTTCTCGGTGATGATGGCGAGCGCCTTCTCCACACAGCGGGAGATGACGTCTTCGAGCCACACGACCTTGCCCTTCCTCGTGGACATGGCACCGTCCTCGAGGCTCACCATGCCGTAGGCGACGTGGACCATGTCCTTCGCCCAGTCCTTGCCCATGAGCTCGATGACCTTGAAGAGCTGGCGGAAGTGCAGGTTCTGCTGGTAGGCAACGACGTAGAGGCACTTGTCGAAGTCGTAGGTCTGTTT
>CANQNB010000042.1 GCA_947625065.1 uncultured Clostridia bacterium | reverse complement strand
GAAGACCTTCTCGCGCGTCAAGGGCGCCTCTTCCTTGGGGGAGAGGGCGCTTTCCGAAGGCTGGACCTCGGACATGGTACCCTCGTTTTGTGTGGCGTTCGAAATTTTTCCGCCAAGCGGCTTGGCTGATTTTTCGATTTTTAAGAGGTTGACGATAAAGGAGACGAGCGCGAGGACGACCCCTCCGACCCCGAGATAGGTGAGGGCGGAGACCGCGAGGCACTGCCCGAGGAAGAAGAGGAGGCTCGCAACGCGCTCCCACGTGAGGTCGGGCTGGACGATCAAGCCGAGCCCCGCGGAGAGGAGGATGCAGAGGGCGAACGTTCCGATATAGAGGGCGATCATGGCGGGCGACCGCCGCGATCTCCCTTTCAGGTGCGCGAGCCGCATTTCGAACGCAAGCGCCACGGCAAAGAGGAGCAGATAGAGGGCGACGAGGACGACGTACACGAGCCCCGCTGCTCCCGCCCGAATCTGCGCCCCACCGAAGAGGAGCCCCGCGAGCCGCGCAAAAAAGTTGCCTTCGTCCGCGATTGCCACTTCGCTGCGGTCGAGGCAGACCGCGACGGCGATCAGAAGAGCGGAATAAAACGCCGTGAGGGAGAACGCGAGCAAGTTTTTCCGCGTGAAAAATCGCCCGTCCTCCTGCCGTGTGAGTTGCTTTTTCATCCTTTCTCCCCCTTCCGTCCACGCTCCGCAGGGCGGGTAAGCTGTTCGAGGCGGCGCTTCTCCGCCTTCTCCACCATGCGGGAGGCGTATTCCATCATGAGCAGACAATAGAAAATTGCGGCGACGGTGAGCACGCCCTGCCACGAGTGCAAAAACAGCACGACGGCACCGGCATAGGGAATATGCACGCCGCGGTAGACGCCGATCACGTCACGCAGCGCCGGCCGGAAGGTGTCGTCGGCGTTGTTCGCGTCGCCGCGCGTCCGATAGCGGACCTCGTCGCCCGTACCCATGACCGCAACGATGCGGTGGATCACGTTGACGCCGCCGTTGCGGTAGGCGATGACGTCATACTGCCCGAGCTCGTCGGCGGAGCTCACCTTTTCGAGCACGATCAGGTCGTAGCAGGCGAACCGGTCGGTCAGATGGTGTTCTTCGAGGTAGCCGTTCTCCTCGTTGGCGTAACTCATCGAGCCCGACGCCACCGCGAGGAAGGTCCTTCCGAAGACGGAGCCCGAGATGCTGTTCACAAAGAGCAGGCAGGCGGAAAGCGCGAGCGCGAGAAAGGCGACCGTGCCGATGACAGAGGTGAGCACCTTCCCCGCCCGGTGAAGGCGCCCGTTTGCGCGACGCGCCTTTTCGAGGAGACGCTCGTCCCGCTCGCCCGCAGCGATCCTTTTCGCCGTCTTCTTTGCGATGACGATGCAAGCCGCGGTGAACCCGCCCAAAAGCAGCAGGACGCCGAGCACGGTCAGAAGAATCGAGATGACCTTGATCGCAGGCATGGTACCCTCCTTTTGCGTCGTTCAGGCGGTTTCCGCCCGCACGGTCAGCGTGTAGCGCGCCCCGCCGCGGTTGACTGTTGCACGGAAATCGTCGAGCGTCGCAGTGACTTCTTCTAAGGGAATGTGCGCGCCCGCGGTGTCATAAAAGATACTCGGGTTGACCCCCGCGAACGCCTCTCCCCACAAAATGGACACCTCGAAGGCGAACTTCCAGCTTCCGTCCGGGAGCAGTTCGCCGTCGTCGGTGAGGCTGAGCGCGACCGAACGCGGGCTCTCCGTCTCCCCGTCGTAGAGGCGGGAGAGGTCGAGGTACCCCTTCTTTGCGGCGGCGATCACCCCATCGGGGAGAGCGAGCGTGTAGGAGACCGCGCCGAGGCGGTCGGCATTGCCGATGACGCCCGAGAGGGTGAGCGACAGCTTCTCGGAGGTCTCGCCGTCCCAGATGACGCGCCCCTCACGGTCGCTCTGCGGGCTCGCGAAGACAAACCCGGGGACAGTCTCGCCGCTCTTTGCCGCCTCCCCGTCGACAAAAAATTCGCCGAATGCGAGGGGCGCCGCCGCGACCTGCACGACCTTCACCCCCGCCCGCTCGTGGGGACGGGAGACGATGAGGATGCCGACCGCCGCGCCCGTCACGATGAACGCAAAGGAGAAAAAGAGGGTGAGCGCGCCGAAGACGGACTTCTTCACAGATGCTCTCTTTGCGCCATGGTCTTGTTCCATCGCCCTTCCCCCTTGGTATTTTTCGCGCGCCGTCCTCGGACATGGGTCCCACGTTTTACGTCTGACCCCTTTTCTTCGGCAAAAATTCTGCCCCTGCCCGCTGCACAAAATTAAGTCACATATGATACAAAATCAGCTAACATCATACCACCTTTCGCGGGCGGTGTCAATGCCTTTTTGTCATTTTTTGTCCGCCGATTTGCGGAGGAAAAAAGCGCAGGCGTGCCCTACTGCACAGAGAGCTGTTCGATGACCGCCCCGGCAAGCGAGGAGACCGATTCGGCGCAGTCGCCATCGAGCCAAGCCATCGAGACGTTGAACAGCATCCCCGCGAAGAGGTAGGGCGTGTAACGGTTGAGCTCGGGGTGTTCCCTCGCGAACATCTCCGAAAAACAATGGTTGAGATAGTCGAGGTAGATGTATTCGAGCCGCGCCGCGCGGAGGAGCTTGAACCGCTCCTTCTGCTCCTTGAAGAGGGAGAACGCGTCTTCGGCGATCCTGAGGTAGTCCTCTCTGCAGCGCGGATAGAACCGCTGCCCGAAGACGAAGAGCTTGGTATAGTGCTCGAGATAGTAGCGGATCACGTCCTCTTTGCGCTTGAAATAGCGGTAAAAGGTCGCGCGCCCGACGCCCGCCTTTGCGGTAATGTCCGTCACGCTGATCTTCTCGTACGCGTACTCCTTCATGAGCATAAAGAGGGCTTCGACGATGTAATAGCGGCTGTATTCCTCGGGGGAGTAATCCATGATACAAATTTCTCCTTTCCGTCTCATCCGGGCGGACACCCGCCGCCGAAGTGTTTCGGACGGCTTTTTTGCGCTTGATTTTCGCGGTGTTTTGTTTTATGATACACTCATTCCACGGAAAAGTCAACCGATGCGCACGGCCTTTCTTGCCGCGGAAAATTCTCTCAGAGGTGAAAACAATGCAAGAAAAAGATTTTGTGACCTATGAATACGTGACGAAGACAGCCAAACCGCAAGATCGCACCAAGGCGATCGATCTGTATGAATCCTTCGGCTGGGAGGTGACTTCCGTGGCCTCCACCCCCGCCGGCGGGCTGACCCTCTCCCTCCGCCGCGACAGAAAACTCCCCCACCGGCAGGAGCTCCTCCGGCTCGAACGGCAGGCGGAGGAACTGTTCGCCGCGATCGAAAAGCAGGACCGCGCGAAGACGTTGGGCGCGTCCGTGTTCGGGTATCTCTTCGGCTGCGGCGGCGCGCTCGTCCTCGGCGGCGGCATGAGCCTTTGCATGCTGCTCACGGGGAACATTCCCGCCATGATCGGGGGGATCGTGCTCGGCGTTGCGGGCATCGCCATGTGCGCGGTCACCTATCCCATCTATCAGAAGATCGCGGCAAGAAAGACCAAGCAGCTGCTGCCCTCCATCGATGAGAACGAGGAACGGCTCGCGAACCTGCTCGAGCAGGGGAACGCCCTGCTGCGTGCAGACGTCATCTGACCGAGGGAATGCCATGGGAGAGAACGAACAAGACGGCCGCCGTGGGGGGCATGTCCGCGGTCTCGTGCGTGACCGCGTTGCAAGAAGTTTCCTCGCGTCCTCCTTTTCCTGCCTGACCACCCTCGTTTTCGCGGGCTACAACCTCTTTCTGTGGATCGCCTACGGGGCGGCATGGAATGCCGGCATCGCCGTCTACTATGCCCTGCTCGGCGGGATCCGTCTCTATGTCCTTCTCTCCGAATGGAACCTCTATCGTCGCGGCGCGGACGAGGAAGAGATCGAACGGGCGCGGCGGAAGCTGTTCACCGTGCAGAGCGTGCTACTCTTCGTCATCGACCTCGCCCTCGTCGCCCCCATCTCCCTCATGGTGATGCAGCAGAGGGAGATCGGCTACACCGAGATCCCCGCGATCTCGATGGCGGCTTACACGACCTATAAGGTCGCGGCGGCGACGGCGAGCTACGCCAAGCGGAAAAAGAGCTCCCATCTGAGCCTCCGCATCCTGCGCACCGTCAACCTCGTCGACGCGCTCGTCTCCGTCCTCACCCTCCAATATACCCTCGTCATGACGTTCGGCGGCTCGATCGGGGGGATCATGCTGACCGTGTGCGCCGCATCCTCCTTTGCGATCTGGGGAGGGCTCATCGTCCTCTCCGTCTTCACCCTCATCGAGGCGGTCAGATTGAGAAAAGTCCCCTCTTCTTCATCCGCCGCAAAATTTGAGAAGGAAGAAAAATGAGGGTACCATGTCCGAGGTATGGCGCTTCGGAAGGTCTGTTCCAAAGAAAATTTTTCCGATTTTTTCCGAAAACTTGTTTGAAATTTTTTTCACCGCGGTATACTATAAGCGAACAAAGGAAGGGGCAGGCAACGCGATCGGACTGCGGGGCAACTCCCCGCGCCCAACCCCGATCCCAACGCTTCCCGAAAAGTATCAGGAGGATCAGATCATGAAACACGAACTTCAGACAAGAAACAACAACTACGACCTTTTCGACGTCTTCGACGACTTCTTCAAGCCCATGTTCTTTGAAGAGAGCAAGGAGCTCAGAACGGACATCAAGGAGACCGACCACGCCTATGAGCTCGACCTCGAACTGCCCGGCTATGCCAAGGACGAGATCAAGATCACCCTCGAGAAGGGGTACCTCACCGTCACCGCCGCCAAGCATGAGAGGACGGAGGACGGCAAAAAGTATCTGAGAAGGGAGATCCGCGAGCGCACGACGAGGAGCTACTACGTCGGCAGCGAAGTGAAGCGCAGCGATGTGAAGGCGAAGTACGGCAACGGCATCCTCTCGCTCACCGTCCCCAAGGCACAGCCCAAGGAGACCGCCGAGAGCTTCATCGAGATCGAATGACCTCGCCTTAACCGTATGAACTGTATGAAAAAGCCGCCCGATCGGGCGGCTTTTTTTGTGCTGTGGGATGACTTCTTGGCTCCACCTCCGGGGGAGCTCCGCCGCAGGCGGTGAGGGGGTTCTGTCGTTCATCGAACCCCTTTCGGCGCTACGCTCCACACTCCTTCGGTTTGCCGTCAGAGCGTCGCGATGATGTTGCTTGCAACGTGGACGCCGCTCGCCGAGGCGTGCGAGAGAGAGTGGGTGATCCCGCTGCCGTCGCCGATGATGTACAGCCCTTCGTAGCGGGTCTGCAGCTTCTCGTCGACCTCCACCTCCATGTTGTAGAACTTGACCTCCACCCCGTAGAGCAGGGTATCGTCGTTCGCGGTGCCGGGCGCGACCTTGTCGAGCGCGTAGATCATCTCAATGATGCCGTCGAGGATGCGCTTGGGGAGCACGAGGCTCAGATCGCCCGGTGTGGCTTTGAGGGTAGGCGTGATGAACGCGCCTTCGATGCGGCTGGGCGTGGAGCGTCTGCCGCGGATGAGGTCGCCGAAGCGCTGCACGATGACGCCGCCGCCCAACATGTTGCTCAGCCGTGCGATGGATTCGCCGTAGCCGTTGGAATCCTTGAAAGGCTCGGAGAAGTGCTTCGCGACGAGGAGGGCGAAGTTGGTGTTCATCGTATGGCGGGCAGGGTCCTCATAGCTGTGCCCGTTCACGGTGATGATGCCGTTGGTATTCTCGTTGACGACGACGCCGCGCGGGTTCATGCAGAAGGTGCGCACCTTATCGCCGTATTTTTGGGTGCAGTAGACGATCTTGCTCTCATACAGTTCGTCGGTGAGGTTGGAGAAGACTTCCGCGGGGAGTTCGACGCGCACGCCGATGTCCACGCGGTTGGAGCGGGTGGGGATGGAAAGTTCCCTGCAGATGCGCTCCTGCCACTTGCTGCCGCTCCGCCCCACCGAGACGATGCAGCTGCGGCAGGTGTAGCTGCGCTGTTTGCATTTGACTTCGAACCCACCGTCGATGACGCACACCGTCTCCACGGGCGTATCGAACAGAAACTCGACGCGGTCTTTGAGGTCGAGGTAGAGATTTTGCAGGACGACGTAGTTGATGTCGGTGCCCAGATGGCGGACGGAGGCGTCGAGCAGGTGCAGATCGTGGCGGATGCACTCCTTTTTGAGCGCCGTGCCTGCCGTCGAATACAGTTTGGTCCCCGCGGCGCCGTAGCGCAGGTTGATCTCGTCGACATAGTGCATGAGTTCGAGGGCGCGCTTTTTGCCGATGTACTCATAGAGAGTTCCGCCGAAATCGTTCGTGATGTTGTATTTTCCGTCCGAAAATGCGCCCGCACCGCCGAATCCGCTCATGATCGAGCAGGTCGGGCAGTTGATGCACGTCTTGATCTTTTCGCCGTCGATGGGGCATTTGCGCTTTTCGAGCGCGTGCCCTGCCTCGATCACGGCGACTTTGAGGTCGCTCCGCTTGTGCGCGAGTTCATATGCGGAGAAGATCCCTCCGGGACCTGCCCCGATGATGATCACATCATACTCCATTCCCATGGTTTCCTCCTCATGGGGAGACGTTTTCCGCCGCATGCGGTCTCCCCTCTCCGGCGCCCTTTCGTAAGGCGCGGAAAAAAATAATAAGGGCTGCCTCCTCTTCCCGGATGCAGCCCTTTCGTCTCACTCAGTACACGCTGACCTGTTTCTTATCTCTGCCCTTGCGCTCGAATTTGACGACGCCGTCCTTCAGGGCGAAGAGCGTATCGTCCCCGCCGATGCCGACGTTGTTGCCCGGATGGATCTTCGTTCCGCGCTGGCGCACGATGATGCTGCCCGCAAGGACCGTCTGTCCGTCTTGCCTCTTCACGCCGAGACGCTTCGCGTTGGAGTCGCGTCCGTTGTGGGAGGAACCGGTACCTTTCTTATGAGCGAATAATGCCAAGAAAAACATGATTGCATCTCCTTGATAATAGATTCACGAGATCCCCGCGGGGACCTCCCGAGACGGGGCTGTGCGCCCGTCTGCGCGCGTCCGGCTGCCCTGCGGTCAGAGAGAAATGCTCTCGATCTTCACCGCGGTGAAAGGCTGGCGATGACCTTGCTTCTTGCGCTCGTTCTTCTTGGACTTGTACTTGTAGACGATGATCTTTCTGTACTTGTCCTGCGCCTGCACGGTCGCCGTCACCTTTGCGGAACTTGCAGCTTCGCCGACGGTCACATTGCCGCCGTCCGCGACCATGACGGCTCTGAAGGAAACTTCGTCGCCGACTGCGGCGTTGAGTTTCTCCACCTTCAGAACGTCACCTTCGGAAACCTTATACTGCTTTCCGCCGTTCTCGATGATTGCGTACACGCTTTTTTACCTCCTCTTCCCGGTCTCGCAAGATGTCTTAGGCGACCCACTGTTGCAGGATGCTTTGCGCCCGTTCTTAGCGGCTCAGGTTCCAATTTATCATATCGAAGAAGAAAAGTCAAGCGGTTTTCGCTCTCTTTTGTATAAACGCAGAATTTTTTCTCAAACTGTTTGCAGAAAGGAGAACAGTATGGACATCAAAAAGAGCGAAGAAGTTTTGGCGGAAGTGCACCGCAACTGCGCGTATGCGCTCCAGTCCATCTCGGACATCTTGCCCGAGACGGACGACGAGGAGATCAAGGCGGAACTTCTCCGCCAGCACGAGGAATATGAACGCATCGGCGGAAAAGCCGCCCTTCTCGCACGCGAGAGAGCGATCGAACTCAAAAACCCCGGTCCCATCAAGAAGGCGATGATGTGGACGGGCATCAAGATGAACGCGATGAAGGACGACTCCCGCGCGCACATCGCGGAGATGATGGTACAGGGCACGGTGATGGGCATCACCGCCCTCCGCTCCACCCTCGGCGAGATGAGCGACGAGTACGCCGACGCGGACGTCAAGGACCTCGCGGAGGATCTCTTGCACACCGAAGAGGACTTCGAGCGGGTCTGGAAGAAGATCATCGCCTGACGAAGAGAGACGTAAAACGGGCATACCATGTCTGCGGTATGCCCGTTAAAATTATTTTTAGCCCCCTCGGCTCCACTGTCCCATCGCGTCATTCTGAGCGTAGCGAAGGATCCCGAAGTACGAAGTCCGACCTCTGCCCTCCCCCTTATACTTGAGGGGGAGGGATGCCGTAAGGCAGGGCGGGGGTGTATTCTAAATGGCGTCATGTTGAGCTTGTCGAAACATCACCTTATTATAAGACTGCGGTGGCCCTTCGACAGGCTCAGGGTGACGTATTTTAGAAGCGTGGACAAGGGAGTGCGGGTTCCGAACCCCTTTCGGCGCTATGCGCCACTTTCTCGCGCGGGTAGAGTCCCGCGCTCGGTCAGCAATTGCCCGTGCATATGGGCAATTGCCATCGAATTTCGCGCCGACAGCCCACTGGGCTGGTCGGCAGAATGCGAAATTCTACCCAAAGGGGACAGCAAGGAGGCTCACTTGGTTCCACCCTTGGGGGAGCTGTCGAGCCTCAGCGAGACTAAGGGGGTGGAGCGACAAAACAGCAAAAAATCAATAGAGGATCTGCGCGTTGTCGGGCAACGTCAAGACACGCCCGTGTTCGCCGCGGACGGTGTACTGCTCCTCGTGGTAGGTGCGGTGCGGGATCATGTACACACGCTTCCCCTTCCACGCCCCGTTCACGTCGGCGGTGAGGAAGCGGTTGCGCAGGATCTCCTGCATGAGCCCGCTGTTGAGCTCGACGATCGCCGCGCCGTACCCCTCCGAAAAGCAATCGGTGATGGAGGAGCGCAGTTTCATCGCCATGAACTTGTCCGACAGGACAAACCCCTCCCGCGTGCAGTGCGGGCACGGCTTGAACATGAGGGAGGTGATGTCGTCCGACGTGCGCTTGCGGGTGAAGAGGGAGACGCACAGCTCGCTCATCGGGAGCACCCTGCACTTGGCGCGGTCGAGGGAGAGCGCCCGCGTGAGCTCCTCTTCCACCTTTTTCCGATGCTCCTCTTCTGCCATGTCGATGAAGTCGACCGCGATGATCCCGCCGATGTTCCTCAGCCGCACCTGCCGTGCGATCTCACGCGCTGCGAGAAGGTTGGTCTCGTACACGGTACTCTCCAAATCGCTCTCGCCCGTGAATTTCCCCGTGTTGACGTCGATGACCGTCATGGCTTCGGTGCGGTCGATGACGAGGTCGCCGCCGCTCTCGAGCTCGACGTGGCGGCTCGCAAGGGCATAGATCTGCTCGGCGAGCCCGTGCTCGGTCATCATGGTGCGCTTGCCGCTGTGCAGCACGACGTTCTTCTCCGAGAAATCGCTGCGCATGCGCACGAGCGAGAGCACCTTTTCGTACAGTTCCCTGTCCCCCACATAGATCTTGCCGACCCCGCCGAGGGAATCGCGCATGACCTTGACGGGGAGCTCATATTCCCTGTAAACTGCGGTGCCGACGGGCGCCCTTTTGGCGTGCTCAAGCACCGAACGGTACATGCGTTTGAGATACTCCGCCTCGGTCTTAAGGTGGCGCTTGGTGGCGGTCTCCGCCGCCGTGCGGACGATGAATCCCTCCCCCTTTTCGCGCAGCTTCTCCGTCTCGCGGAGGAGGGAGGTGCGGGCGGTCTCATCGACGATCTTGCGGGAGATCCCGAGGAAATCGGTGCGGGGAAGGTAGATGAGGTTCTTTCCGACGAAGGACAGATCGCAGGTGACCTTGGCGCCCTTGGTGCCGCGGGGCGTCTTGACGAGCTGGACGAGGATCTCGTCCCCCTCCTTGAGGGAGAAATTTCCCCCGCTGCCGCTCCCGTCGTAGGTGGAGAACGCCGCGGCAGTCTCGTCGAGGGGAAGATAGCAGTTCTTCTCCATGCCGCAGTTGACGAACGCCGCCTGCATGCCCGTCACGACGTTCATCACCCTGCCCTTATAGATGTTGCCGATCGCGTGCGCCGTCGACTCCTTTTCCGTTCCGACCTCGACCGCCCTGCCGTCCTCCGCGTACACGACGATCTGCGTGCCGCAGAAGCGGTCAAAAAACCATTCCTTCTTCATGAATGACCCGTAAAATGCTTTTTATCCATTCTACCACAGACGGCGCATTTATGCAAGCGTTTTCCTACGGGGCGGGGATGAGTTCGCGCAGGGGAAGGTCATAGTTGCCGTCCGCGAGGGCGGTGAGCAGCTCCTCCTCGTTGAGTTCGCCGACGAATCCCTCCCCGCCGATGAGCAGGAGGGTGAGGTAGGCGTCCTCCCGCAGAAACCTGATCGCCTCGCGCACGGGGGCATCCGCGGTGAGCGCGATCCGCCGCTCCAATACTCCGTGGTCGAATTTCTTGCGTGAAAAGGCGATCCTCCCATAGCTCCCGCCGCCGAACGCACCCACCGCGAGCAGTGCCGAAAAGGCGAGCGCCGTCCACGCGGGGGAGGAAAAGCAACTCCATACGAAGTATCCCAAGATCGCCGCCGAGACCAAAAAGGTGAGTACCATGCCCGCGATGCGTGCTCTCTTTTTGCCGATGGGCGCCAAGAGGACCATGAGCATCCGCCCGCCGTCGAGGGGGTAGGCGGGCAGGAGATTGACGAAGAAGAGGGAGAAGGAGACGGTCGCGGCGAGCTCGGTGTAGGGGTAGGTCTCGGGGTACAGCCACCAGAGCGCGACGAAGACGAACCCCGTCGCGAGATTGCACAGCGGTCCCGCGGCGAGCACGGCGAGTTCCGCCTTCCTCCCGATGCCCGTGACATCCCCCGAGATGACCGCGCCGTAGGGCATGAGCACGATCCTGTCGAGGGTGTAGCCGTATCTGCGCGCAACGAAGGCGTGGGCGCACTCATGTTCGAGAGCGGCGAGCACGGCGGCGAGAAAGGAAAGAAGTCCGCCCGTAAAGGCGGACAGCACACCCACTGCGAGAAAGAGCGGGTGAACGCGCAGCTTTCCGAAGGTCATCAGCTCCAGGCGATGCCGCTCTCCCCCACGGAGTAACAGCTGAGCACCGTGTCGCCGTCATAGAACATCACGCGCACTTCGCCCTCTCCGTCGGTGCGG
>CANQNB010000041.1 GCA_947625065.1 uncultured Clostridia bacterium | reverse complement strand
CCTTGGTGCCCTTGGACTTCTCGGTGCCGATGGAGGAGTACCACTTTGCGCCCTTCACGATGATGGGGTTGATGTTCGCCCACGTCTCAACGTTGTTGAGGATGGTCGGCTTCTCGAAGAGCCCCTTGACCGCAGGGAAGGGGGGACGGGGACGGGGTTCGCCGCGGTTGCCCTCGATGGAGGTCATGAGCGCGGTCTCCTCGCCGCAGACGAATGCGCCCGCGCCGAGACGGATGTCGATGTCGAAGTCGAATCCGAGCCCCAAGATGTTCTTGCCGAGCAGCCCGAGTTCACGCGCCTGCCCGATGGCGATCTTGAGACGTTCGACGGCGACGGGATATTCCGCACGCACATAGATGTAACCCTGGTGTGCGCCGATCGCATATCCTGCAATGGTCATCGCCTCGAGCACGCAGTGGGGATCCCCTTCGAGCACGGAGCGGTCCATGAACGCGCCGGGGTCGCCCTCGTCGGCGTTGCAGCAGACATACTTGATGTCCCCCTGCGAAGCCTTTGCGAACATCCACTTTCTGCCGGTGGGGAAGCCTGCGCCGCCCCTGCCGCGGAGACCGGAGTCGAGCACTTCCTTGATGACGTCGTCGGGCGTCATGGAGGTGAGCACCTTTTCGAGCGCCTGATAGTCGCCCGCCGCGATCGCCTCGCGGATGTCTTCCGCCGCGATCACGCCGCAGTTGCGCAGCGCGATACGCATTTGTTTTTTATAGAAGGGAGTTTCCGCGAAGGGAATGATGGAGCCGTCTTCCATGACGGTGCCCTGATAGAGGAGCTCCTTCACGATCTCGCCGCCGGGGATGAGGTGCTGCCTTACCACCGTCTCGGCATGCTCGGGGGTCATCTGCGCATAGAACGCACCCTCGGGGTAGACGATCATGATGGGACCGAGCGCACACAGACCGAAGCAGCCCGTCTTGACGACGAGCACGTCCTCGATGCCCTCTTCCTTGAGGGTCTTCTCGAGGTGCTCGATGACGAGCATGGATTTGGAGGAAGTGCAGCCCGTGCCGCCGCAGACGAGCACCTGTTTGCGGTACCCCGTGTTTGCGGCGAGCTTTTCCGCCTGCTCTTTGATGGCGCGGCGGACTTCGATGAGTTCCTTTTTACTTGCGCGGATCGCGTCTAATTCCTGGATCGTCATTTGTTTTCCTCCTCCGCTCTGTAAGAGTCGAGAATGCCCTTGACCATGTCGGGTTTGAGCCTGCCGTACACTTCCTCACCGATCATCATGACGGGGGCGAGCCCGCACGCGCCGACGCAGCGGCAGCTGTCGATGGAGAAGAGCCCGTCCTCGGTGCATTCGCCGCACTTGATGCCGAGCTGTTTTTCGACTTCCTCGAGGATCTTATCCGACCCCTTGACGTAGCAAGCCGTGCCGAGGCAGACGCTGATGCGGTGCTTCCCCTTGGGTGTGAGGGAGAACTGCGAGTAGAAGGTCGCAACGCCATAGACGTCGGAGAGGGATTTACCGAGCCCCTCGGCGATCGTCTTCTGGACGGGCAGAGGAAGGAAACCGTAGATCGCCTGCGCCTCCTGCAAGACATGCATGAGACAGCCGGGCGTCGATTTCGACTCCTCGATAAGCGCTTTGAGCTGTGCTTCTTGCTCGGGAGTACCGAGCCCGTTGCACGCCGTGCAATTCGCTTCGTTGTTCATAGTTACCTCCTTGACTTATGTTCGGTTCCGGCAGTCCGATCTTCGATAAACGCCGAATTCCATATTACCGAGGCTTATTATATCATAAAGGGAAACAATTATCAAGAAGATACGCCGAAATATTCGAGAAAAATTTCAGGGAAAATCAGCAAAAATTGCATAGCCTGAAATTGACAAAGGCGGACGGATATGGTAAAATACACGATTGAACGGTGTAAAAAACGCCCGTCCGCGCCCCCTCCTTTGCGTCATGCCCCCCTCGGATGACGCGCAGGGCGCAAATCCAGACCCGAATCCTTTGCAGACAGGAGAAACTATGACCTTCGAAAGAAAACAATTTTTGGCGGACGTCGGGCGCATCCTCGCCGCCGACTACGCCACCGATCTCTCCCGCGCCACCCGCAAGGAGCTGTATAACGCCGTCTCCAAGGCGGTCATGCAGGGAGCTTACGCCGATTGGAGCAAGACCTCTGCGGGCGGGAAAAAGCGCTGCGGCTACTTCTCCGCTGAGTTCCTCATGGGGAGGGCGATCTTCAACAACCTCATGAACCTTGGCATCCTCGAGGAGGTGGAGGGGGCGCTCGCCTCCGTGGGGCAGGACCTCAACGCCTTCGAAGAGGTGGAGGACGCCGCCCTCGGCAACGGCGGGCTCGGCAGGCTCGCGGCGTGCTATCTTGAAAGCGCGGCGAGCAAGGGGCTCCCCCTCGACGGCTACGGCATCCGCTACCGCTACGGGCTCTTCCGCCAGACCTTCGTCGACGGCTACCAGCACGAGGAGGGGGATGACTGGCTCCGGTGGGGGGACCCGTGGAGCGTCCGCGTCGAGCGCGATGCCGTCACCGTCCGGTTTGCCGACCTCAGCGTGCGGGCGGTGCCCTACGACACGCCCATCTTCGGCTACCGCAACGGCGTCGTCAACACGCTGCGCCTGTGGTCGAGCGAGCCCGTGCAGCCCTTCGATTTCAGTGCATTCAACGAGATGAAGGGGGACAGCAAGGCGAAGGAGAACTTCGAAGCCACCAAGATCTGCGACGTCTTATACCCCAACGACAACACGATGGTGGGCAAGATGCTCCGCCTCCGCCAGCAGTATTTTATGGTGAGCGCCTCATTGCAGGACATCGTGCGCAAGCAGAAGGCGGCGGGCAAGGATCTGCTCGCCCTCGACAGCGATTATTGCTTCCAGCTCAACGACACCCACCCCGTCATCGCCATCCCCGAGCTCCTGCGCATCCTCCAACAGGAGGGCTGCACCTTTGAGGAGGCGTTCGGCGTCTGCTCGCGCGTCTTCAACTTCACCAACCACACCATCATGGCGGAGGCGCTCGAGAAGTGGGATTCCCTTGCCATCGCCGACCTCCTTCCCGACGTCTATGAACAGATCGTCGGCTGCCAGAAACGGCTGGAAAACGAGGGGCTCGACGGCAGCAAATTCTATATCATCCGCGAGGGCACCGTGCACATGGCGAACCTCGCCATCTACGTCGCCGCGAAGGTGAACGGCGTCGCCGAGATCCACACCAACATCCTCAAAACGGAGACCTTCCGCGATTGGTATGAGCTCTATCCCGAGAAGTTCGTCAACATCACGAACGGCATTACCCCGCGCAGATGGCTCCTCCTCAACAATCCTCGGTTCGCCCGCCTGATCGACGAAAAAATCGGGACGAAGTGGCACACCGATCTCAAGGAAATTCGCAAAATCAAGCCCCACATCGCAGACATGCTCCCCTCGTTTCAGGTCATCAAGGCGGAGAACAAGCGCAAACTCGCGGCGTACATCAAGGAGCACGAGGGGGTGGAGATCCCCGAAAACTTCATCTTCGACGTGCAGGTCAAGCGCCTTCACGAATACAAGCGGCAGATGCTCAACGCCCTCTCTATCCTCTATTTTTACTATGGGATCAAGGACGGCTCGATCACCGATTTCCCGCCCACGGCGTTCATCTTCGGTGCGAAGGCGGCGCCCGGCTACTACATGGCAAAGGCGATCATCAAGTTCATCAACGAGATCGCAAAGCTCGTCAATTCGGACGAAGAAGTCGCGCCCTACCTGCGCGTCGTGTTCGTGCAGAACTACAACGTCTCCTATGCGGAGAAGATCGTGTGCGCGGCAGACGTGTCCGAGCAGATCAGCATGGCGGGCATGGAGGCTTCGGGCACGAGCAATATGAAGTTCATGCTCAACGGCACGGTCACCCTCGGTACCATGGACGGCGCCAACGTGGAGATCTGCGAGGAGGCGGGCGCGGAGAACGAGTACATCTTCGGCGCGACGGTCGACGAGGTCGCCACGATCAAGCGCTTCTATTGGCCCCTCGAGATCATCGGGCAGAACCCCGCCTTAAAGCGCGCCCTCGATACCATGATCGACGGGACCTTCTCCGACGAGGCGGGTTCCCTCAAAAAACTGCATGAGAGCCTGACTGCGGGGCACACGCCCGACCGCTATCTCGTCCTGCTCGACTTCGCAGACTATGTGCGCGTCAAGGAGGAGCTGCTGCGCGATTACGGCACCGAGGAGTTCTGGACGAAGTGTCTTCTCAACACGAGCGCCGCGGGCAAGTTCTCCGCCGACCGCGCCGTCTCCGAATACGCAAAGCTCATCTGGCACATCAAATAAGCCCTCGGCTTGCATAGCAACATCTCTTTTGCGCATAATGCGGGTAAAGGAGATTTTGCATGAAAAAGATGATCACTTCCGTGCTGCTCGTTCTTGCGCTCTGCGCCGGGATCGCGGGCTGCGGCGGCAACGGAACCAACGAAAACAACACGAACGGCACAACGGTCACCGAGAGCACCGACCCCAAACTTCTCGTCGGCGAACAGGTCGACCGCACGGCATGGAAGAGCGCCTTCACCGACGAACAGAACTACACCGTGAAGTCGGTCGTCACCTCCAATGTCACCAAAAACGGGCATACCATGTCCGAGGATGTGACGCTCGTTTACCGTATTACGGCGGACAAATGCCTGCTCACCATCCATACGAAGGGGGAGAGCGGATCGGCGTTCGACGCAGAGGCGTATATCGAGATCGGCGAAGACGGCGTCTCGATGTGGGAGCGCTCCAAGGAGGGCGCGAACTGGACGGAGTGGGACGGCGAGCTCTACCCGAAGGAGGGGTTCTTCGAGATGTTCAGCCTTTCCAACGACCTCACCTTCCTCAAGGACGCCTACGCCAACTTCTCATACAGTGAAAAGGAGAAGGGTTACGAGGCGACGGCGAGCGGACTCACCGCACTGCAATCCGACCTCGACGATTTTGCCTCCAACATCCTCGATATGACGATGGAGGAAGTCGGGGACGTCACGCTCGGCAAATTCGTGCTCAAACTCAACGGCGGAAAGCCGGGTGCCTGCCTTGCCGACCTCACCGTCTCGGCACAGCCCGAGGCGCGCGATGACGGCACTCCTACCCCCGACGGCGAAGGGGACGGACAGGGCACGCAGCCTCAGGAGCCCCAGCAGCCCGGCGACACGGGAAGCGGGGACGGGCAGGACACTCCCGAGACGCCCGCGACGGGCTCGATCGCGCTCACGCAGGTCTTTTATGACTACGGTAAGACGACGATCACCCGCCCTGAAAAGCTGCCCGTGCTCAGCGGCGACGAACAAGCTCCCGCGGAGGGGGATTCCGATAGCGGCGCAGACGCCGAGAACCAGTCCCCGGAGAACAGGATCGGCGGAACGACCCACGGCGACGACCGCGGCGTGCCGTCCGACCCCGAAAAGCGCTGGACAAAATAACAGAAGCTGCAAAACGCCCCGTTTCCGCACTGCGGAAACGGGGCGTCTCTCTTTATTCGCCTTATAGAGTTCTCACAGCTTAGCGAGGTACCCTTCGAAGATGATGTTGTCGACATACTTACGCGTCTGTGCCTCCTCCTCGGGGGAACGGACCGTCCACGCGAGCTTGATGCCCTTGAACTTTTGGACGGACGGGCGGGGCAGCCCCCACAAGCCGTAGCTCACAAAATCGGGCTTCACGGTGAATTTGAGGCGCAGGTCGCGCAAAAACCATGAGGTGACGGCGCCTTTGATCCCGCCGCCGAAGTCCTTCCCCGTCGAGGCAGAGGCGAGCAGCCCGCACATCACTTGGGGGCGCAGCCGCTTGTAGGCGCGCACATACCACGGGTTGAACGATTGGATGGCGTACTCTCCACGGTAGCCGTCGAGGACTTCCGCGATGCGCTGCACGATTTCTTTCGGCTTTTTCTCCGTCATGTTTTTGATCTCGATGAGCAGGGGAACTCGCCCGTTCACACAGGCAAGAAGCTCCTTGAGCGAGGGGATCGTCTCGTTCGATTTTTTGAGTTTCAACGCCTTGAGCTCGGACATGGTACACTCCTCGACGGTCCGCTTGTCTCCTGTCATGCGTTCGAGCGTCTCGTCGTGGAAGACGGCGATCTCCCCGTCTTTGACAATATAGATGTCCGTTTCGATGGCGTAGCCTGCCGCCGCCGCGGCTTCGTATGCGGAGAGCGAGTTCTCGGGTCTTGTGTCGTCATGCAGCCCGCGGTGCGCCACGGGGAGGTCTTTCAAAAAGTGATTCATAGATATAGTATACACCCATTGCGGCGGAAAAGCAACCCCGCCGCCCCATTTTTTCATTAAAATTCTGCTCTGCCGAGTAAGTAATCGACAGATACATCGAAGATGTTTGCGATCCGCACAAGATTTTCTTGCGACGGCTCCGATGTCCCGTTTTCATAGCGGAGATAGGAGGGCTGGGTGACGAATAATTTTTCTGCCATTTCCCGCTGCGTCAATCCCGCCTGTTTGCGCAATTCTTTCAATCTTTCCTGAAAAATCCTCATAAATTCCTTGACAATTATAGCCTTTTGCTATACAATACAAGGGAGTAAATAGCAATTTGCTATCAAAGGAGGTATCTATGAACAAGAAACTTTTAACCGTGCTGCTTTTGGCACTGGCGATGACGCTCGCCGCATTCGGGCTTTCATCGTGCAACCCGTCCCACTCGGAAGTTGAGACTCCCGGCGACGAACAGGTTGACCCGATCGAACCCGATGAACCGGCAGATCCGAATCCGTATGATCTGAAGTTCACCCTTAACGGCGGAACCTATTCGGTCTCCAAGGGCGGATTCACGGGAGGGAAACTCGTGATTCCCTCGGAGTACGAAGGCAAGCCCGTAACCTCAATAGAGGCGCGCGCATTTCAGGATTGCAGCGGGCTGACGGAGATTACAATTCCCGACAGCGTGACCTCGATCGGAATGTCTGCATTCTATCGATGCAGTGGATTGACGGGAGAACTTACGATCCCCGACAGCGTGACTTCGATCGGAGAATATGCATTTTATCAATGCAGCGGGCTGACGGGTGTTACGATCGGGAGCGGGGTAGCTTCGATCCAACAAAAGGCGTTCGCTCATTGCGATGGATTGGCAAGTATCGTCGTAGCAGAGGCAAATCCTGTCTTTCATAGCAAAAACAATTGCATCATCCAAACGGCTTCCAAGAGTTTGGTTTTGGGCTGTCGAAATAGTGTGATTCCCGATGATGGCAGTGTGACGTCGATTAAGCGTTATGCATTCTATGAATGCAGCGGGCTGACGAGCATTACGATCCCCAACGGTGTGACGGCGATCGAAATTGATGCTTTCTTTGGCACGGGTTTTTACAACGATCCCGCGAATTGGGACGAGGGCAATGTCCTCTATATCGGCGAATATTTGCTTGCAACGAAAGAAACGATTTCGGGAAGTTATTCCATTCGTGCGAATACAAAATTGATCGCTGATCAAGCGTTCAATAGCAGAAAAAGTTTGACGGGTATCACGATCCCGGACAGCGTGATGTATATCGGATCAAACGCGTTCTATGGAAGCAATCAGATCCAGTCTGCTACCATGCCTACGCTGGCAATCTCATTTATCCCTAAGAATTCGTTGAAAGAAGTCGTGTTAACGAGCGGAGAATCTATCAGCTCGCAGGCATTCGAAAATTGCAGCGGGCTTACGAGCATTACGATCCCGGAAAGCGTGACTTCGATCGGTGAGAAGGCATTCTCGAACTGCACCGGGCTTGAAAGTGTGTCGATCCGCGGCAACGTAACGTCAATTCGTGCGCAGACATTTTGGTCATGCAACAAACTGAAGAGTATTGAGATCCCGAGCAGCGTGACCACGATTGAAAATTTTGCGTTTTATCATTGCAGTGAATTGAAAACAATTTACTATAAAGGAACTATCGATGAGTGGACGGATATTACGATTGCAAACGATGGGGACGCGCTTACCGGCAAATCCAATGCTGACCTTCTATCTGCCACCCGATATTACTATTCCGAAAACACGCCGACGACGCAGGACATGGCGCGGACGTCTCATTGGTGGCACTATGACCCCGAGACGGACGAGCCGACGCCGTGGGGCAAATAAAATCAATAAAGCAGCTCCATAGGGGACAGCGAAATTCGCCACCCCCTACCTGTCGCGGCTGTGCCGCGACGTCCTCCCCCCTCAAGGATAAGGGGGGAGGCTTTTTTCTTGGCTCCATTTTGGGGGTGCGCAGGAGGTCCCCTCATACCGAGGCGAAGCCGAGTGCATCTTAATGAGCGTATCTTAAAGATTCACTCATTCCGCTTTCGCTCCGTTCGGAATGAGGGTCCTCTCGGCTTCACCCCCGGGGGAGCTGTCACGATGCTGCCGTACGAAATCCGTCCCTTGGCTCCACCTCCGGGGGAGCTCCGCCGCAGGCGGTGAGGGGGTTCAAAACCCCTTTCGGCGCTACGCGCCACTGTCTCGCGCGCAAAATTCTACCCCATGGGGGACAGCAAGGGGCAGGGCTCTGATCGAGCGGTTTTGTTGGATATGAACGTATTTTTTATGAATAAAACACACTTTTTGTGAGTTTTGTTATTTTTGCATTTTTCGTCGAATAACGCTTCCAAACGGGCAAAAAACCTCAAAAAATGCGGGATTTTCGCTATTTATAAGTTCTGCTTATAGCTGACATCAAAAATATTTATATTAAAGAATTCGTTGATTATGCAAACCGCCGAGCCAATTTACTTGACAGGGGTAATGGCATTGAGTATAATGAAACAATAAAATCCAAAAAGGAGAAAAGAGACTATGAAACGGAAGCTTTTGGTTTTCATGGCGTTCCTTTTCACACTTGTGACAGGTCTGGCGATCATGACCGCCTGCAACAAGGGCGGAGGGGAAAAGTATGAAGCGGGCGACGAAGCGGGCGAATACTACTGCGAAGTCGGCACCGCCGAGTACACTCTCACACTCACTGAGGACTGTTCGATCACCCTCACCATGAGCGGCGAGCCGCTCACGGGAAGCTATGTCCCGAACGGTGGAGTCCTCACCATTACCTTCGGCAAGGGCAAAGACAAGGAGGAGTACAGCGCCACCTACGCAGATGACGTCATTACGATGACGTACAACGAAATTCCCCTCCGTTTCCTCAGAAAGGTGAATTACACGGTCACCTTCGATACCGCGGGCGGAAGCACGGTCTCCGAGCTGAGTGTGCTCAACGGCAAGAAGGCGGAGGAGCCCGAGGCGCCCACCATGGCGGACAAGGTCTTCGTCGGCTGGTACACCGATACCGCGCACAAGAACCTGTACAACTTCAACCGTCCCGTCACTTCCGACCTCACGCTCTATGCGCGTTTCGTCGATGCGGTGGAGGGCGAAGAGTACACTGTGACCTTTGTTTCGGGCGACGGCGCGACCGAGTTCGCCGCAAGGCAGACGATCGGCGGCGTGCTTTACGCGGCACCCATGCCCGAGAAGGAGGGCTCGGAATTCGTCGGTTGGTGGGTCAGCCACTATGGCGAAGCCTCTAAACTTACATACCAATACAATGAGCAAAAGCTCTCTGCCGACACCACCTTCTACGCGGTGTGGAAGAGCGAAGCGCCCGTTGTCTCCGTCGAGCAAGGCAGCATCACGTGGTCGGCATCCGGCGCGGTGAACAACTACACCGTCGTGATCACCGGTCCCTCGGGGAGCGAGGTCTTCCGCCTCACCTCCGACAAGACGTCGCTCACCAAGTCGGATTTCGACTTCTCCGCGCAGGAGGCAGGGGACTACGTCGTCTCCGTCTCCCTCGGCACGAACACGACGAACGCCTACTTCCTCAATAAGGCGCTCTCGAAGCCCACGGCGCTGCGCGTGTCCGAATCCACCCTTCTGTTCAACCCCGTGGAAAATGCCGCGTCCTACACCCTCTCCATGGTCTGCGGGACGCTCGGTCACTCCCACACCGCCATCGAGCTCGGCGACAAGACGAGCTATGATTTCAGCGCATGCGAAATGCCCGCCGGCGGCTTCAAATTCACGGTCACCGCAAACACCGAGGGCTGGCTCTCCGCGACCTCCGAGACGCTCACCTTCAACCGCAGCCTCGACGCGGTGAAAGACCTTGCCGTCAGTGACAAAGAAGTCGCGACATGGTCGCCCGTCAAGAACGCCACCTCCTACCGTGTCACCCTCACGCTCGGCACCGAGGAGGTCTGGAGCGGCTCCGTCTATGAAGCGAGCCTCTCGCTTGCGAACTACGGCGCGGGCAAATATACCCTCAAAGTCGTGCCTGTCGCGCGCGGCTGGACCTCTCCCTCTGAGACCAAGCTCGACTACGAGAAGGTCCGTCTCTCCGCGCCCACCGGTCTCGAACTCAACAACGGCACCGTTTCGTGGACGCCCGTGGAAGGCGCCAAGAGTTACAATGTCACCGTCGGCGGTCAGACGTTCAACACCGATCAGACCTCCTTCGGGTTCAGCTCCTACCGCGTTGAGGGCACAACGGAGTATACCGTGTCCGTGACTGCGCTTGGCGAAAGCGACAAGACGGAGTCCCTCCCCGGCGAAACTCTCACCATTCACGACGTCGCGGCGGATGCCTTCCCCAAGACGTTGACTTACTCCGCAGGCGTTCTCTCGTGGGAAGGCGCGCTCGATGCGACCGAGTATGTCGTTACATACAGCGGGAAGACCTACCGCACCAATGGGCAGAGCCTCAAGACGGAATTCACCGAGACAGGCGACACTACCATCACCCTCAAGGCGAGATATGCCGACGGAACGGAGTCGGCGCTCCAGTTCATCACTGTGCGCGTGTACAGGCTTGCATTCGACGCGCAGTACGGCGAGCCGGTGGGCACCGTGTACCTTGCCAAGGGCGATCCCGTGCCCGCGGCTGTCACCGAGCGCTACGGCTACACCTTCGCGGGGTGGTATGACGATCCCGCAGGCGCGGCGAAGGGCGGCATCAAGTTCGAAGACGCCCTCTACTCCGACGACAACGACCTCACCCTCTACGCGAACTGGCTTGCGAACAAGTACAAGGCGAACCTCAACGAGGGGAGCAACGGCGAGCCCGTCGACGACGTAGACGTGGAGTTCAACTCACAATACAGCCTGCCTGTGCCCGAGGCGAAGACCGAAGAAATGGCATTCGCCGGCTGGTATTCCCAGCCCAACGGCGCAGGCACGCAATATACCGATAAAGACGGCAACGCGATCCGCCCGTGGACGGACGAGAACCGTTCCCTCTATGCCTACTGGGTCGAGCTCT
>CANQNB010000040.1 GCA_947625065.1 uncultured Clostridia bacterium | reverse complement strand
CGTGTCGACCTTGGTCTACAATAGAAGCCTCGGTCGGGCAGGGCGACGTAATTCAGAATGCGGGAGGAGAACACAACAACCCCTCAGTCTCGCTGAGGCTCGCCAGCTCCCCCAGGGGTGGAGCCGAGGGGCGTGCCCCATTCATGACACCCCCTACCTGTCGCGGTGGAGCCGCGACATCCTCCCCCCTCAAGTATAAGGGGGGAGGCTTGGGCGAGTGGTTACGAATTTACTTCTGTAAATTCGCCTTCTTTTGATTGGTATGTTGTGCCATTGGTCAGTTTCACGCGCGACTGCTGAGTTGCAGTAAGTTTTCCATTGATCGTGCAATTATCCAACGTAATATTATTTCTAGTGTTGCACACAACATCAATTGAAAGACCGCCTTCGAATATGCAATCTGTCAGCACGCATTCTCTTACATTTCCTTCTCCTGCACCGATGAAACGGTCTCCCTTAAAAGTCGTTCCCGTAGCGTTGAAGAAATCTGGTTTTGTACCATTAGAAAATGTTACATCACTCTCTACCGTCCCTCCAGTTACTTTAATCGCCCCATTAGTACTAACATACATATCAACCTTTACGATAGAGTCCGTTATGGTCACTACCCGACTCGTTTCAAAACGATCTGTATCCTCCCCCGAAAGTTCACATCTATTGAGAGTGGCTGTGCCGGTAGGCTTTGAGTCCCAGGACCCATTAAACTTAGAATTAGTAGCAGTCAAATTCGGACCGCTTCCCAAAAAAACATTCCCATTGATTTCACAGTTATTGATTGTGATTTCTGAGCGTTCAGCGAAGGAAAGGGCATAAACTTTTGCAGCACTCATCGGGTCTTGCGGCCAAGCCTCTCCGCCTGTATAATTGATCGTAACACCATCCATGGTGAGATCTGAATAATTGGTTTTGATTACGCCGTATGTCGATGCAGCGTAAATTTTATCTTGTTCAATTTTACCGCCTTCCACGCTACTCTTAATTGTAACATCGAGTGTTGTATTAGAACTCTCACCGTAGAATTCGAGATAATCGTATCCATTGGTACTGGTAATCAACAGCGTCTTGCCATTCAGATCTAAAATAACCGAATTGTTGAACCGCAACACCTTTTTAGAAGAACTCCTATTTGAACCCTCATACGTCACATCCCCACCAAGTTTAATGAGGTTGGCACCGCCGGCATTTACGCCTGCAATCGCACTGACGAGTTCATCGCCGGAAGTTACGATGTAGCCATAGGTGATCTCTGCGCCCTCTGTAACCGTGATCCCTGCGGGAAGCGTATGCTGCGTGCCGGTATAATCGTAGCCGAGGAGACGGTTCGTATCATCCATAAAGAGTTTTCCATTCTTGGCTGTTACACCCTTTTCCATTTCGGGGGAACCGCCAAGGAAAACTTTGGTTTCCGCCGCGATCGTTACATCGCTATACGAGGATGTGTCAACCTGATCGCCCCACGCGCCGACGAGCACGCCGATGCCGGGATATTCTTCGCCATCTACGTCCTTCCATGCGACATCAAAGTTGCCCGTCAAAGTGACATTCGACAATCTGAGTTGTGCGCCGTGACCCGCAAGGATGCCGGCTTGGTCGCCTGTGACCGTGCCGTTTTCAATGGTGAGGTCGGAGATCGTCGCATCGCCAACATTGTTGAAGAACCCTGCCTGCGTGCGCGCGTCGCCCGTGTTCATGTTTTTGATAACGGCATTGTTGCCCTTGAAGGTGAGATGGGTGACTTGTCCCAGCCCGGGCCAAACGACATCGGAGAGATCGTAAGTTTCCCCTGCCGCAAGCTCAATGACGAAAGGTTTGGTCTCGTTGTTGAAAGCAAACGACGACCAGTTGTTTGCGAGCGTGAGGAGCGCCTCTTTCGTCTCAGCCTTATAGCCGCCGTCGATTACCTTGAGACCATACCAATACACGGTGAGGTCGTCACAATCGGTGATATGGACATGACTGTTGGCTTCATCGTTAATGTTTTTACCGATAATGCCACTATTGAGCATTGTCGCGATATTCCAAGTGGGATGATCAGGGTCATTCTCCACGAACGCCGTGCCTGTCACGTTTCGAATCGCTATAGAAGTGACTTCCTTTCCATATCCGCCGACAACTGCACCGACCGTCTTTTTGGCATTATCGTTTGATATATTGTAAGGTTGAATATGCACAGCATCAAGTTGCACGCCGTCAATCGTAACCTCGATTGTTTTGGTCGAATGAGATGTTACAAGTTCTCCGATAACGCCACCGTTAAACTGGGTTTGTGCGCGAGTCACGACCCCAGAAACTTTGATAGTATTCAGCTGTAAGGTTGCCGCTCCCGAAAGGGAATAATTCACCGAGCCGATAATACCACCCGCCCTATTTCCAGCCCAAATTAGACCGTCACCCTCAACCGAGAGATCGCTCAAAACAGAGTTCGTATCGGGATCAAACTCCCCGATGAGACCGCCAACATAACTATTCGCTCGAAGGTAAATATTTCCTTTAAGATGGACGTTGCTGAACGACGTTCCGGTTGCAAGTCCGACCAATGCACCGATATAGTGCACATTATTATGGTTGCCATGCCAAGTGTCGGAATTAGCAGGATCATATTTCTTCGGAGCGGGCATCTCGACATTTTGTATCGTCAGATTTTTGATTTCTTGACTACCTTCTGCGGGTTTTTGTGTACGCCCGAAAAGACCATAATAGTTATCGCCACCCCATCCATCTTCAAGAGCATACATTCTGAGGTTGGAAATAATGTGATTATCGCCATCGAAATTGCCCTCAAAAGGAAGTTGTTCCTTGTTTGGCTGATTGGGATACTGACGTTTATAACAGCCGATCGGCAACCACGCTTCATTTTTAAGGTCAATGTCATTCATGAGAACAACTGTTTCGCCCGCGTAATTTTTGGGCTCAATACCATCCAACTCGCCGTTGACGGTCTTTGCAAAGTAGCGGAGACCCTCGGCAGAGGAGACCTCGTACAGCTTTTGAGTACCGTCATTTGTGTACGTGATCCTTTCGATGAACCCATCACAAAGTTCGAACACGGCTTCGTTTGTCTCTCCTCCGGTAAATTGCACGCTGGGATTTGCGCCGTCGACGAGCTCGTTTTTACCGTTGAATTCCGCGTCGCTTTCGTTCATCTGAACATTGACATTTTCAACGGTGACGGTCGCGTCTCCTTCCGTTTTGCCGACCAAGGCGCCGAGGTTGGCTCCTTCTTCTGCCGCCGTAACGGTGGACTCCTTCACGGTGACGTTCGAAACGGAAAGCGAGCCCTTCGCCGTCCCAACAAGGACGCCTGCCGCAGACGTACCTGATTCCGCTTCGACGGTGGCGTTGGCGAAGATGACATCCTTGATTGCGGCATTCTCGGTCACGCCGAAGAGACCCGCGTTGGAGGAGCCTTCCGTCGACGTCTGCGCGGTAAAGTTATAAATGGTATGTCCGTGACCGTCGAAGGTGCCCTTGAAGGGGTGATCTGCCGTGCCGATGGGCGCGAACGTGGTCGCGGTGGTGTCGGCGAGCGCATCCGCAAGGACATAGGCGGAGAGACGCGCCGCGGTGCGGGAAGCGCTTCCGTCGAGGTAAATGTCGTTTGCGAGCGCGACGGTTTTCTTCTCAAAAGTAATGCCGCCGTTGACTTCTTCCGAGAGGCTCACGAAGTCCTGCGGGGTGTAGATGATGAACGCAGCTTCGGGCGGATCCGAGACGTTCGCGTTGGCTTGGATGGCGTACACGCCGACCGAGAAGCTGCACGATGCGCCCTGATACGCATTTTGGTCTGCGTTGGTGATGGGCAGCTCGATGCGGACAGGAACGGTGTAAGTCGCCGGGCTGTCCTTGCCGGGAATGGTTTCTACCATCGTCCACTTGGTCGCGATCATGGAGCTCGAGCCGATCGTTTGCCCGACGGCTTCGCTGCCATCGCCGAAGGTCACCTTCATCGCGCTGAGAAGAGCTTTGTTGGCATCCTTCCGGGTGGGGTCGGTCTCTTCATCTGCGTTGACGACGAGCTGGGCGCGATACTGGATCTTGATGGTGGACGTATTGGTGATCGAAAGGTTGAACTTCACGCCGTCACCGGGGCTGATGTTGGTGAGCTCGAGTTTGCCTGCGCCGTCGCCGGTGTCATACTTCCACGTGCCCTTGTTGGTGAAGGTGCCGTCGTTCGTGTTCGTGACGACGGGTCCGTTGAAGTTGTCCTCGTACGTTCCCGCGCTCTCATCCCACAAAGCCGAAAAGCCGGTGAGATTTGTTACGCTTGCCGCGACTGCCACATTACCGCTCGTGACGGAGATGTTTTCTTCGTCATGACCGGTGAAGAGGGCAAACGTAGAGCCTGTGATGAGCGTCGCACACATCGCGATGGAGAGCACGGAGCTTGCGATCACTTTTGTTGACTTCTTCATTTCTTTCTCCTTTATTTTATTTTTTTGGATTCCGAAGTTGGACGGACGCGCGGAGGGGGATCCTGTTCCCTCTGCATTTCCGCGCGACACAAATATAGAAATAAAATTTCTATCCTCGATGATTATACAGCATTAAAATTTCTGTGTCAAGTCATTATAGCAAATTTTTGGCTATGATAGGATAAAAAATATGCCGCGGCGGCACACGAGGAAGTGGATATGAAGTTGAAGATCAGGGAACTGCGCGAGGAGTTCGGCATGACGCAGGCAGCACTTGCAAGCCGTCTCAATAACGTCCAGAGAAACGTGAGCAATTGGGAGAACGGGGTCAGCGAGCCGGACTGCGCCACCATCGTGATGATCTCCAACATCTTCCACGTGACCATCGACGAGCTGTTCGGCGCGGAGGAAGACGTCTTGCGCCCCATCCCCAAGTCGGACCGAAGGATCATCAACGCCATCTCGAAGCTCTCCGAAAAGCAAAAAGGATGCCTGCTCAAATTCCTCGAATCAATGCTTCTTCAGGAGGAAGATGAGCCCGCATCTCAGACATGGGTGCCCCGTTCGTCGTCATTAAAATAAAAAAACCGCCGTTTGGCGAGAAATTTTCGGTCAAGTCAGCCTCAGGCGGCGAAGAAATCGGACTGCCTGAGAACGGTCATGCAGAGCATGATCTGCAAATAGCGCACATCCCGCGCGAAGATGATCCCCTCGGAGAGTTCGCGTCCCCGCCTTTCCGCGCGCAAAAGTTCGACGTTCCAGAGGGAATAAAAGCTCCCCTCGTTGTCCTCCGCGAGCCCTGCAAGTGACTGCGAAACGCTGCCGACTGCCGTGCGCGCCTCCTCCTGCGAGATCTCTGCGCGTTCGAGCGAATTGGCGGTATCGAACAGTACGCGGGAGGCGACGTCCACCGTGCGCGCATTTGCCTCGACGCGCGCCCTCTCCGAGACGAAGTCAGCGCCGAGAGAGAATCCCCCGAACCGCTGCGTCAGAATGCGTACGTCGAGCCCCTTTTCGGACATGGTACCCATGACTGCGGTCGCATCTGCCTCTTCGTAATAGCATGCGAGCACGACGGCGTCCTCCCCTTCGAGCAAATATCCCGCGCCGCCGGCGCCATAGGACTCCCCCGCAACTGCGCCCGCCGTCGTCGATCCGCAGTCGCGCACGAGAAAGTAGTAGGTGTACGCGCCCTTCACCTTTGCCGACGCTTTGCCGCTCCACTCGAACACGCCGACAAAGAGCGTCAGGGCGACGATGAACAGGAAGACTGCGGCGCAGAAGATGGTTCCGCCGCGTTCGGAGCGAGATCTCATACTCCATTATATGAAGGGATGCGCGGTGAATATCCTCTGCCGCGCATCCTTTTTGCATCCTTTTAACGGCGGCGGCGGCGCAGGATGTCGCCCTCGCCCAGCTCGAAGGGGCAATCGAAGGTGTACCTCCCCTGCACGAGCTTGGCGTCCTTGCAGGGAGCCCCGCCGTCATCGCGCAGCCCCGCAACGGTGATCTTCTTTGCGAAGTGCTCCCCGGGCGAGAGGATCTCGAGGACGTCGCCCTCATAGAAGCGGTTGCGCATTTCGACCTCGACGCGCCCCCCTCCGCCCTGCGTGACGATGGCGATGAAGTCGCACGTCCCCGCCGTCTGCGAGCCGCTGCACGAGGTGGTGCTCCTGTTCTCCCCGAAGGCGAACGCCGTCGTATACTCCCTGTGGGTGAGGGTGTCGAGCTCGCGCATGAGCTCATCGGAGCACCCCATGTCCAAGATGCGGCGGTACGCATTCACGACCGTCGCGAGATAATACTCCGTCTTCATGCGCCCCTCGATCTTAAAGGAGGAGACGCCCGCCTCCCGCAGCTCGCCCAAATGCGCGGCGAGGCAGAGGTCCTTGCTGTTGAGAAGATAACTCCCCCTGCCGTCCTCTTCGAGGGGAAGCCAGCCCTCCTTCCCCTTGGCGCGGATCTCCCACTCATTGCGGCAGGGCTGGGCGCACGCGCCGCGGTTGGAGGACCTGCCGTCGAGGTAGTCGGAGAGGTAGCACCGCCCGCTGTAAGAGATGCACATCGCCCCGTGCACGAACGCCTCGAGCTCGACCGCGGGAACGGCTTCGTGGATCTCGCCGATCTCGCGGAGGGAGAGTTCGCGCGCGAGCACCACCCTGCTTGCGCCGAGGTCATATGCCATCGCCGCGGCTTCGAGGTTCATGGTGTTCGCCTGCGTCGAAATGTGGACGGGGAGGTCGGGCGCGACCCTGCGCGCGAGCCGCAGAGCGCCGAAATCGGACAGCAGCACGCCGTCTGCGCCGAGGGACGAGAACAGGCGGAGGCGGTCGGCAAGCATGCCGAGATCGGCGTTCCGCAAAAAGATGTTCGCGCAGACATAGACCCTCTTCCCTCGGACATGGGCATAGGCAATGCCGTCTGCGAGCTCTTCGTCGGTGAAGTTGTCCGCATACGTCCGCAGTGAAAATTGCTTTCCGCCGAGGTAGACCGCATCGGCGCCGTAGCGGAAGGCGAGCTTCAGTTTTTTCAAATTGCCCGCAGGGGCGAGCAGCTCTGTACTGTTCATCTGATCTTCGTGCTCACGGCGAGACCTTCGCCGTATTCATAATATTTCGTTTGAAAGTCGGCATCCCCCTCGAGGAGGGCGAGGTACTCGCGGATGTGCTCCACGAGCATGCGCCGCTTTTTGGGGGGCTCGCCGCGCACCCAGCCGTAGAGGAGCACGTCGTCCGAAAAGAGAACGCCGCCCCTCTTCAACAGGCGCTTGCAATCGGCAAAGTACCGGCGGTACTGCGCCTTGGGTCCATCGAGAAAGATGACGTCGTACTCCCCTGTAAGAAGGGGCAGGATCTCGCCCGCATCTCCCTCCAAAATTTCGCCGCAAATGTGCATTTTTGCAAAGAGATCGCGGGCATGGGTGGCACGGACGCGGTCAAGTTCCACCGCCGTCACGCGTGCTCCCGTCGCTAAGGAAAGGTACGCCGCCGTGAGTCCTTCGCCTGCGCCGATCTCGAGATAGCGCCCGCCGCCCGCCGCCCTCACGGCGCAAAGAAGAAGGGAGAGCGTTTCGTCCGCACAGGTCGGATCTCTCCCCTCCTTTGCCTCCTCGCGGAGGCGGAGCAGCTCGTCTATTCTCCCCATTCCTCTCCGCTCGCCGCAGCGCGCGCCTCGTAATGCTTCCCGAGGATCCTGCTCACCACGGGGTAGTTCGAATTGACCGCCGATGCGGGCAGGGGCTCGTTGTTCTCCGTCCGGTAGAGGCGGTGGAAGATCGCTGTGAGAACCTCGATCTGATCGTGGTAGATCTTCGCCTGCGCGCACTCCCTGCGGAATTCTTCGAACTCGGTGTGCGCCGTCTCCAGATCCCCCTCGTCGAGCTTGATGAGAATGTAGAAATAGGCGGTCTTGTACTTCCAGCCCGCACCGCCGCCGTGGCGGAGACGCGCGATGACGGGAGAGGCGGCGCTCAGATCGTCCAGCGCCATACAGACGGTGACGTAATGGACCATCGCGACGGTGTGCGTCACAAAGGAGAAGGGGCTCTTGCGCACCCTTTCGAGGTAGGCGCGCTCTTCGTCAAACTTCTTTTGGCAGAAGAGCTCGGTGCACTTGTCGTTGAGATATTCACGGGCGAACATCGCGCCGAGGGCGAGGAGGAACCCCGCCGCAAAGATGAACAGCACGCTGCCGCTCGCGATGTCTCCCTTGACGAACCCATAGATACCCAGCCCGATGAGGGCGGCGCTGACCGCAAGCGCAAATGCAAATGCTACATAGAAGAAGATCACGTTTCTCTTTTTCATCCTGTCCCCCTCCCTTTGGTTTTGCGCCTCAGACCTCCGTGACGATCGGGACGATCATGGGCGACTGCTTGGTCTTTTTGAAGAGATAGTTCTTGACAGCGCGGCGGAGGGAACCCTCCAGTTCCTCGCGGCTGCCCTTTTCGGAGACCGCCTTCTCGACGATGCCGACGAGCTCACGCATGGCTGTGCGCTGCTGTTCTTCGTCCGAAAAGACGAATCCGCGGCTCTCGATGGCGGGCTCGCCCACCAAAACTCCGCGCGAGATGGCGACGCTCACGATGAACAGCCCCTCACCCGACATGCGAATGCGGTCTTTGAGCACTTCGCTCGTGCCGTAGTCCTCGAACCCGCTGCCGTCGATGAGACGGGCGCCCGCGGGGAAACTCTCCCCCTGTTTGAGGGTCGTGTCGGTCAGTTCGACGCACACACCGATGTCGGGGATAAAGGTGCACTGCGCGGGCAAGCCGAGTTCCTGCGCGAGGGCGGCGTGGCGGCGAAGATGGCGGTACTCCCCGTGCACGGGAATGAAGAACTTGGGTCTGAGCAGCGAATGCATGATCTTGTGCTCTTCCTGGCAGGCATGTCCGGAGACGTGGATCTTTTCGAGGCTCTCGTAGACCACCTCGGCGCCGCGCTTCATGAGGTTGTTGATAACGCGGTAGATCATGCGCTCGTTGCCCGGAATGGGGCTCGCGGAGATGATGATCGTGTCGTTCGCGCCGACGGTCACTTTGTTGAATTCGCCCGCCGCCATGCGGGTGAGCGCGGACATGGGTTCCCCCTGCGAGCCCGTCGAGAGAATGACGATCTCGCGGTCGAAGTAATTTTTCGTCTTCTCGACGTCGATGAGCACCCCCTCGGGGATGGTGATCTCCCCAATCTTGGCCGCCGCCTCGACGACATTGAACATGCTCCGCCCAGAGAGCGCGACCTTTCTACGGTATTTGACCGCCATGTCGACGATCTGCTGGATGCGGTAGACGTTGGAGGCGAAGGTGGCGATGATGATGCGGCGGGACGCGTGCTCGGCAAACAGATGGTCGAGCGTGGTGCCGACGACCTTTTCGCTCATCGTGAACCCCGGGCGCTCGATGTTCGTCGATTCCCCGAGATAGAGGAGCACCCCGCGCTTGCCGTATTCTGCGATCTCGGCGAGGTCGATGGGCTTGCCCGCGATGGGCGTGAGGTCGATCTTGAAGTCGCCGCTGTGGAAGATGATGCCGTAGGGCGTTTCGACCGCGAGCGCCGTCGCCCCCGCGATGGAATGGTTGACGTGGACGATGTTCACCCAAAATGCGCCCGCCTTGATCCTGTCCTTCGGGCTCACCGTGATCAGCTTGACGTGGTTCATGCGGTGCTCGCGCAGCTTGCCGTCGACGAGGGCGAGGGTGAGCTTGGTCCCGTAGACGGGGGTGTCGGGCAGCAGTTCCTTCATGAGATAGGGAACGCCGCCGATGTGGTCCTCGTGCCCGTGCGTCAAAAAGACGCCGCGGATCTTTTGCCTGTTCTGGACCAGGTAGGTGATCTCGGGGAAGACGAGGTCGATGCCCGGCATCTCCTCCGTGGGGAAGATGATGCCCGCGTCGATGACGATGATGTCGTTGCCATATTCGATGGCGGTCATGTTTTTGCCGATCTCACCGACGCCGCCGAAGAAGAGGATCTTGACCGGTTTTTTGCCCTTTTTGCCCCGCGCTGCCGTCTCCTTGACGGGCTTCTCTACGGGCTTTGCATTCTGCTTTGATGTCTGTTTTGAGGGCTTTGCTGCGGACATGGGTGCCGCGGACGCGGTCTCTGCCGCTGCCGTGGTGGCGGAAACTGCATTCCGCTCCGACCCGCTGCGGCCCCGCTGCGTCTTGGGTTTTTCTGCTCTTAATGCGTTCTTTTCCGCTGCAAAAGTCGCTGCGGCGGTCTGTATTTTTTGCGGTGCGTCTTTAGCGGGTGCACCTTCCGCAGTGCGGACGATGGGCGTTCCCGACGTTGCCTTCTTGGGCTGGCGGCGGGACTTGTTCTCTTGCTGTGCCTTTTTTGCCTGTTCGCGGTGGAATGCCTCGATCCCGTTGAGGATGGCGAGCTCCACGGCATCGTCCTGCTTGTTCTTGTTGGTTCTGCTATTTTTCAATCCGTTCTCCTTATTGGGTCAGTCTTTCATGATAAATTCTTTCATCGGAGGGTATCTAAACAAAACGGGAGAGCCGTTCTCGACTCTCCGCGTCTGTTTATCGAATGGTATTCCGAAGGGTCATCAGAAATCGAGATTCGACTTCTCGACGATCGCGGTCTTGATCAAGCCCTCGGCAAGGAGTTCCTCTTCGCTGCGAAAGCCATACTGTGCCGCGTAGTCAACATCCTCCGTCTCCTCGTTCTTCACCGTGCCGAGACGTTCCATGAGCATCTCGATGAGGCGGATGGTGCGCTTGAGGGCGACGCCGCTCTTCACCTTCATCATAAGAGGAGTCCTCTCATACATCTTGGTGTTGCCCGCATACTTCTGGTGATAGACGCTGTCGGGGAATTCATCGGGGTTGAGCGCAAGGTAGACACAGAGCGTCCTGCCGCGAACGGCGATCTTGGCGATCGTCTCGTTGTTGTAGGCAAAGCGATCGTTGGACCAGTTGACCTGCGAGGTGATGTCGGCATAGGACATGATCGCGTTTTTGAGGATGCTGTAGTATTCCTTGATGACCTCGTCGCTCTCGATGATCTTCGCGGTGAAGCTCTTCTTGAGGCGGGTCGTCATCTCTGCCTCGGCGACCTCTACGGGAACGGGCTCATCGTATTCGACGGCGGGTTCTGCCGCGACAGCGAGTTCGTCGGTGACTTCGGCGGGAACTTCTTCCGCGGGTTCCTCTACGGGAACCTCTTCCGCGGGTTCCTCTACGGGAGCTTCTTCGACAGGTTCCTCGGCAGGAGCCTCTTCCGTTGCTTCCTCGGCGGGAGCTTCTTCCGTCGTCTCCTCGGCGGGAGCTTCTTCGACGAGTTCCTCGGCAGGAGTTTCTTCGATCGTCTCCTCAGCGGGAGCCTCTTCGGTCGTCTCCTCAGCGGGAGCTTCTTCGGTCGTCTCCTCAGCGGGAGCCTCTTCGGTCGTCTCCTCAGCAGGAGCTTCTTCGGTCGTCTCCTCAGCGGGAGCTTCTTCGGTCGTCTCCTCAGCGGGAG
>CANQNB010000039.1 GCA_947625065.1 uncultured Clostridia bacterium | reverse complement strand
AGCAGTGCGCGGGATTCTTGCGGGTGCCCGAGAGCAAGAACGTGCTCGACAACACCGCCGTCCACCCCGAGAGCTACGGGGCGGCGGAAAAGCTCCTCGAGATCTGCGGCTACACCGAGGAGGACGTGCGCGAAGGGCGGCTCTCCGAGCTCAGAACGCGCATGAAGGCGATCGGCGAAAAAAGGCTTACCGAAGAGTGCAACGCAGGCATGCCTACCCTCAATGACGTCGCCTCCGAGCTCATGAAGCCGGGGCGCGACCCCCGCGACGAGCTCCCCGCTCCCCTCCTCCGCACCGACGTGCTTGAGATCAAGGACTTAAAGCCGGGCATGGAACTCAAGGGGACGGTGCGCAACGTCATCGACTTCGGCGCCTTCGTGGACATCGGCGTCCATCAGGACGGGCTCGTCCACATCTCGCAGATCGCCGACCGCTACGTCCGCCATCCCTCCGAGGTGGTCTCGGTGGGGGACGTCGTCACCGTCCGCGTGCTCGAAGTGGATGAGAAAAAGAACCGCATCTCTCTCACCATGCGCAAGGAACAGCCCAAAAAGTAACTGCCCATAGGGGGAAAGGGCGGCGCGGACAGTCTGTCCGCGCCGCCCGTGTCATAAAAATTATTGACAAGCGGAGTGCCGCATGGTATAATAGATTTTGTAAATAAATCGTTACCGAGGATACGTATGAAGATCGCGATGACGGGCGTCAGCGGGCACATGGGGTCGGAGGCGCTCAGACAGACGATGGAGCTTGGCGGCGTGGAATATATCCGCGTGCTGCTGTCCTGCAAAAAACGCAACAACAAACTCGCCAAAAAACTCAAAAAGAGATACGGCGACCGCATCGGGATCGTGCGCGGCACCATCGCCCAAAGAGAGAATTGCGAACGGCTCGTCGCGGACATGGATATGGTCATTCACATGGCGGCGGTCATTCCGCCCGCCTCCGACAGCAGCTTTTCGGCGAGCTGTGACTGCAACCTCAAGGGGACGGTCTTTCTCGTCGATGCGGTCAAGGCGATGGTCCCGCAGCCCAAGTTCGTGCACGTCTCTACCGTCGCGCTCTACGGCAACCGCAACGAAAAGCATCCCTTCGGCAGGGTGGGGGACCCCCTCATCGTCTCCGCATATGACACATACGCCATGCACAAACTGCGGGCGGAACGGTACGTGCTCGATGCGGACCTTCACTGTTTCGCCGTCCTCCGCCAGACCGCGATGCTCAACCCCAACATGCTCAACGACAACATCTCGGACGGGCTCATGTTCCACACCGCGCTCAACGCCCCCCTCGAATGGGTAAGTGCGCGCGATTCTGGCTATCTCGTCCGCCGTCTCGTCGAGAGGGAACTCGAGGGCGGGCTCTCCGCCTTCTGGAACAACATCTACAACATCGGCGCGGGCAAAAAGGGCAGATGCACGGGCGTGGACACCTTCGACGAAGGGTTCGCCCTCATCGGCGGGTCTGCGGAGAAATTCCTCAGACCCCATTGGTTCGCGGCGCGCAATTTCCACGGCATGTGGTTCTCGGATGCGAACGAGCTCGAGGAACTCTTCGGCTTCCAGCGGGACGGCGTACACGACTATTGGCAGGAGATCGGGCGGTGCCACAAGATCTTTGCGCTCGGCAAGTGCGTCCCCGCCAAACTCATCGACTTCTTCCTCTTCCGCCGGCTGCTCAAGCACCCCAATTCCCCCCGCGAATGGCTGAAACGGGGGGACACGGCGCGCGTCATCGCCTCCTTCGGCAGTGTGCGCGCGGCGGAGGAGCTCTCCTCCTCGTGGGAGGACTACGCCCTCATGAAGAAGGGGGATTTCGGCGATTACGACGCCCTCCGCGACGAGAAGAACGCCGTCCTGCTCGACCACGGCTATGACGAGAGCAAGCCGCTCGGCGCCCTTTCCGTGGAGGAACTCGGGCATGCGGCAAACTTCCGCGGCGGCGAGCTCCTCTCGGAGGAATACGGCGGCGACCCCTACGCCAAGCTCACATGGCGGTGCCATGAGGGTCACACCTTTGCGGCGAGCCCCTTCACCGTCCTGCGCGGCGGGCACTGGTGCCCCGAATGCTGTCTGCCCGAGCCATGGAGGTTCGGCAAGCTCGCGCGCAGCAGCCCCTTCTTTGCACAGGTCTGGTACGATTCGAACAGCGAAGACGAGCACTACGGCTATGGGTTCGACGGAGAGGGCAAGGCGGTCCTTCTCACGGAGGACGAGGCATGAACATCCTCTACGCCGTCTTCTCGGGGACGGGGAACACCCTGCGCGTGTGCCGCCGTTCGGCGGAGCTGTTGCGGGAGAGCGGACACGCCGCCGAGGTGTACTCCATCAAAAAGGGGGCACCCATGCCCGCGATCGAGGCTTACGAAGCCCTTGTCGTGGCATATCCGGTGCACGGCTTCAACGCGCCCACGCCCGTGTTGAAATTCCTGAGATCGCTCCCCGCTGCGGCGGGGAAGCGCGCCTATCTTCTGCGTACCTCGGGGGAGCCGAGCAAGCTCAACAACGCCTCGGGCGTCACCCCCAAGCGCATCCTCAAAAAGAAGGGGTACGACGTGCGCGGCGAGTTCACCTACGTCATGCCCTACAACATCCTGTTCCGCCACTCCGACGGCATGGTCGCGCGGATGTGGCAGGCGGCGGAGAGGCGCATCGAAGAGGACGTGCAGACGGTCGCGCGCGGCGGCGGGCAGCTCATCAAGGTCGATCCCGTGCGACGGGCGGCGGCATTTGCGGTCCGCATCGAGCACCCCGCCATGCCCCTTTTGGGGAGGGGATTCCGCACGACGGACGATTGTGTCGGCTGCGGGCTGTGCGCGACGGACTGTCCGCAGGGCAACATCACGATGAAGGACCATAGGCCCGTCTTCGGCGCGGACTGCGTCGGCTGTATGGGGTGCGCCTTCCTCTGCCCCAAGGATGCCGTGCGCATCTCCCTGCTCAACGGCTGGCGGGTGAACGGCGCCTATTCCTTCGAGGGGGAACCTGCCGCAGACGACGAGGTGTGCAGGTATCTTCGCAAGATGTATCTCCGCTATTTTCACGAAAACGAATAGAGAGACCGCTTGACAACGCCATGCAGGCGGTTTTATAATGAACGCATGAAATATATCGAACTCACCGTCCGCACCACCACCGAGGCAAGCGAGGTCGTCGCGGACATTCTCTGGAATTACACCGAGGGCGGCGTTGCCGTCTCCGACAGCGCCGACGTCATCGCTCTTCTTCGCGGGGAGAGCGGCGTCTATTGGGATTATGTGGACGACAGCCTCCGCGAGCAGAAGACGGAGACGCTCGTCAAGGCGTTCCTCGATCCCTCCCGTGCGGGCGAGATCCCCTCGATCATGCGGGAGATCCGCGCGGCAAAGGAGAGGAGCGGGGGCGAACTGCCCTTCGGCACCCTCGAGGAGAGCTGCCGCGAGATCGACGGCGACGATTGGATCGAGATCTGGAAGAAGCACTTCCGTCCCATCCCGTTGGGCGGGGTCACCGTCGTGCCCGAGTGGATCGAATACCGCAAAAAACCCGGGGAGGAGATCGTCCTGCTCGACTCCAACATGGCGTTCGGCACGGGGGAACACGAGACGACGGCGATGTGCGTCACCCTCATGCAGAGCTATCTGAAGAGGGGGGACACCGTGCTCGATGTGGGCTGCGGCAGCGGCATCCTCGGGATCGCAGCGGCAAAACTCGGGGCAGAGCGGTGTTTTCTCACCGACATCGACCCCATCGCCGTCGCCAGCGCGAAGCACAATGCGCAAAAGAACGGCGTCGCGGACAAGGTCTCCGTCACCGAGACTGACCTCATCGGCGACAGCGAATTGAGCGCCGACCTCATCCTCGCCAACATCACGGCGGAGATCCTCGCGGTGCTCGCGCCCGCCATCCCTTCCCATCTGAACGCGGGCGGGACGATCATCCTCTCGGGCATCATCGCAGAGCGCAGGGAGCTCGTCAAGCAGGCTTACCGAAGCGCGGGATTTTTTGTGGTGCACGAGGAGCAGCGGGGCGAATGGTTCGCCTACGTCCTCAAAGCCATGTGAGCAAAAAGGAGCCACCCATGTCCACGCCGAAGCGCTTTTTTGTCAATCAAATCGGGAGCGAAGTGACGCTCACAGGCGACGAGTTCCGCCATGCGAAGAACGTCTTGCGGCTCGACGTCGGAGACGAAGTGACCCTGCTCGACGGCAGCGGGAGGGAGTATCCCGCCATCGTCGCCGCCGTGGAACGGGGGAGGCTCCTGTTGCATGTCACGGGGGAGAGGGTCTCTTCGGCGGAGCCGCGCGCCGAGATCGCCCTGCTCATCGGCTACCTCAAGGGGGACAAGACCGAGCTCGTCGTGCAAAAGGCGACCGAGCTTGGCGTGAGCCGCATCCTTGTCTTTTCGTCCGCCTATTGCGCGGCATTCATGAATGAGCACAAACTCGAGCGTCTCCGCCGCGTCGCACAGGAGGCGGCAAAGCAGTGCCGCCGCGCGTCGGTACCCACTGTCGAGTATTTTGAGACCCTCCGCGCCGCCCTCGAGGCGGAGAAGTCCTGCGCCACCAAGCTCTTTGCCTGTGAGTTCATCACCGAAAGCGAGGCACCCATGTCCGCGATCGAGGCTCCGTGCGCCCTCGTCGTGGGGAGCGAAGGGGGATTCTCGGAGGAGGAATTTGCCGAGGCGCGAAGTCTCGGCTATCGGGGGATCACCCTCGGAAAACGCATCCTGCGCGCGGAGACGGCGGCGATCGCCCTTCTCTCCGTCGCCGCGCATGCCCTTGGAGAACTCGGATGAAAGTGTGCGTCTTCACCCTCGGGTGCAAACAGAACGAAGCGGAGAGCGCCTCCATCATGCAGGGGCTCAAAGAGCGCGGCTATGAGGTGACGGAGGAGCTCTGCCCCGCCGACCTCTACCTTCTGAACACCTGCGCCGTCACGGCGGAGGCGGAGCGCAAGTCGCGGCAGGCGGTCAGCCGCATGCGCAAGTTCCATGCGGAGGCGCCCATCATCGTCTTCGGTTGTGCGAGCCAGCATGACCCTATGGAGTTCGAAAAGAAGGAGGGCGTCGTGCGGGTCGCGGGGGCGATGTGCAAGGACAAGATCTTCTCGCTCGTCGAGGAGTGCATGTCCGACCCCACACCCATGTCCGGGGTCCTACCTTCGGAAACGGCTTTTTGCGAGCTTCCCGTCCCCGCCCGCACGAGGACGCGCGCCTATCTTCGCGTGCAGGACGGATGTGACCGCTTCTGCTCCTACTGCCTCATTCCCTACCTGCGCGGAAGGAGCCGCTCGCGCCGCCTCGGGAGCGTCGTCACAGAGGCGCAGCAGTGCGGGGCGAAGGAGATCGTGCTTACGGGCATCGACCTCTCCTCCTACCGCGACGGGGAAAACGACCTCGGCGATCTGCTTCTTGCCCTGCGTTCCGTTCCCGCGCGCATCCGCCTCGGCTCCCTCGAAACGGGGATCGTCACCGACGGTTTTCTGCGCAAGATGCAGGAGGCGGGCAACATCCTGCCCCACTTTCACCTCTCCCTGCAGAGCGGGTCGACCAAGGTGCTCAGGAGCATGAACCGCCGCTACACGCGCGAGGAATATCTCGCCGCCTGCGGGCGCATCTATGACGCCTTCCCCGACGCCGCGATCACGACGGACATCATCGTCGGCTTCCCCACGGAGGGGGAGGAGGAGTTCGAGGAATCGCTCTCCATCATCGGGGAGGCGAAGTTCGCGCGCGTGCACGCCTTTCCCTTCTCCGCGCGGGAGGGGACGAATGCCGCAAAGCTCAAAGATCTTCCCCCCGCGGTCAAAAAGGAGCGCATGGAGCGCATGCTCGCCTGCTGCCGCGCCGCGGAGGAAAGTTACGTCTCCCGCTTTCTCGGCAGGGAGCTCACCGCCCTCTTCGAGGAGGACGGCGGTTACACCGAAAACTACATCCGTGTCTTCTGCAAGAGCGCAAACGAGGGTACCATGTCCAAGGTCAGGCTCGTCAAACGCTGTGAAGGCGGCGCGGAGTGCGAAATCATCCAACAACTTACATAAGGAGAGAAAACTATGGAAAACTGTATCTTTTGCAAGATCCTCGCGGGGGAGATCCCCTCGTCGAAGGTGTACGAAGACGATGAGATCCTCATCTTCAAGGACATCAACCCCATCGCCCGCGTCCACCTGCTCTGCATCCCCAAGGAGCACTATGCCACAGTTGCGCAGCTCGATCCCGCAAGGAGCGCCGTGCTCGGCAGGGCATTTGAGAAGATCGGGCGTCTCGCACCCACCCTCGGGCTTGCGGACGGGTACCGCCTCGTCATGAACCAAGGGGAGAGCGCGGGGCAGACGGTGCACCACCTGCACATCCACATCCTCGGCGGCGAGCCCCTTCCGTGGGGAAAATGAGGTATAAGAAACCTTGGCTCTGTCGATAATCCTTCCGGTTTTCGGGAGGATTTTTTTATGCGCCGAATCAAAAGCACGCTCAGGGCAATGGCAATTTTTCTCGCAGCGGCGGGCTGCGTGTTCTTTCTCTATGCGCTGCTGCGCCGCCCTCTGTTCGAAGGGGGAACGGGCTACGAGCTCTACTGCGGCACCTCCTCCGCCGAGATCCTTCTCAGCCGTACCCCCGCCCTCGACAAGCTCTTCCGCTTTAACGTGCGCGGGGAGAGCACGCGTTACGAGGGGGACATGTCCAAAGAGCTCATGCAAAAATTCGGTGCGGAGCTGCTCTTCACGGAGGAAGCGGCAGGGGTCGTCAACTACTATCTCCATTCCTCCAAGCTGCCCAAGGGGATCATGTTGAAGGGCAGGGAGGTCAACCTGCACATCGCGGTGGGGGAGGGAAGGACGGTCGCCGGCACCCCCGTCATCTTCGGCGGCTCGTGAAAAAAATTTCAAGCAAAACTTCGGGCAGGAGCGGGGAGGTATAAAACGCCGCGCGGGAGGCAATCATCTACATACCATTTTTTTCGGAGGCAAATATGGAAGAAAAATCTACCAACACGAAGAGCAGAAAACGCATCGTCTACTATGTGATCGTGGGCGTCAGCGCCCTCCTTCTCATCGCAGGCATCGTGCTCACCGTCTATTTCGTCACGGCGGGGAGCAAGCCCATTGCAGAGAAGCCGCCCGTCATTGAGGATCCCGACGATCCCGATGAGCCCGACGGTCCCAACGAACCCGGCGAACCCGACAACCCCGATGGACCCGATGACCCGACAGGTCCCAACGAACCCGAGCCCGGCACCCCTTCGGGCGGGGAGAGCGCAAAGTTCGTCAAGCCCGTCGATTCGGAGGTCTATTCGGTCGTCTATGAGCAGATCTACAACAACGAGACGCTCGGCTGGTGGTACCGCCACAAGGCGATCGACTTCGACGCCGCGGCGGGGGCGGAGGTCTGCGCGATGGCAGACGGCACCGTCGAATCGGTGAGTTACAGCAAGGAGACGGGCAATCTCATCACCATCGACCACGGCGACGGGCTCAAGACGATGTACCGCTTTGTCGAGCCCCTCGACACCCTCAAGGAGGGGAGCAAGGTGACGGTGGGGCAGAAGATCGCGACCGTCGCGGAGAGCTACGGCAGCGAGGCGTTCCAGGGGACCCATCTCCACCTCGAAGTCATGCTCAAGGGGGACTTTGTCGATCCCGCCGAGTACTTCGCCCCCGTTCTCGACGAAAAGTAGGGGCAAGCGAACAGGACCGCACACGCAGGGCGTCCGCGCATTCCGCGCAGGCGCCCGATTTTTTTGCTTTTTGCGCGATGTGCCCGTCAATCCCTTGACAATCGGGCAAATTCATGCTATAATATCTGTAACGAAAAGACATGACACTGAATGCAACGTGTCATATGAAGACATGACAGCCCGATCGGGCAAAGGGGGGTGGACCGTGCCGATCGTATTCTATGGATATGTAATCTTTGCGCTACTTGCGATCTGTCTGTATCTGCCGAGGATCTTCGGCTACCGCTATGCCTTCCGCAAGCCGCCCAAGCGCGTTGCTGCAAAAAAGCGCAACATCGCCGTGCTCATTCCCGCACGCGGGGAGAGCGCGATCATCGGCGATCTGTTCGATTCCCTCGAAAAACAGGACTACGACCGCGGCTGTTTTCAGGCATTTGTCATCGTCAAGGACAGGGACGATCCGACGGTCGCCATGGCAAAGTCGCGGGGATTTTCGGTCACCGTCGTGGAGGACCAGCGCTGCAAGGGAGATGCCCTCGACGGCTTTTTCCGCACCCTCTCCCCGGACATGGTATCCTCGTTTGATGCCTTCGTCATTGTCGATGCCGACGGCGTCCTCTCGCCCTCCTACCTTTTCGAGCTCAACAACGCGCTCGAAGAGGACGCGGAGATCTTCGTCACGCGCAAACTTGCCAAGAACTTTTTGGGCGGGAAGAAGGACCGCTCGCTCTTCTCCAACTGCGCCGCCCTCACCTGGCCCATGATCGACGAGCTCGGCAACGCCTACCGCACCGCCAAGAACATGCCGCTCAATCTGTGCGGGCAGGGGCTCATGGTGAAGCGGGAGATCATCGAGACGCTGGGCGGCTGGCCCTACCATTCGATGACGGAGGACTACGAACTCAAACTCGACGGCATCCTGCACGGATTCCGTTCGGCGTACTATCCCGATGCCGTTCTCTATACCGAGGAGGCGACGGGACGGCGGGAGAACTTTACGCGCCGCGTGCGTTGGCTCGCCGGCTACCGCGAAAACGACAAAAACTACAAGGGACGCATCAAGGAACAGGCAAAGGACGCAGGCAAACTCAATGCGGGGGAGAGGGAGTACTTCTTCGGCATCGTTCCCTACCTCATCTATCTTGCCGCGACCGTGATCTGCTCCATCGCAGGCGTCGTCTTCACCCTCGTCTATGCCACGCAGGGCGATCCGCGCTGGCTCGAGAGCCTGCTGCTCCTCGTCGTGTTCCCGCAAGCCATGCTCTATTTCCTCCTCTTTGCGTATACGATCATCGCCCTGCTCTGCTCGCGCGATGCCTTCCGCATGATCTCGCTTGGGGAGCGTGTCGCCATGGTGCTCTATAACCCCTTCTACATATTGGAGTATCTTCGGGCGTACCTCGTGGGGATGTCCCTCAGCAGGAAGAAGGCGCTCGAATGGAAGCAGACCGAACGGGTGATGAAGGGAGGAAACGGCGATGCGTCGTAAGAGCACAAAACGCACGAGGCGCGAACTCATCGAGGGCGTGCAAAACGCCTATGAACGCAGGGGAAAGTTCGACCGCGAGACCATCGCCTACGGTACGAACTGGGTCATGCCCGACAAGAACTACAAATACCGCCAGCCGTGGTATTCGCGCATGATCACGGGGATCGGGCGGCTCGCCTTCTGCCTGCTCGGTCCCGTCGCGCTTAAACTCGCCTTCGGGATCCGCGTGGAGGGGAAGGAGAACCTCAGAGAGGTCCGCGGTAGCGGCGCGATCACCGTCTGCAACCACATCCACTATCTCGACACGTTATTCGTCCGCCAGGCGGTCGGCTATTGGGACAGCTATCACACAATCGCCCCCTTCAACAACAAGAAGGGGATCGCGGGCTTTTTCATCCGCCACGGCGCGACATGGCCCTTCAGCGCCGACCTCGACGCGATGCGCAATCTGCACGAGGAGATGGACCGCCAGCTCAAAAAGGGCAAGTTCGTCAACTTTTACCCCGAGTACGCGATGTGGTGGTCCTATCAGAAGCCCCGCCCGATGAAGGACAGCCCCTTCCACTACGCCGTCAAGTTCGATGTCCCCGTCCTGCCCCTCTTCTGCACCTTCGAGAAGACGAAGAGGTGCGGCATCCGCAGACTATGCGTACATATCCTGCCCCCCGTGTATGCGGACGACAGCCTCCCCAAACGCGAAAAGGTGCTGGCGATGCGAGACGCCGCCCAGCAGGAGTGGAAGGAGTGCTACGAACGCGCCTACGGCATCCCCCTCACCTATCTCACGGAATAATCGAACGACCTCCCGCATAGGATACTTTGTCAAAGAGCGGGAGGTTTTTTTATGCGGAAATTTTTGAGCTTGGCGCTGTGCATCGCCCTTTTTGCGGCGTGCGGCACGGGGCTCTCGGCATGCGGAAAAAAGGGGAACTTGACCAAATGCGCCTATACCATGTCCGCGGAGTACGTTGAGGAAACGCGGACACTGTCGGCGGAAATGAAGGTGAAAGCCGTGAACACCTCCTCTGTTTCGCTCGGCGAGCTCAAATTCGAACTCTGGGCGAACGCCTACCGCGAGGGCGCCCGTTACGCCCCCGTCTCCGAGCTGTTTTCCCATACGGCGTACTACGGCGGCAAGAGCTACGGGGAGATCCGCATCAAGGGCATCTCGGGTGCGGAGAGCTTCTCCATCGGCGGAGAAGACGCCAACATCCTCACCCTCCGCCTTTCGTCCCCCCTCGCCGTGGGGGAGAGCACGGAGGTCGCGGTCTCCTTCGACGTCGTCCTCGCAAAGGTCGACCACCGCTTGGGCGTCACGCAGCACACCGTCAACCTCGGCGGCTTCTATCCCGTGCTCTGCCACCTCGGTAAGGACGGCTTCGAGGAGCACGTCTACGCCTCGAGCGGCGACCCGTTCGTGAGCGACATCGCCGACTACGACGTCACCCTTACCCTGCCCGAGGGGTACCTCCCCGCGACGGGTTTTGCGGCGGAAGAGATCGGGAATGGCGCGCCCGTTGACGGCAAACGACAGTACCATGTCCGAGCCGAGGGGGTGCGCGACATCGCCTTCGTGCTCGGGAAGGAGTTTCAGGTGCTGACCGCGCAAGCCGGGGAGAAGGAGGTCGCCTATTACTATTATGCCGACCGTTCCCCCGAGGCGACCCTCGAGGCGGCGGTCAAGGCGCTCTCCTTTTACAGTGAGACGTTCGGCGCGTACGAATACCCCCGCTACGCCGTCGCCGAGACGGAATTTGTGTACGGCGGCATGGAGTACCCCGCGTTCTCGATGGTCGCGGAGGACCTCGTCGCGAGCGAACTTCCCACCGTCATCGCCCACGAGACGGCGCACCAGTGGTGGTATGCGATGGTCGGCAGCAACCAGTTCAACGAGGCGTGGCAGGACGAGGGGCTCGCGGAATACTCGACGGCGCTCTTCTTCGAGGCGCACCCCGAGTACAACGTCGGCTACGGGGAGTTCGTCGCGGCGTCCGAGCGGTCGTACCGCGCCTTCTTCTCGGTGTATTCGCAGGTGCACGGCGAGGCGGACACCACCATGTCCCGCCCCCTCACCGAGTTTTCGGGGGACTATGAGTACCGCAACATCTCCTACGACAAGGGGGTGATCCTGTTTGACCGTGTGCGCGATGTCGCGGGGACGCGCAAATTCAACGCCGCGCTCAGGCGGTACGCCGCCACGTACAGCGGCACGATCGCCACGCCCGCGCAGCTTGTGGGGTGCTTTTCGAAGGCGGGCGCCAACGTTGCGGGTCTCTTTTCCTCCTTCCTCGACGGCAAGTGCGTGATCTGATGATTAAAGTCCGCCCCTTGGTT
>CANQNB010000038.1 GCA_947625065.1 uncultured Clostridia bacterium | reverse complement strand
TCGCGGGCGAAGATGTCACCTGCATGGCGCTGTTGGCGATGCAGCCGACGGGGCGTCCTTCGTCCCATGTGCTGCAGATGTAGACGCCGTAAGAGAGCTTGAAAAGCGCGGTTTCGTTCATATCATTCTCCTTTTATATCTTGCCGATACGCAAAAAGGCGGACAGCTGGTCCGCCTTTGTAGATCCTGCGATCACTTCGCTTCGGGCTGCGCGACGACCTCTTTGCCGTCGTAAAATCCGCAGGACTTGCAAACTCTGTGCGCGACTTTGAGCCCGTGGCAATGGGGGCACTCGACGAGCGTCGGTGCACTTGCCTTATAGTTCGCGAACCGCTTTGCGGTCCTGCTCTTCGACTGTTTTGACTTAGGGACTGCCATATTTCCACCTCTTTTTCGTTTTTAGTTTTGTTCGCCGTCAATGCAGTTCCCGCAGAGAAGCCGCGGCGGAAGCGCAAACAGGAGCGCGTCCCGCAGGAGCTCGGTGAGCACCACGGTGTTGGTGTAGCCGTAGGTCATCCCGTCTCCCTTTCCCCGTTCGAACAGCCCGTCGACCTCCCCCGTAAAGGTCTGCTCCGCTTCTGCGAGGCAGCGGGAACACGCCCCCCTCAGGGTGAACGTGATGCTCCCGCGGACATCGACCGCGCCGTCCTCGAGGATCGCGTAACGAAGTTCTGCATGCACGGGGGAAGAAAAGGCGACGAAGGGAATGTCGAGCAACCCCTCTTCCGGCTCGTAATCGAATGCGAGCCCGCCCTCATACGTTTTCTTCGCCCAAAGGCTTCGTACGTCTATCTCGGGAATCATTGACTTAAAAAAGTATAGAGTATTTTCGTGCGCTTGTCAACCGATTTTGCGCCCCATTTCGGGAAAAAGCGAAAAATCAGAGCAGCGCCGCCGTTTCGCGCGCGATCATGATCTCTTCGTTGGTCGGAATGACGAGGATGCGCACCCTGGAACCTGCGCCCGAGATGTCGTGGATCGTCCCGTCGTTCTTGAACTCGTTCTTCTCCCTGTCGATCTCGATGCCGAATGCCTCGAGCCCCTCGACGACCGCCGCGCGCACATCGGGGGTGTTCTCGCCGATGCCCGCCGTAAAGACGATGGCGTCGAGCCCGCCCAAAACTGCCATGTAGGCGCCGAGATACTTCTTGCAGCCGTAGGCGAACATATCGAGGGCGAGACGGGCGCGGTCGTTGCCCTCCGCCTTCGCCGCCGCGAGGTCGCGGAAGTCGCTCGAGACGCCCGAGATGCCGAGCATGCCGCACTTCTTGTTGAGATAGGTGAGCCCTTCGTCGATGCTCATGCCCTTCTTGTTGCAGAGGAAGTCGATCGCCGCAACGTCGATGTCGCCGCTGCGCGTCCCCATGGGAACGCCCGCAAGGGGGGTGAAGCCCATCGAGGTGTCGATGCATACGCCGCCCTTCACCGCCGAGATGGAGGAACCGTTGCCGAGATGGCAGGTGATGAGGTTGAGATCGGCAAGGTCCTTTTTGAGGAACTTCGCCGCCTCCCCCGCGACGTACTTGTGGGAGGTGCCGTGCGCGCCGTATCTGCGCACCTTATAGGTCTTGTAGTCGTCGTAATCGATGGCGTACATATACGCATAGTCGGGCATGGTGGCATGGAACGAGGTGTCGAACACGAGCACCATCTTCTTCCCGGGCATGACCTTGCGGCAGGCGTTGACGCCGAGGATCGCCGCAGGGTTGTGGAGAGGCGCGAGTTCGGCGATCTCCTCCATGGTGACCATGACGTCGTCGTCGACGAGGGTCGGCTTTTTGAACGCCTCGCCCGAAGCGACCACGCGGTGCCCCACGGCGTCGATCTCGTCCATCGACTTGATGACGCCCGCGGTCTTGTCGACAAGTTTTTCGAGAACGAGGGCGATGGCGTCGGTATGGCTGGGCATCTCCTGCTCGAAGGTGAAGGTCTCCCCATGCGCCTTATGGATGAGCTTGCCGCCCGGAATGCCGATGCGCTCGCAGCCGCCCTTCGCGAGGACGGACTCGTTCTCCATGTCGATGAGTTGATATTTGAGCGAGGAACTCCCCGCATTGATGACGAGAATTTTCATGCAATTACCTCAAAAAAGTTTTGTATAGGATGGCGCGCGCCCCTTGGCTCCACCTTTGGGGGAGCTCCGCCACAGGCGGTGATGGGGTTCAAAACCCCTTTCGGCGGCGCTATGCGCCACTTTCCCCAGAGGGGACAGCGAGGGGTTCTGATCGACATTCCGACCGAGCGTAGCGAGGGAGCGAATCTTTAAGATACACTCGGCTTTGCCTACTTCGCGCTATGATCTCGTGTCGACCTTAGTTTACAATTAGAAGCCTTGGTCGGTATGAGGGTCGGACTTCGTACTTCGGGATCCTTCACATTCGTTCAGGATGACCCGTAACCCCATTCTAAAATCACTGCGTGCAGCCGAATTCACTTCGGCGGAACGCACTCAATTTGCCGAACCCTTTCGGCTTATTGTCGGATGGAACGAATAATCGGAACCAAGCCTTTTCAAGCAGACAAGCTCTTTCGCCTCGTAAATTTCTATGCCCTCATTCTTAAAAGGCTTCTAATATGATAGAAATTTACGAAATCTACAAATTCACGGCGCGTTGCAAAACCACGCTTTTGCATAAGCGCACCCAATTTGCGCAACTCTTTGCGCTTATTGTCGGATGGAACAGACAATCGGAACCAAGCCTTTCAAGCACAAGAGCTCATTCGCTCACGAAATTTTGTTTTGCGCCCTTGCAAAACAAAATTTGTGAACTATGCCTGCAATGCCGTGATCGCGACGGCGCAGACGATGTCCTCCGCCTTGCACCCGCGCGAGAGGTCGTTGAGGGGCTTGGCAAAGCCCTGGCAGATGGGACCGATCGCTTGGAATCCTCCGAGGCGTTCCGCGATCTTATAGCCGATGTTGCCCGATTGCAGGTCGGGGAAGATGAGCACATTCGCATGCCCTGCCACCTTGCTCTCGGGCGCCTTGAGCGCGGCGACCGAGGGTACCATGGCTGCATCGAACTGCAATTCGCCGTCGAGCGTGAGCTCGGGCGCCTTCTCTTTGGCGATCCTCGTCGCCTCCTGCACGTTCGTGACGAGGTCGTGCTTCGCACTGCCCATCGTGGAGAAGGAGAGCATAGCGACGCGCGGCTCGAGCCCCGCGATCTCCCTGGCGCTCTTCGCCGTGGCGATGGCGCAATCCGCGAGCCCCTCGGCGGTGTACGTCGGGTTGAGCCCGCAGTCGGCGAACACGAGCATGCCGTCTTCGCAATATTGGTTGCCGCAGGCGGGAGCCACCATCAGATTGAAGCTCGAAACGGCAGACACGCCGGGCGCGGTCTTGATGATCTGCAAGCCGGGACGAAGGGTATTCGCCGTCGAATGGCACGCACCCGAGACGAGCCCGTCCACGTCACCTACTTTGAGCATGAGGGCGCCGAAGAAGGTCGCATCCTTCGCTTGCGCGCGCGCCTGTTCCTCCGTCATACCCTTTGCCTTGCGCAGTTCGTAGAGAAGCGCCGCATAGGCGTTGAGCATGGGCGAAGAAGCGGGCTCGACGATCTCCACGCCGTCAAGATCGACATCGGGGTTGTCCGCCTTGATCTGCTCGGCATTGCCGAGAAGGACGATGCGCGCGATGCCCTCTTTGACGCAGGCAGCTGCCGCTTGGACGACGCGCGGATCCTCCCCTTCGCAGAGCACGATCTTCTTGTTGCGCTCCGCCGCCTTTGCCTTGATCACGTCGACGATCGTCTCCGTCTTTGCGGGCTCTTCGGCGGGCGCCCCTTCGGGCGCATCTGCGGGCTGCTCGGCGGGGGCTTCTTCTGCGGGCGCTTCGGCAGGTTCCACTGCAGACTCTTCTGCGGGGGCTTCCTCAGCCGGCGCTTCGACGGGCGTCTCGACCGTCTCGGCGACGGGCGTCTCGACCGTCTCGGCGACGGGTTCGCTGACGGGCGCCTCGGCTGCGGGTGCCTCTGCTGCGGGCTCCTCGGCGGGTTTCACGTCCTTGCCGAGATACTTGATGGTCTTTTTGAGATTCATATTCCGAATTCCTCCCGAAATTTCCTTTTCTTTTTTGCGTCAAACGTGTATAATATCATCCGTAAGACCCGATTCTACAATATTATACACCTTTTTCCGTAAAAAGTAAAGGGCAAGAGGGCAAAAAGATGAAAATTTGTGCAGTCATTTGCGAATATAATCCCTTCCACAACGGGCATCTGTACCAGCTCGGGGAGATCCGGAAGCGTTCGGGGTGCGAAAAACTCCTCTGCATCATGAGCGGGAACTTCACCCAGCGGGGGGAAGCCGCCGTCTTCGACAAGTACACGCGCGCCCGTCATGCGGTCATGGGTGGCGCCGATGCGGTCATCGAGCTCCCCGCGGCGTTCGCCGTCTCCCCTGCCGAACTCTTTGCGCAGGGCGCCGTGCACATCCTCGCCTCCATCCCCGACGTCACGACGCTCGCCTTCGGCTGCGAGAGCGGGACGAAGGAACAGTTCCTCGCCGCCGCCCGTGCCTCCCTGCGCGAGGACAGGGCATTCAAGACCGCCCTCAAGGAGCGGATGAAGGACGGGACCTCCTACCCGAAGGCGCGCACCGAGACCCTGCTCGCCCTGCACACCGACATCGACGAGGCGCTCTTCACCTCCCCCAACAACCTCTTGGGGAGCGAATATTGCCGCGCGATCCTCGCGGAGGGATCGGACATCGAGCCGCTGCCCATCCTGCGCGTGGGCGGGGGATATGCCGACACCGAGATCAGAAAAAACTTCTCCTCCGCGACCGCCCTGCGCGCCGTGCTCGGGGAGTCGGGAATGCGCGTCCGCCGCGCTCTCAAAGCCAATCTTCCGGACATGGTATACCCCGATGCGGTCAAGTACCGCCCCACGGCTTACGAAACAGCCGCCCTGTGCGCCGTCCTCTCGGCGAGCGAAGAGCAACTCTCCGCCTGCCCCGACTGCTCGGAGGGGCTGGAAAACCGCATCAGGACGATGGCGCGCCTCCACCCCGAAACGGAGGACATGCTCGAAAAGGTCATCTCCAAGCGCTACACCCGCTCGCGCGTCAAGCGCATCCTGTTGCAGAACTTCCTCGGCGTCCGCTTAAAGGCGGTGAAGAACTTTCTCGCCTCCCCCCTCTATGTGCGCACCCTCGCCGTCCGAAGGGAGGGCGGGGAAGAACTGCTCGCAGCCCTCGCCCGCGGGAGCTTCCCCCTCGTGGCGCGCAAGAGCGACTTCTACTCCCTCAAGCGGAGCGCGGCGGACTGCTTTGCCCTCGACATGCGCGCAAACGATCTGTACGGCGCCCTCACTCACACCCATCTCGGGGAATTCGAGACCCTCTTCATCGACTGATTTGCACATCTTTTTGTGCGATAAGACAAAAAACGCGGCACCCATGTCCGAGGGTGCCGCGTTTTTTTGCGATTTTCAGGTCTTGAGGGAGCCGAGCGAGTTGCCCTCGGTATCCGTCCCCATGAGGGTGGAGACGTTGTTCATGAACATCGCCATGCTGCGGTTGTTCTCGTCCTCGTCATCCGAGGGTGTGCGCCCCATGCAGGTGATCGTGAACCCCGACCTGCCCTGATCCTCGAGCCAGGCGGGACGGACGACGCCGTAGAAGGTGCTCTCGCCGCTCTCATCGAGCATCTCGATGCTCTCGGTATCGGTGAAGTGGAAGTAGATATAGCCGCCACCGTACATCTTCCACGTGCCGACCGTCTCCCCTTCGTAGCTGATCTTGCCGCCGTCTTCGAGCTTGACGTAGACGGAAGTTTTGAGCGCGTCGTCATTGGCAAAGACGACCATCTTGAAGGTGCGGTCCTGTGTGTAGCGGAAGAGCTCCTGCTCGGAGACAGCGCGGTTGACCTCCCCGCCGTAGCGGTTGGGGTTGATGACGATGTCCCCCATCGAGTTCAGATAGTACTGGTGGATCTGCGAGACGAAGCCGCCGTCGTAGCCGCCGCCGCTCTGCGTGCCGTAGGCGAGGGAGCGGGTGATGTACGCCGCGAGGTTGGTCCCCACACTGTTGGTGAACAGGTCGTTGTGCCCGGGGAGGATGATGTCGATGTTGTCCGTCTCCTTGTCCGCCCACGAGAACCTGCCCATATACTTGTTGCCCGCGTTGGAAGAGGACCCGACGCCGGTGTTGGAGACGACGCCGTAGGTCTCGGGCGTCGAGAGGGTGGAACGGTAGGTGCCGAGCACGTTTTCGCTCCGCCCGCCCCACATCTGGTATGCCTCGGCAAGCCCGTTGTAGGAGTGCATGGAGTAGTAGAACGTCTTGCCCTTCTGCAAAACTTTGCCGTATTCGTTCATGACGGTGACGTTGTCGTGCCGCGCGATGACGGGCGCCTCCATGGCACGGTAGGAGATCATCCTGCCGTAGAATTCGTGTTCGACCACCTTCTCCAGTTTGAAATCCTCATAGATCTCGTCCGCCTCGTCCCTGTAAGCGCGCACCTGCTCGAGGCTGAGGAAGGCGTCGGGATCCTTATAGAAGTTGTCCTTGCGGAGCCCCGTCACGGGATCGAGCTCAAGCATCCAGTTGCCGTAGCCGAAGGAGCCGTATGCCATATACATCTTCCCGTCGGGGGTGTAGATGATCTGCGGGTCGATGGAGTTGACGTCATAGGCGCTCTGGTTGGGGATCGCCGACTGCATCAACACGCCCACATATTGGAAGGAGCCTGCGGCGAGACTGTCGGAATGGAAGAGCACGATGCACGCCTTGGAATAGGTGAGGTGGGCGGTATTGGAGACGCAGCAAGTGTACAGCCAATAGCCGCCGCCGTGCGCGGGCACGATGTCGGGCGCCCACCACTGGATGCTCGGCTCCCCGGTCGACGAGGAGGTCCTGTTGGGTTCCTCCTCCCATGCCGAGACCGCATCGAGCTTGGTGGAGACGGAGGTCGCCTTCCCGAGATACTGCCAATGGATGAGGTCGGTGGACTTCCTGATCTCGTTGCCCTCGTCCCAACCCGTCGAGAAGAGATAGTAGGCGGGCTTGCCGTCCTCCTCCACCTCGATGAAGGACGGGTCATGGGTGCCGCCGAGAAGGGCAGAGCCCTTGGAAGAGTCGCTGCTCCCATGATATTCGTTGCCGGGATCGGTGACGTAGGCGGGCTCCACATCCACCCGCTGCGTCGAACCGTCTTTGAGCGTAAAGACGACGTAGCCCTTTCCGACCGCGGTCGCCGTGCCGCCGCTCACCTTTGCGACGGTGCCGCTCTCCGCCGGGGTGCCGTCTGCACGGTATTCCTTATAGGAGACGGCGTCCTTCACGGTGTACGTCTTTGCCGAATCGGGGACGAGACCTTTGCCGACGTTTTCGTAACAGATCCGCGCGACCAGCGCCTCGTTGCCTCCGTCCGACGAACCGCCGCACGCCGCAAATGCCGCGAGCGAGGAGACCATCAGTACGGAACTGAGCGCAAACGCAAGAATTTTGTTGCCCTTTTTCATTACACTTTCCTCCTTTTGATACCGCTATTTTAGCATAACTTTCCGCACATTGCAACCTCTTGGCGCAAAAAACTTGCGCTGTTGAAGTATTTTCATACCCCCCTGTCCTCATTCCGAGGGCGAAGCCCGAGTGAATCTTAAAACCCAAGATACGCTCCCCGCTCGGCTTACGCCTCGGGGTACTTCGCCTACGGCTCGTGTCGACCTTAGTCTACAATAGAAGCCTCAGTCGGACAGGGTGACGTAATTAGGATGCCCCCTCCCGAGGAGGGGGGTAGGGGGGTGGGTACGAATTCTGAACTCGCCCCACCTCAGTCACTACGTGACAGCTCCTCCCACGGAGGCGCCATGGGGTTTTACGGGTCATCCTGTCCTCATTCCGAACGAAGCGCAAGCGAAGTGAGCGAATCTTTAAGATACACTCGGCTTACGCCTCGGTATGAGGGTCCCCCTGCCCCCTCATCCGTCACGGCGGAGCGTGCCACCTTCCCCCCGCAGGGGGAAGGCTTGGGGCGCGGCGGCAAAGAACAAATACAGCCGAGGGCAAACTGCCCTCGGCTGCTGTGTTGGACTGAATTTGGACGAAGCTTTGCTTATATCCGTTTGAACCATTACAAATGAACTTCGTCGAGTGTGATGCATGCAACGTCATGAACGGCATAAATCACGGGTGCGCATTGATCTTGGTTCCTGCCGATGCTTTATTCAGCCGACGGGGTTTCGTTCACGGTGAAACTGCCCGCTTCGATGATACCCTCATCCTTCATTTTCGAAGACGATGCCGCGCATCCAAGGTAACGTTTCTCTGCGTTTGACCAAGTTAAATAGTCGGGGCCCATGATGGGCGTTTCCATGTTGCTTTCAAGTGCGCCGTAAGTGATTGTCGCTGTGCATTCAAGCGTTGCTTGAGGTGCGGAAGAGCTGGCCGGCGAACCGTAGTAACCGATCAGAATTCCGACGCCGATGTTGGCATATCTATTATACGTTTTGCCTTCACCCGCTTTCCACGTAAGGTTGACGTTGCCCCTGACGGTAATCCCTTCGAGCGTGGAATTGGTTGCGATACCCGCAACGACGCCGACGGCTTCGCCCGAGAGGTTGGCATTCTCAAAGACGAGGCCACTGACCGTGGTGTTCGAGATCTTGCCGAAGAGACCCGCCCAGCCGTTATCATCAGCCGCAGTGAGATTCTTGATGGTGGCGCCATTTCCGTTGACAACGAATCCATCGAGCGATACGGGCTTATAGCTGGAATCGACGAAGTCATATTCGCTGCCCGTAAGGTTCATCGTGACCAAAACCTTGCAAGATGTATTGTAAGCATCTGGAGCATGGTAGCTCTTATTCTTCTCGTATGCGTCAAGACCGAACATTTTAGCTTTGATCATCGCTGCCGCAGCTTCAAAGTCTGCACGCGTTTGGACATCGAAAGAGGTGATATAATTATACACGTTCGCACCACCGTAGGACTTACACGTCTCGCTTTCCACATTCTTCAATGTGCCGCCGGCATAGTTAAGATCGAAACCGCCCACATTCTCCGCAGAGCAAGTACTACTGTAATCCCTATTACCAGAAATGGGATCCGGGAGATATGTAGAGCTATCGGTTACCGTTATGGCTCCGAACGTAACATTTTTGACGTGGCAATTACTGATGGACGAACCGGTCCTATGGAAACCGATGATACCGCCGAGATATTTGTATTGTCCGGATAGCGTAACATTTTCGAGGTTAAGATCGTATATCCCACAAGAATTGCCTTCGTCAAGATTACCAAACAAACCGCCGTATGTAGTTTGTCCGCCTCCTATATCCGTGACATTCAAATTGGAGATCGTGTGTTTATTCCCGTAGAAGTTATCCTTAAAGGGAGTGATGGGAGCCCAAGGTTCATCTTTCAGATCGATATCGCTCATAAGATAGAACTTATCCCAGCCCGCGTTTTGGGTAAACACTCCCTTGTTGACTTCGTCGCGGAACGCTTTCAGACCGTTTGCGGAATAAATTTCATAGTAAGGTGTCGCATAATCAAAGTAGTTGAGGTTGTCAGGGTTACTATTTGAAAGTGTTTGCTTTTGAACGAATCCTTCCTCAATTTCCATTCCGAGGGCAATGTTGATCTCTCCGCTCGGCACTTTGAGTTTTTTGAAACTTCCCTGGAATTTATGAGTACCCGCTGAAACGCCGGTGCCCGATGTGGTATTGCCAACAAGGTAGAATTCCGAAGACTCAGTATGAACGAATTTAGCGTCACTTCCCTCAGCGAGCACGACGTTGATATCATTTGCCGCGATGGAAGTTTCCGCATAGCCGACCAATGCGCCGAGGTTGGTTCCCGTTGCGTTCTCTGCCGCTTTGACAGTGGTATCGGTAACGGTGATGTTTTGGACAGTGAGAGCGACACCATTCGCCTTGACGACAAGTGTGCCAGCTGTGCCATTCATCTCAGCCATGATTGTTGCGCCGGAGATATTCACATTCTTGATGGTGGCGCCTTCCGTCACACCGAAGAGACCTGCGTATTCACCCGAGGATGTGAGCCCGGAAATGGTGTAGACCTCGGACACGGTACCCTCGTCCGTCGTCTTCTTGGCACCGTCGAACGTGCCCTTGAAGGGATTCGCTTCCGTGCCGATCGGCGTCCACTCCCAACCTTTGAGATCGATGTCGGCTTTCAGATAAACGGTGAGACCCTCATAGTTATTTGCGGTCATGTCTTCGCCATTGACCGTCTTGGCGAAGTATGTGAGACCGGTCGCGGAGGAGATCTCGTACCAATGAGCCTCCTCTTCGCCGTTACGGATTTGGATCTTTTCGACAAAGCCTTCGACGGGTTTGAATTCGAGGTCGCTGTCGGTATCGGGAGCGTAAGTAACCGTGCCGTTGCCAACAAGACCGTTACTGCCACCGAGGTCGCCGCTCGCGTCGTTCATCTGAACGTCGACGTTTTCAACGGAGACACTCGCGCCTTCGCCTTCCGACTTGCCGACCAGGGCGCCGAGAGTGGTGTTGGTAGCCTCCGCAGCTGCCGTGACGGTGGAGTTCTCGACGTTGACGTTCTGCAGCGTGAGCTGACCCTTCGCCGTGCCGACAAGGACGCCCGCCGCGCCGTTTTCTTTCGCGGTGACGTTCGCGCCGACGATGGTCAGATCCTTGATCGTTGCGCCTTGGGTCGCACCGAAGAGACCTGCGTTGTCGCCCTCCGCCTTCAGACCAAAAATGGTATAATTGTTGCCGTTGAAGGTGCCCTGGAAGGGCTCACCTGCCGTGCCGATGGGCGTGAACGTGGGAGCCGCGGGAGCATCGAGCGAATCTGCAACGACGTAGGCGGAGAGCTGCGCTGCCGTGCGGGCAGCCCCGTTGAGGTAGATGTTGTTCATGAGCTGGATCTTTGCGCCCGCCTTCAAGGCTTCGGGGTTCGAAGAGAGCGCGCAGAGTTCATATTCGTTATAGATCGGGATCGCACCGTCTACGGGCGGATCGGTAAGGTGCGCATTCGCCTGATATGCGAGCACGCTGATGGTGAGCGTGCAGCTTGCTTCCTGATATTCCTGCCCGGTCACGGTCGTGGGGAGCCAAATGCCGACGGGGACGGTCGCGACCGTTGCGCCGGTTTCCAGATTTGCCGGAGCCTCGAGCTCATCCGACCATTTTGAAGCGAAGGTGGAACCGGTCGAGACCTGCGTGCCGGCGTTATCCTTTGCCATCTCTTCTTCCATCTTGAACGCCCCGGTTTCATTGTCGAACTGGAAGTCCGCACGGAGCGCATTGGCAAGATTCTTGCCATCGGTTTCTTGAGCGGTGAGCTGGACCTGATACCTCACAGAGATCGTGGACTTGTTCGTGATGACCAGGTTGAAGCTGATCCCTTCGCCGGGAGCGATTCCCGTGAGACTGAGTTCCCCACCAGCATACGAATACATCCCGCCGAGGCTGAACGCGTTGGGTGAGCCGTCAAACGGCTTCCAAACAACGCTGCCGCCGGTCATGTCTGTGGTGTACGTTTTGATGCTTTCCTCAGGTACGGATGCCGCGACATCAACTTTACCGGAGGTGACGGCAAGGTTGACGTCGGATTGACCCGTAAACAGAGCGAGCGTGCCGCCCGTGATGAGCGTTGCACAAAGCGCCATCGTCATCACGGAACATGCAACAATTTTTGTCTTTTTCTTCATGTTTTCCATTTCTCCTTTCCGCGGGGGACTCGCCCCGTGGGTACTCATACTTATTTTAGCC
>CANQNB010000037.1 GCA_947625065.1 uncultured Clostridia bacterium | reverse complement strand
CCGCCGACCTCATCCTTACCAAGGATGCGCTCTACCTGCTGAGCTACACCAGCATGACGGCAAAGGGAGCTTCGATCCACAGTGCCTTTATAGTATAGTAAAATCCGCGCCGTTCGTCAAGCGATAATGCGCCGAATTTGTAAAATTTCGGGAAAAGAAATTATATCCGCTCATTTTTGGAGCAGAGAACGGATGAGCGCGCTCCCCTCCGGCGTGAGCGAGTTCTTCTCGACGGGGTACACCGATGCGGAATTCACGTAGAGCAGGAAGAATTGCTTGGTCTCGCGCGTCTGCGTGAGGTCGGAATAGTAAATTTTCTGCGTGCCCATGTCCTCCCCCTCGCGGATCGCCGTCACCGTGAAAAAGCCGCGGTAAAAGCGGTAGACGATTTGCCTCGGTCTCCGTGCGGCGTCCTTGATGCTGCGCGCGTAGTTCCGGAGCGTCATCCCCCCGAACAGCGCGGCGAAGAGCCCGAGCGGGAACATCCACCAATTGCTGTCGAGATTGAGCGTTTCGTAGACGAAAAAGTTGAAAACGGCGCTGAAAAGCATCAAAAACAGGAGAAGTGCCCCCACGGCGATCAGGAGAATGCCGATGATCAGTGCCGGGCGGCTGAGGCATTTTTGCAGGTCCTTCCCCGTCGTAAGGTGCACCTCGAACCCACCGTCGGGCGGGGCAGGCGCGTACGCCTTATAGGGGGGAGGAGCCATGCGCTGTCCGGCAGATTCTGCTGCTTCAGACGCTTCGGATGCGCGCTCCTCTTCAGGTGCGCCGTTTGATGCGTCTTGTTCGGTCGAATTGGTTTCTTGCGTGTCGATTTCGGACATGGTACCCTCCGATTTGGTCTATGGATCGAAATTATTCGTACATCTCCGCTTTGGGCGGGCGGTTGAAGAGCTCATTGATCGCCTCACGGCAGCGGGCGGCATCGTCTCCCTCGCCGTAGCAGACGCGGTAGACGGCATCGGTGATGGGGAGCTCCACGCGGTACTTTGCTTCGAGCAGCTTCATCGCCTTGCTCGTTGCGACCCCCTCGGCGAGCTTGTCGAACCGCATGTTCTTTGCGAGCATCTCCCCGTAGGTGCGGTTGTGGGAGTAGGGCGAAAAGAGGGTCGTCTCGTAGTCGCCGAGGTGGGCTAGCCCGTAGGCGGAGAGCTCGTTGCCCCCCATCGCCTTGATGAGACGGGCGACTTCGCGCGCGCCTCGCGACATGAGCGGACCTTTGAGGGGGACGCAGATGACGTCGAGCACGCCCGCGGCGATGCCCATGACATTCTTTGCCGCCGCGCCGATCTCCGTGCCGATGAGGTCCTCGCCGTAGTAGAAGCGGATGAGGTCGGAGCGGAATTGGTCGGCAAGCGCATATTTGAGTTTGTCGTTTTCCGAGTCGATGACCATGCAGTTGGGGATGCCCTGCACAAAGCTCTGGATGTGCCCCGGTCCCACCCACACGGCGATCTTCTCGGGGGAGATTCCGCTCTCCACGAGGATCTCGGAGAGACGCTTGCCCGTCTCCACTTCGATGCCCTTCATGCAGAGAACGAACACCTTGTCGCGGACATGGTAGTGGGTAATGCGCTGCATGAAGCCGCGAAGCCCCTGCGAAGAGATGGAGATGACGATGATTTCGGCGGTGGTGACTGCCTGCTCCAAATCGCAGGACAATGTGATCTTTTCGTCGAGGGCGACATATTCGTTGCGCCCCGTCTCCTTGAGGATCTTGTAGGAGAAGTCGTCTTCGGGCCCCCAGCTGATCACGTTGTGCCCCTTGCGCGAGAGATACCACGCGATGAAAGAACCCCATCTGCCGCAACCGAGTACGGATATGTTCATGATCGTTTTCCTCTGTTCCTGTTTATGATGTCGCTTTGTGCCCGATGCGAGGAAGTCGCTCAGAGCTCTTTTCTGTCGTACAGGGCGCGGGCGAGCGTCACTTCGTCGGCGTACTCGAGTTCGCTTCCCACGGGAACGCCGTGCGCGATGCGCGTCACCTTCACCCCGAGAGGTTTGAGCAGTTTTGCGATGTACATCGCCGTCGCGTCCCCCTCCACGTCGGGATTGGTCGCGAGGATGACCTCCTCCGTCTTGTCGTTGATGCGGGCGAGCAGCTCACGGACGCGGATGTCGTTCGGTCCCACTCCGTTGATGGGCGAGATGACCCCATGCAGGACATGGTATACCCCTTTGAACTCATGGAGCTTTTCGAGGGCGATGACGTCCTTCGGCTCCTTGACAACGCAGATGACGGAGGGATCGCGCGTGCGGCAGATCTCGCACGTCTCGAATTCGGTGAAATTGCCGCACGTCTTGCAAAAACGGACCTTGCGCTTGACGTCGATGATGGCGTCGGCGAAGGCGCGCGCCTCCTCCTCCGTCATGCCGATGATGCGGTAGGCATAGCGCTGTGCCGTCTTCCTGCCGACGCCCGGAAGTTTGCCGAACTCGTTCATGAGCCTCCCGATCGGCTCGATAAAGACTTCCATTAAAGCAGACCTCCGGCACCGCCGAGCCCGCCGGAGAACTTGCCCATCTTCTCCTCGTAGACGGCATCTGCCTTCTTGTATCCGTCGAGGATCGCCGCGAGGATGAGGTCCTCGAGCATCTCGCTGTCCTCGGGGTCGATGACCTCCTTGTCGATCTCGATGCCGTCGATCTTCTTCTTGGCGTTCATGTACACGACGACCGCCTCGCCGCCCGCGGTGCCGACGATCTCCCACTCGTCGAGCAGTTTTTCGGTCGCCTGCATCTCCTCCTGCATCTTTTGTGCCTGCTTCATGAGGTTCTGCATATTTGCGCCCCCCATGCCGCCCATACCGCCTCTGCCGTATGCCATGGTTACCTCCTTGCCGCCTCTGCGGCGCCGATCATTTGATCTCGATCGGATAATCCTTAAAATTTTGTTTGAGTTCGGTGAGCGCATCGCGCGCGCTCTTCTCTTCCGCCGTGCGGCGGCGCACCTCAAAGTCGCTGATGCCGATGCCCGCGAGCACATCGGTCATCGTGCGGCGGTTGGCATCCCTTGCGAGGATGCCGAGGATGGTGTCCGATGTCGTCTCGAACACGAGCTTCTCCCCCTCGAAATGGACGAGGAGGTCGCTGCAAACCGTGAACAGCACCCCGTTCCTTGCCGTCGTGCGGAGGGCGCGCATGAACTTTGCGTACACGGCATCCGCATCTGTCCCGACAGGTCCCGCCGGGGGAGCCGAGGGGCGCACGGAGGGACGGACCTCGGACATGGGTGTCTCCTTTTTTGTCTCCGCTGCCACGGAAGGGCGAGAAATCTGCTCCCTTTGGGGCTGTGGCGAGGACTGTTTTTTAGGGGCGAAGGCGGGTCCGTCGGAGAAGTACGCCTCCTCGAAGACAGGCTCCTCCATGGGGAACTCATAATTGTCCTGCTCCCCGAGGTCCTTCGCAGGGACGGGGTCCTTTGCGGGAACAGGGCTCTCGCTCCGAACGGGCTCCGTTGCGGGAGCGGGCGGGCAGGCGGACAGCGCGGCGAGCTTGCCCTCGAGCGCGTGGATGCGGACGAGAAGGGCGTCGGCGGAGAGGTCTGCCGAAGGATAGGCGACCCGCATGAGCGCAGCCTCTAAGGAGATGCGCGGCGACGAGACAAAGCGCAGCTCGTTCTCCGTCTTGATGAAGATCTCCGTGGCGCGGAGGATGCTCTCCTCGGGCGCGGCGTCTGCGATCTCCTTCACCGTGGCATACAGCTCGTGAGGGAGGGCGAGCAGCCGTTCGGCGTTTTTGCACGTCTTCGCGACGGTCACCTCGCTCAGGAGATTTAAGATGTCTTTGAGGAGGACGCCAACCGATTTTCCCTCGGCAAGGATCCCCTCGCACAGCGAAAGCGCGGTAGGCATGTCCGAGGTGAGCATGGCGCGGACAAGTTTTGCCGTCTCGTGGAAGTCCGCCGCACCGAGCACGGCGCAAGCCGTTTCGTAGGTCAGTTTTTCGGAGTAGACGATGCATGCCTCGGCGATGGAGAGCATGTCGCGGTCCGAGCCCGCACCCGCGCGGGCGATCGCGGCGACCGCCTCGTCTTCATACTCCTTCCCGATCGCATCGAGAATGGAGCGGAGGTGCTTTTCGAGGTCCTCTTCGGGCAGCAGCTTGAAGTCGAGCCGCATGCAGCGGGAGAGGATGGTGGCGGGGATCTTTTGGGGCTCCGTCGTCGCCAGGATGAAGATGGCGTGGGCGGGCGGTTCCTCGAGCGTCTTCAAGAGGGCGTTGAACGCGCTGTCCGTGAGCATGTGGACTTCGTCCACGATGTAGACTTTATACCTCCCCGACACGGGCGGATACTGCACCTTTTCGCGTAGGTCGCGCATCTCCGCCACGCCGTTGTTGGACGCCGCGTCGATCTCCGCGATGTCGAGAGAGCCCGACGCAAAGGCACGGCATGTCGGACATGCCCCGCACGGAGAGCCGTTGACAGGGTGTTCGCAGTTGACGGCGCGCGCAAAGATACGGGCGATGGACGTCTTGCCCGTGCCGCGCGGACCCGTGAAGAGATAGGCGTGCCCGACGGCGTTCTTCTCGATCTGGTTGGTGAGGATGCGCACGACGTGCTCCTGCCGGACGATCTGCCCGAACGTCTCGGGACGGAATTTTCTGTAAAGAGATAAATGGGACATCGTTGTTTTTCCTTGCGGTTTTATCGCGGGGCGCTCCGCGGAAAGTCATACGTCGGCGGAAAACGCCTTTTGCAGCTTCTTTTTGGCGCGGGAAAGGGCGTTGTCGATACTCTTGATCCCCCGTCCCGTCTCCTCCGAGATGGAGGCGTAACTCAGCCCTTCGAGATACATCGTGACGACGCGGAACTCGAAGTCGGACAGCTCCCGCGAGAGACGGCGGCGGAATTCCCCCTCCGATTCGTCGAGAAGGAGGACCTCCTCGGGGTTCACCCCTTCGGCGAGGCTTTCGGGGTCGATCTCGGTGCGTTCGCCCGATGGTTCCCGCCTGTTCACGAAGCGCAGGTAGCTGTAGATCTTGCGGGTGACGCAGGTGTAGACGAAGGTCTTGAACTTGCAGCCCGCATTGGGGTCGAAACTGCCGATCGCGGCGTACAGCCCGATCATGCCCTCCTGCACGAGGTCGTCCGTCTCGGCGAGCAGGTGGAACGCCGACTTGCGGGCACAGCGCAGAACGAGATTTTTATAGCGGTCCATGAGGACCTCCACCGCGCGCGCGTCGCCGCCCTTGGCTCGTTCGACGAGCGCTTCGTCGGGTTCATTTCTGTAATCTTGCACGCACCACCTCGTAGACCGCAATGCCGAGAGCGACCGAAGCATTGAGGGAATTCACCCGCCCGCAGAGGGGAATGGAGAGCGTTTTATCGCACTTTTCGCGCGTGAGACGGTGGACGCCGCTGTCTTCACCGCCGACAACGAGCGCGACTTTGCCCGTGAGACGGGTGCCGTAGATGGGTTCGCCGTCCGCTTCGAGTGCGTAGACCCAATAGCCGCGCTTTTTGAGCTCATCGACTGCATAGTTGACGGAGGGCACCTTGGCGACGGGGATGTGTTCCGCCGCGCCAGCCGAGATGCGGATGACGGCGTCGGTCACGCTCGCGCCCTTTGCCTTGGGGATGACCACCCCGTCTGCGCCCGCGCATTCCGCAACGCGGATGATGGAGCCGAGGTTGTGCACGTCTTCGATGCCGTCGCACAGCACGATGAGGCTCTCCTCTCCGCCGCCGAGCGCATGAAAGTCGGCGTATTCGAAGTCGGTCGTGTAGGCGATCACCCCTTGGTGACGCCTCTCTGCGCTCTCGCGGTCGAGCACGGCGCGGTCGACGAACTGCACGCGCACACCGCGGCGGCGCGCTTCGGCAAAGATGCGCCCGAGGCTCCCCTCCGCGCCCTTCTCCATGAGCACTTTCTCTACTGTTTTTTCCGTTTTGAGCAGCTCTAAAACGGCATTGCGTCCTTCGATCAACATAATTTTATTTACAAATGGTTTTTGGGAATTTGGACTTCGTACCTCGGGATCCTTCCTGCCCTCATACCGACCCCGAGGCGCAGCCGAGCGGGGAGTGTATCTTATAAAAGATCTGCGGATAAATCGCGCCATTCCGGATTTTGCGCATTGATCAATTTTTCTTTATTCGTACGCGATAGCTTTTTGAACCGTTTTTCGCAGGCGATCGCATCGACCGTCATGCAAAATTCTATATAATATACTAATTTATTGAGGTGGTATTTTTTTGTGAAACCCTTGTAAACTCCGTTTTTATGTTCATACATACGCCGCGCCAAATCATGCGTCATGCCTACATAGAGGACCGTGTGGCTCCAATTTGTCATGATGTAAACAAAACAGCTGTGACCGTTGGGCATATGACCCTCTTTCAGATGGTATGAGGAGGACGGAGTTCCAAGATACACTCGGCTACGCCTCGGTATGAGGAGGACGGAGCTTCAAGATACGCTCGGCTGCGCCTCGGTATGAGGAGAGCACACGGCATTAGGGGGACGGGGGGTCGGAGAAGAAGAGCGCCTCGATGCGGTCGTCCTGACCGGTGAGATACAGGTAGCCGAGCAGCGCCTCGAAGCCCGTCGAACGCACGTATTCCTGAACGGTCGCATTCTTGCTCTTCGTCGGCTTTTTGGCGTTGCGTCCGCGGCGGAAGATCTCCTCTTCCTCCTCGGTGAGAAGGGGCAAAATGCGCGCGAGCTTCTCGTTCTGCCCGTGCGCAGAGACCTTTTCGGACGCCTCCCTGTTGAGTTCGCCCGTCTTATACCCGTGCGCGAGCGCGAGTTCGCGGCGGACGTAGAGGGTATAAACGGCGTCCCCGACGAAGGCGAGCACCACGGGATTCATTTGCCTGGCCCGCTCTGTCTCCACGGGCGCGTTGAATTTCGTCATTTTCTCTATTATAACAGAAGACGCGCAAAATTGCAAGCGGTTGCGGGGTAAAAACGGTTCGGAAAGCGTGACGTTGTACCAAAAATCCACTTTTTGGGAAAAGGCGCAAAATTACTTGCATTTCATAAAAAAAGGGATATAATATTTGGCGGAATTGCTCGAAAAGATCGTATCCGCTTCGCGGCAGAAGCCGCAGAGGCAAAGCGCGTGAACTATGGAAGCCTTTGAAATTCTCTTGCCCCTCGCCCTCATCCTTCTTCTCTCCAAACTCATGGGGCTCGGGGCGCACAAGTGCGGGATGCCCGCCGTCATCGGCATGCTCGTGGCGGGGATCCTCGTCGGGCTGTTGCGGTATATCCCGTGGGAGCCCCTGAAAAAAGCCTTTTTCAGTTCGGAAGTGGAGTTCGCCCTCAGTGTGATGAGCAAGATCGGCGTCGTGCTCATCATGTTCTCGACGGGGCTGGGCACCGATCTCAAAAAGCTCAGACAGACGGGGCTCGCCTCCGTCGTGATCACGGCTCTTGGGGTCGTCGTCCCGATGGGACTGGGCACGCTGACCGCCTTTCTCTTCGCTCACTTCGGGCTGATCGCGGACATGGGTGTGGTCTCGTGGCTCTTCTACGGCGCCATCCTCACTGCGACCTCGGTGTCGGTGACCGTCGCGGTCCTCAAAGAATTGGGCAAGCTCGACACCAAAGTGGGCACCTCCATCGTCGCCGCCGCCGTCATCGACGACGTGCTCGGCATCATCATTCTCTCCGTGCTCACGGGCTTCACCTCGGGCGGGGAGGGCGCAGGCGGCTGGGACTGGTTCCACCCCAATGCCTATCTCGTCGTCATCAAGATCGCGGTCTTCTTCGTCGCGGCGATCGCCGTCGGCGTCGGGCTCAGGAAGCTCTTCGACCTCATGGAGCGCAGGGCGCCGCACAACCGCCGCGTGCCCATCATCTCCCTCGCCGCCTGCTTCGTCTATGCTTACTGCGCGGAGAAATTCTTCGGCGTGGCGGACATCACGGGGGCATACCTTGCGGGCATCCTCCTCGGCGGCACCCTCTCCGAGACGCCGTACGTCGAGAACAAGGTGGACACGATGGGCTATCTCTTCTTCTCCCCCATCTTCTTCGCCTCCATCGGCATGAATCTCGACTTCGGCGGCATCTCCGTCTCCTTCCTCGCCTTCGGGTTCGTCTACGTGCTCATGGCGCTGCTCGGGAAGCTCATCGGGTGCGGCGCAGGCGCGAAACTGTGCCGCTTCTCGTGGATGGACAGCTTCCGCGTCGGGCTCGGCATGATGGTGCGCGCCGAAGTCGTGCTCATCTGCACCGAGCGGGGGGTCTCGGCGGGGCTCGTCGATCCTGCCCTCTTCCCCTTCGTCTTCCTCATCATTCTCATCTCCTCCGTGCTCACGCCCATCCTTCTCAAATGGTCGTACAGACGCGGGGAAAAGCCCACCGCGGCGCCCCTCTCTCCCGGGCAGACGGGCTGACACAGAGGCGCCCTTTTCGGCTGAATTTTTATCCAAGGAGGATCCCTATGAACTACCGCAACCTCGGAAAATACGGATTGAAGCTCTCGGAGGTCGCCCTCGGGAGCTGGGTGACCAACCTTGCGGGCGCCGATGCCGTGCGCACCGCAAAGGAGACGGTGGACGCCGCCTTCGACCTCGGCGTGAACTTTTTCGACTGCGCCGATGCCTACTCGGGCGGGGAGGCGGAGCGCTTCCTCGGGCGCGCCCTCAAGGAGCACGCGCGCAGCGAATACGTCGTCTCCTCCAAGGTCTTCTTCCCCATGGGGCGGGGGGCGAACGAGTGGGGGCTCTCGCGCAAGCACATCACCGAACAGCTCGACCGCTCCCTCAAAAATCTCGGGCTCGATTACATCGACATCTACTTCTGCCACCGCTTCGATCCCACCACCCCGATCGAGGAAACATTGGGGGTGCTTTCGGACATGGTACGGGCGGGCAAGGTCTTGTACTACGGTGTGAGCGAATGGTCGCCCGTGCAGATCACGGAGGCGGTGCACCTTGCGAAGGAGAACGGATTCTATCCCCTTGCCGCCGTCCAGCCGCAGTATAACATGGCGGACCGCTACATCGAGGACGAGATCATGGGCATCTGCAAGAAGTACGGCATGGGCATCACCCCCTTCTCCCCGCTCGCGCAAGGTCTGCTCACGGGCAAGTACCGCAAGGGACAGCCTCTCCCCGCGGGTTCACGCGCGACGTGGCAGGCGGACAAACAGATCAATGCCCTCCTCACCGACGGCAACCTCGACAAGGTGGAAAAACTGCTCGGCGTCGCACAGAAGGCGGGCGTTCCCCTCGCCGTGCTCGCTCTCGCATGGATCCTGCGGCGGGAGGAGATCACTTCCGTCATCACGGGCGCGAGCAAGGCGTCGCAGCTGACCTCCAACGCCTCGGCGAGCGGGCTTGTCCTCTCGCGCGACCTGCTCGACGAGATCGACGGCATCCTCGACTATCATCCCTTTGTGAGAAGGATCGGCTGAGCCGCAGACGAAGCGCGCCTGCCCATTGCATGGGCAGGCGCGCCTTTTTTATTCGACGGTGACGGACTTGGCGAGATTGCGCGGTCTGTCGGGGTCGCAGCCGCGGGCGAGGGAGACAAAATAGGCGAGCTGCTGGAGGGGGATGACGGCGAGTGCGGGGGAATAGACGTCGGCGCACCGTGGGATGACGGCGCTCCCCGTGAGCCCCCTTTCGTCCGCATAGGCGGGGAGAGAGGTCACGAGGAAGACCTTTGCGCCGCGGGCGCGCGCCTCATGGACGGCGTTCATCGTCTTTTCGGCGAGCTCCTCCGAGGTGAGCACCGCGACGACGGGCGTGTTCTCCTCGATGAGGGCGAGGGTGCCGTGTTTGAGTTCCCCCGCGGGATAGCCCTCGCTCGGGAGGTAGGAAATCTCCTTGAGTTTGAGGCTCCCCTCCAGTGCGGTGACGCTGTCCGCCCCCCGCCCGATGAAGTACGCCGACCGCGCCGCCGCAAAGTGGGCAGCCCAGCCCGCGACCGCCTTCCCTGCCCTCACCGTCTCCCGCGCGAGGTCGGGCAGTTCGGCAAGCGCATCGCCGTATCCCCTTCTCCCCTGCGCCTCTGCGACGCTCGCGGCGAGCGAATAGAGGACGGCGAGCTGGGCGACGTAACTCTTGGTCGCGGCGACGGCGATCTCCGTGCCCGCGCCGATGGGAAGGCGCTCGTCTGCAAGGGCGGCAAGGGTCGAGCGGATCTCGTTGACGATGGCGACCACGCGCGCTCCCCTCTCCTTTGCATGCCGTGCCGCGGCGATCGTGTCTGCCGTCTCTCCGCTCTGCGAGACGGCGAGGAGGACAGTTTTGTCGGTGAGGATGGGGTCGAGGTAGCGGTACTCGCTCGCGACGGTCACCTCTGCGGGGATGCGGGTGAGGCGCTCGATGGCGTATTTGGCGGCGAGCCCCGCATGGTACGCCGTTCCGCAGGCGACGATGTGGATGCGGTCGGCGCGGATGACCGCCTCCCTGACGCGGGAGAATGCCTCCCCCTCCCCGAGCCCGCCGCGGCTCCTTTGGAGGACGGCAGGGATCTCGGCGATCTCCTTCTCCATGTAATGGGCATGCCCCTCCTTGCCGGTCTCCTTCTCCCCGCGGGCAAGGGGGACCCAGCGCGGCGCTATCTCCCTCTCCCCCGTGAAGAGACGGACGCCTTCCCCCGTGAGAAGGGCAAACTCGCCGTCGGAGAGGGGGCAGATCTCGCCGCATGCCGGCGCGAGGGCGGGGATGTCGCTCGCGAGAAAGTGCCCGAGCTTCCCCCTGCCAATGACGAGCGGGCTCTTCTCCCGCGCGAGGGCGATGGCGCCCGGGGCGTCCCTACAGATGACCGCAAGCGCATAGGATCCTTTGAGCACCGAACAGGTCCGCCGCAGTGCGTCGAGCAGATCCCCGCGGTACAGCCGCTCGAGAAGGTGGGCAACGACCTCGCTGTCTGTCTCCGAAGAAAATTCCTCCCCCCTCGCCTCACACATCCTGCGGAGGGAGCGGAAATTCTCGATGATGCCGTTGTGGACGATCGCGAACCGCCCATAGACGTGCGGGTGCGCATTCGCCTCCGTGGGCGCACCGTGGGTCGCCCAGCGGGTGTGACCGATGCCGCAGGTGCCTTCGAGAGAGGCTGCGCCGCGCAGCCCCGCAACATGACCCGTGACCTTTTTCACCCATACCATGTCCGAGGATAGGGTCGCAATTCCCGCAGAATCGTACCCGCGGTACTCGAGTTTTTTCAGCCCCGCATAGAGGAGCGGAGCCGCCCGGCGCTTTCCGACATATCCGACGATCCCGCACATCTCACATGCCCTCCTCCGCCGCCCGCACGGCGCGTTCGAGAAGGTCCGCCGCCTCACGGCAGGAGGGCGCGTCTTCCCCCTCGGTGAGGATGCGGACGACGGGCTCCGTTCCCGAAGCGCGCAGGACCACCCGTCCCCCCGCGAGGAGGGTCTGTGCCCTCTCTTTGGCGAGACGGACCCCTTCGTCGGCGATCGCCGCCTCCTTGTCGCGCACACGCACGGCGCGCGTCTCCTGCGGAAGGGGCGTGTATCCCTCTGCGAGCAGGGAGAGGGGGCACTTCGCCTCGATCGCCGCTTCGAGCGTCTTGAGGGCGGTGAGGATGCCGTCGCCCGTCTGCGCATATTTGCGGAAGATAATGTGCCCCGAAGATTCCCCGCCGAGCAGATACCCCCGCCGCAGCATCTCCTCGTAAACGAAGCGGTCGCCCGTGGGGGCGTAAGCGACGGAGATGCCCTCGGGCGCGAGGCTGCGTTCGAGACCGCGGTTGCTCATCTGCGTCGCCACGATCCCGCCGCAATCAAGCTCTCCCCTCCCCTTGAGCGCCTTGGCGGAGAGGTACAAAAGGGCGTCGCCGTCCAGGATCCTCCCCCTCTCGTCCACCGCGATGCAGCGGTCGGCGAGAGGGGGAGGATCCTGGACGGCGACGGCA
>CANQNB010000036.1 GCA_947625065.1 uncultured Clostridia bacterium | reverse complement strand
GTTGACGGTGAGGTCGGTGCCCTTGCCGAGCGTCTTCACGAGGTCGGAAGCCGCTTCGAGGATGGTCATATCGAGGTAGTCCTCGCCGACGAAGTCGCTTGCGTTCATGCCGAAGTATTGGAAGGTCTTGTCAAGCGGGCTCGCGCCGATGATGACGCCCGCGCCCACCAGCGTGCCGAGGGTGAGGAAGAGCCCGAAGACGAAAGCGAGAAGAACGGCGAAAATGCTGCGGAAGCGCCCCCGCGGCAGATAGTGGCTCCGCGGGAAGATGAGCCCCGCAGCCACGAGTTCCTTTTCGAGCCTGAGCTTTTGCTTCTCGCTGAGGTATTCGAGTTTTTCGTCCCTGTCGTTCACGCGGATGTATTTGACGGGATCGCCCCATTCGTCCACATGCGGCTTGGTGTTCTTCGGGACCTTGCTCTTTTTGACGGGGTCGCCCCATTCGTCCACACTGGTCTCAAAATTTTCGTCCTGATCGTTGAAATCGTTCATGACCGATACTCCTTATACGATGCGAATTCGGATGCGTTATCCATTATAATACAGCTTCGCGCAAAAATCAAGTATTTTTCCGCATTACTTTTGAATTGCGCTTGGGAAATCCTTCCCGGGCGCGCACGCGCGAAAAAATGCGCTTTTTGCACGGTGTTTGCCTCTTTCGCGGGGCGGCGGGAAGATGATCAGTCCTCTCCGTCCCCGTCCTCGCCGGGCAGAAGGTTGCTCCCGAAGGAATCGAGCCTTCTTCCGATGGCGCCCGTGCGCTTTTCGGCGGTCTCGACGGCGTCCTGCGCCTCCTGCAGTTTCTTTTTGGTCTTTTCGATGGATTCGGCGAACTTGGCGAAGTCGCGGCGGAACTCCTCGAGCATGATGCGCAGTTCGCCCGAGCGCTTTTCGATCGCGGCGGTGCGGAAGCCCGTCTGGAGGGTGGAGAGGAGGGCGCCGAGGTTGGTCGGACCGCACACGACGATGCGCTTTGCCCGCAGATAGTCGGAGACCCCTTCGGTGCGCACCACTTCGGCGTACAGCGCCTCCGAGGGCAGATACATGAGGGCGAAGTCGGTCGTCACGGGCGGGAGGATGTATTTTTTGGCGATGGAATCCGCCTGCACCTTGATCGCCTGCCGCAGATTCTTCTTCGCCTGTTCCTCGCCCGCCTTGTCCCCCCACTCGGAGGCAGAGACGAGCCGTTCGAACTCCTCTAAGGGGAACTTGCTGTCGATGGGGAGCCACACCGTCTGCCCGTCCTTGGAGGGGAGGCGGATGGCGAAGTCGACGATGAGGCTCGCGAGCGGGTCGAGCTTGACGCTGCGGGCGTATTGGTCGGGGGAGAGCATCTGTGCGAGCAGGGTTTCGAGCTGGGTCTCCCCCCACGTGCCGCGCAGTTTGACGTTGGTGAAGGCGCGGCGGATGTCTGCCACCCCCGCGGAGAGGCTCTTCATCTCGCCCACGCTCTCATACATCTTTTCGAGACTCGCCGAGATGCGCGCATAGCTCGCGGAGAGCTTGCCGTCGATGGAGGCGGAGAGCTTGTCGTCCACCGTGCGGCGGATGCGTTCGAGGTTCTGCGCATTGGCGTCGACGATGTACTTGATGTCGTCGGAGAGGGTCTTCTGCATGAAGGCGAGGCGCTGCTCGGTATTGCGGCTGAGCCCCTCCGCCGTGCGCGCCGTATACTCGGCATAGGAGCGGGTGGTCTCCGCCTTTTCTTCCAACCGTTTGAGTGCGGCTTCATCGCTTTTGGGGTACCCATGTCTGAGTTTGATGAGCACAAACACGTTCAAAGCGAGGGAGATCGCCGAGAGGGCGGCGGCGAGGATGATCAGATAGAGTTGCATGGTTTCTCCTTTGTTTTTGGGTAGTTTATTGCGGCTTTTTATCTCTTTCGAGGATGCGCAGGACGGCGCGGGTGAGGACGGCGCGGTCGTTGCGGCTGCCGTCGGTGAGGCAGAAGTCGAGAAGCTCCTTCAACATCTCTGCCGTCCGCTCCTTGGGGACGCCGAGCGCCTGCACGTCTGCACCCCCGAGCGCGAGTTCCTTCACCGTGAAGGGGACCCCTTCGGCGCGCATCTTCTCATAGACCGCCCTCCATTTGACGGCGGAGGGAGCGGGGGAGAGATCGTCCTTGCAGGCGGAAAAATCTGCCTGTTTGAGGGCGAGCAGGAGGGGGAAGGCGCTCCCCGCGTCGCGGATCTCCCTGCGCACCTTGGCTTCGCGCATCTTGCAGTCGAAGTCGCGCATGTGCATTCGGACGAGGCGCACCGTCTCCCGCGTGAGCGCGCGGGGGGCTTTGAGGCGGGAGAGGATGTCCTCCGCGATGCGTGCGCCCTCTTCGGCATGGGCGTAAAAGTTGCCGTCGCGGGCGAGGCAGAAGGGCTTGCCCACGTCGTGCAGGAGGGCGGCAAAGCGGATCTCGGGGGGCGCATATTGTACACAAAGCAGCGAATGTTCGAGCACATCGTGGACATGGTAGTCCTCTCTTTGGTGTATGCCCTCTCCCGCGGCGAGCTCGGGAAGGATCTCGGCGAGCACGCCCGTGTCGCGCAGGATCGTGAGACCGCGGTAGGGCGCGCTGCTGTCGCCGTGTTTTGCGTCGCTGAGCAGGAGGGCGCGCAGCTCGGTGAAGATGCGCTCGGGGGCGATGTCGCGGATGAGCGCGGCGTTGCGTTTCGCCCCTGCGAGGGCTTCGGCATCGGGGGAGAACCCCGTCTCCGCGGCGATGCGTGCAAGGCGCATGAGGCGCAGCCCGTCCTCCCCGAACACCCTCTCCGCCTCCCGCACGGTGCGCAGCGTCCTCGCAGCGATGTCTTCTCTTCCCCCGAGGGGGTCGCAGAAGGTGCCTTGGCGGATGTCGTAGTAGACGGCGTTGGCGCAGAAGTCGCGGCGGCGGGCATCGACGGCGATGTCTTCGGTGAACTCGATCTCCGCGGGCGTGTGCACTCCGCGCACGTAGCGGTCGGAGCGGAAACGGGTAAATTCATAGCCGCATTTTTCGTCGTCTTCGAGCTTCACCGTGCCCGTCTGACGGTACACACCTCGGACATGGGTGCCGCATTTTTCGCATGCGGCGAGAAATTCGTCCTCCGTCATGGGGGAGGCGATGTCCCAATCGGTATGGGGTCCCAAGGGGTAGCCGGCGAGGAAATCGCGCACGCTCCCGCCCACGACATAGAGGGGGCGAGGGCAGCAATTTGCGAGTTCGACAAGTTTTTCGGGGAGAAGCTGTTTCATGGGCGTGCGTCCTGCGCGAAATTTTTCTCAAATTCAGTATAGCAGATTCCGAAAAAAATTGCAATTCTTCGCGAGATATTGTATAATACGGAATGGAAGACGGCTGTTTTGCCGTATTGCCAAGGCGACAGACGCGATACAAAGGAGAAGAACATGCTGCACTTCCTCATCAATCCCCATGCCAAAAACATTGCGAAGCTCCTCGGCGAGATCGCAGAGAGGCTGAATGCGCAGCAGATCGCCTTTGACTTTCACACGGGGGAGACGAAGGAGGAGATGAGGAGGATCGCGCACGAGCTCACGCAGGAGCCCGCGACCGTCATCGCCGTCGGCGGAGACGGCACCCTCAACGACGTCCTCTGCGGCATCTGCCCCGAGAACACGACGCTCGGGATCATCCCCACGGGGACGGGCAACGACTTCGCCGCATCGGCAGGCATTCCGGGCGGCATTGCCGCCCTCGACCTCATCCTCTCGGGCGAGGCGAAGCCGACCGACTACATCGAGTGCGGCGACGGGCTCCGCAGTCTGAACATCGCGGGCTTGGGGATCGACGTCGACATCCTCGAACGGTGCTACCGCATGAAGCGCGGCGGCAGAAGGAGCAAGTACTTTTTCAGCCTGCTCGCTGCCCTCTTCCGCTACAAGGGGCAGCAGATCGAGGTGACCGTCGACGGCGAGACCTTCCGTGAGAACGCCTTCATCGCGGCGGTGTGCAACGGCAGGCAGTTCGGCGCGGGCATCCCCATCTGTCCTCCCGCCGTCATCGACGACGGCAAGCTCGAGTTCATCCTGCTCACGACGCCCAAGCGGTGGCGCTATCCCATCCTGCTCATCAAACTCGTGCAGGGGAAGATCCTCAACGACCCCATCGCCCGCCGCATCTCCTGCGAGGAGGCGCGGCTCGTCCAGATCGGGGGCAAGACGGTGGAGCTCGACGGCGAACTCATCTCCTCCCGCTCGCTCTCCGCGCGCGTCGTCCACGGCGCACTGCGCATTTTCAGAGGCTGATATGGCAAATCTTTACAGGGATGTGCTCGACAGCATCCCCACAGCGGCGATCGTCGTCGACGGTCACTATAAGATCAAATACATGAACCGTGCGTTCGGCGAATATTTCCGCGCGGGCAAACGGAAGGGCACGTTGCGCGACGTCACCCACTGCGGCGAGAAGGAGGGCAAGTGCGGCGAAGGAGTGCGCTGCGCCTACTGCTCCCTCAAAAATCTCTTCGCCGAGGTCATCTATTCGGGGAAGACGGCGTTCCGCAAGATCATCGTCGGCAGCGGCGAAGAGGGGCTCGCCCTCCGCATGAAGGTCTGCCCCCTCGGCAATTACTACCTCGGCGTCGTCGACAACGCCTATGAGACGGAGATCGCGCGGGAGATGCACTCCGCGCAGACCATCCAGCAGCGGCTGCTTCCTCCCGCCTCGGGCGGAGAGGGGGAGGTGCCCTACAGCTTCACCTACATCCCCTGCCGTGAGATCGGCGGCGACCTGCCCGACGTCTATGAGGCAGGCGGGAGCACGATGGGGCTCATCGCCGATGTCTCGGGCAAAGGGGTCGCGGCGGGGATGCTCTCCGCCTTCGTCAAGGCGGGCTGGGACCGCACCGAGCGCTCTCCCGCGGCGGCGATCCGCAAGCTCAACGATAAATTCGCAGAGATGAATTTGGACGAGCGCTCCTATATCACGGCTGCGGCGGTGCGCATCGACAGGGAGAACGCAGAGATCCTCTACTGTTTCGCCGGGCACAACGCCCCCATCCTTCTCAAAACGGGGGAGGGCATCGCGGAGATCGAGGGGAGCACGCCGCCCATCTCCACGTGGATCCCCGGTTACGCCTATGAGGACCGCACCATTCCCTATCACAAGGGGGAGATCCTCGTTCTGATCACCGACGGCGTCATCGAGAGCAAGAGCCCCTCGGGGGAACAGTTCGGCGTGGAGCGCGTGGAGGAGATCCTGCGCCGCTCGGCGAGCTCCGATCTCTTTATCGAACGGCTCAAATCGGTGCTCAAAAGTTTCTGCGGCTCCTTCAACGACGACATCACCGCCATCGCGTTCGATCTGTGACGGCTGCGCGGCAGCAAAAAAGGCATGAAAAAACCGCTTCCCGAGGTAGGAAGCGGTTTTTTGTTTCGCGAGTTACTCCTGGAAGAAGAGAGTACCGTTGATGGCGTACCAAATCGCATCGAAAATCGTGACGACCCACAATCCACCGATAAGGGTGACAACGATCGCCATCACGAGGTTGGTCGTGGTGTCCTTCTTCGTGAAGATGGACCATCTGACAAGTGCATCAACGATCCAACCTACAAAGGGGATGCACAGCAAAACGATCTGGACCGCTTTGTTCTGCTTAAAGAACCAAACGTCAACATTCATAGCTTTTATCTCCTTATAAAATTTTATAGTATCATTTTACATGATTCGCTCTTTGATGTCAAGGGTTTCAAGGAAAATTTCCAAAAAAATTTTTCAAAAAAAGGGGGACAAGCTCGGACATGTCCCCACTCGATTGCCCCAAGGGCGCTTTTTCGGCACTTTTTTACGGGCGGCGGAGAGCCCTTCTCCCCACGGGTGGGAAGGGGGCGCTCAAATGCTCGCTCTTTTGAATATTTTGCCGCTCACGACATCCTTCCAGAGGAGAGAATCCCCCTCGAGCACGAGGTAGGAATGGGGAGAATCCTCCTTGGGGATGGAGACGGAGCCGCAGTTGACGTAGGTGCAGTCCTCCCGTTCCTCGAAGGCGGGGACGTGGAAATGCCCGTTGACGAGGATGTCCCCCTTTTGGAGGAGGGCGGGGGTCCTGTGCCCGTGCGTGAGCACGAGGGTGCGCCCCTTCCACGGCAGGATGCAGTATTCCGCGCCGATGGGGAAGGCAAGCACGAGGGTGTCGACGTCGCTGTCGCAGTTGCCCCGCACGCAGAGGATGCGGTCCTTCATCGAGTTGAGGATGTCGGCACAGGCGAGGGTGGAGTATTCCTCGGGCAGCGGATTGCGCGCGCCGTGGTAGAGGAGGTCGCCGAGCAGGATCAATTTGTCCGCTCCCTCTTCGAGAAACCTCTCCCGCAGAAGGCGGCAGTAATGCGCCGAGCCGTGGATGTCCGATGCGATGACGTATTTCATGGTGGTCTCCTTGTCTTTTCAGAGTTCGTGCGAGAGCAGTTCGCGGAGTTTGAGGACGACGCCGCCGTCGTCGTTGGCGGGGATGACCCTCCCGATGCGCTCCTTGAGAGGGGGATAGGCGTTTTCGGGGACGTATGCCGTCCCGCACTCCGAGAGCATCTCGAAGTCGTTCATGTGGTCGCCGAAGGCGACGCATTCCTCCCTGCGGAGCCCGAAGTGCTCGCGGATGACGCGCACCGCCATCCCCTTATTGACGGCGGGGGAGGAGACGTCGCACCAGCTGTCTCCCGAGAGGATGGTGCGCAGGCGCGGAAGACGGGCGGGGAGGCGGCGGAAACAGTTCTCGCCGGCGGAGAGCTCATCGTAGACGGCGATCTTGCAGACGGGTTCCCTGCCGATGACCTCTTCGAGGCGGTCCACCTTGCAGCAGTTGGTATACGCCGCCACCGCTTCGTCGTAGAAGGGACGGGCGTCGCTCTCTATGTAAGCACAGTTCTCCCCGCAGAGCATGGGGAGGAGGTGGGGGAGCGAGCGGATCTGCCCGAGCGCCTCCGCGATGTCTCCCTCTTCGATGGGGGAGAGCAGCAGGGTCTCGCCGCGGTACTTGACGAGCGCGCCGTTTTCGCAGATGAAGACCGCTTTGTCGGCGACGGGCTCGAAGAGCTTGCGGAGGTTGGCATATTGCCGCCCGCTCGCGGGGGCGAAGAGGATCCCGCGGCGGTCAAGTTGTTCGATGAGACCGAAGATGTCGGCGGGGAGCTGCTTTGCTTGCGTGAGCAGGGTGCCGTCGAGGTCGGTCGCGATAAATTTGATCATCGTCTTGAATGTCGTTTCCTGCGGATGTTCGCCGCAGCGTTTTGAGGGTCAGGTCAGAGGGGCAAAGAGCATGCACAGTTTGCCGAGGGCGCGCACCAAGGCGTTTGCCCGCTTGGGCGGTGCGCTCTGTTCCCACGAGGAGAGAAAGTCGCGCGCAATGTCTTCGGCGAGCGCCTCGTCTTCGAAGAACGCCCCGCATTCCGCCTGCACGTACAGGCTGCGGAAGTCGAGGTTGTAGCTCGAGACGACGGCGTAGCGGCTGTCGGCACAGATGCACTTGGCATGGAGAAAACCGGGGGTGTATTCGCGCACCGCGATGCCGCGGCGGAGGAGTTCGCGCGCATATGCCCGCGTCACAAAGAAGACGGGCTTTTTGTCGGGGATGTGCGGAATGAGCACGCGCACGTCCGTCCCCGACCGCGCCGCCGAGGTCAGGGCATCGAGGATGCCGCGCGGAAGGGAGAGATAGGGGGTGGTCAGATAGAGGGTGCGGCGGGCATTTGCCGCGAGGTCGGCAAGGAGGTACGGAAAGAGCCTCTCCCCGCCGTCCGCTCCGTCCGCAAGGGGGACGAAGAGACGTTCTCCCTCCGTGTCCTTTTGCGGCTTCGGTATCCCGTCAGACGGTCGAAGGGCATACCATGTCCGAAGGAAGAGCTCACAAAAGCTCTCCGTGCCACCCTCGATGCGGACGGCGCAGTCCTTCCAATGCCCGAAGCGGATCGCCTCGCCGATGTATTCGTCCGCGAGGTTCGCCCCGCCCGTGTAGCAGATGCCGTCGACGATCGCGAGCTTGCGGTGGTCGCGCCGCGAAAATCCCCGCCCCACTTTCAGGCGGCGGAAGACCGCCGTGCGGATGCCGCGGCTCCCGAGCTCCTTCGCATAGTCCTCGGGGAGGGTGAAGGCACAGCCGAAGTCGTCGTAGATGAGGCGCACGTCGACCCCCTGCGCCGCCCTTTGCTCCATCACGGCGAGCAGGTCTCCCCAGAACACGCCGCGGGCGACGATGTAAAATTCCAGCCAGATCCTTTGCTTCGCCCCCTTGAGATCTTCGAGAAGGCTTTCGTAAAACCTTCTGCCGACGGGGAGGAACAAGACGCTCTTCGCCCTGCCGTGCGGGAGGGAGCAGAGGCTCTCCGAGAGGGCGGCGACACGCAAAAGGAGGGTACCATGTCCGAGGTCGGGGCGCACGCGGCGGTCGATCTCGGTCGGTTTTTCATAAAAAAAGAGGCAGAGCGCCGCGCCCATCCACGGCAAAAAGAGAAGGAGCAGCTTGGGCGCTTTTTTTTCGGGGAGGGTGTCCTCCGCGATCACGGCGAGGGCGACGGCAAACGAAAGCGCCCGCTCGACCAGTGCAACGGGCGCAAGCAGACGGGGCAGCCAGATCGCGAGCGCGACGGCGCCCGCCGCGATGATGCCGAAGAGAAGGGTGCACGGAAAGAGCCTGCCGCGGAAGAAATATCTGATCTTGCGCATGATATGTAGGCTGCCGTGCGGGCGCCCCTGCGGGGTCTTTGTTATTGCAGAAGGTCGATATAGTTGATCTCGTCCACGTCCCGCCCGGGGCGGTCGTTGTAGTGGGCGAGCAGTTCCTCCGCGCGGAAGGACTTATAGCAGTTGGCGTGGAACGCCGAGGGGTCGACCGCCTTGTTCGCCACGAGATTGATGGCGTTTTTGATATATTTCAGCCCGTGGGAGACCCCATAGACGGAGAGATGTCTGCGGAGGACAAGCTCCATGTTGATGACGAGCCTCGTCGCGCTGGTCGCGTAGTAGATGACGCGGCTGTCCCGCTTGCAGAGGGAGAGCGCGAGCTCGCTGGCGTTGCCTGTCGCGGTGGAGATGTGCACGGCGCCCGAAGCGAGCGTACCGCCCGTGACCGAGGCGACGGTGTCGACGATGTTCCTGTCGTTGGGGAAGGTATAGTAGACGCCGCACTCGCGCGCAAAGGCAAGGCGGGTCTTGTCTGCATCCACGAGGATGGGCGCCGCCTGCTGGTAGATGAGGAGCTGGCAGACGAGGATGCCGATGAGGTCTGCACCGACGACCGCGACATGCTGCCCCTTCTGGGCGCCGAGCTTGTCGCAGATCTCCTTCGCGGTGGCGATGTGGTGGAGGAGGAGCCCGCGTTCATCGGAGACGGAGGCGGGGAGGGGGGTCATGTCGTCGGGGGAGACGAGGACGAAGTCGCGCAAAAAGCCGTCGACCGTCCTTCCGCAGGCATAAAAATCGTCGGCGGAGAAGTCGCGCTTTGCCACCCCCTCCTGCGGGACGGGGCGGTAGCCGTGCAGGAGCACGCGCGTCCCCTTGGGGAAATCGGGCTCACTGTTCTCCTCTGCGACGAACCCCACGGCGAACCGCCCGGGGATGAGCGGGTACTTGACGCGGAGGTCTCCCTTATAGATGGCAGCATCCTGACTGTTCAAAAGGACTTTCGTCACGCGCACGCGCAAGAGACCCGCACTGCTCTCGGGCAGGGGAGCCTCCGTTTTGACGAGTTTTTGTGCGTCGGTGAGCTTCCAAACGTTCATGATCTCCTTCCTTCACCTGCAATTTTCGTATTCTCTGACTATATTATACCGCAAGAGGCAAGATTTTGCAAGGCTTTTTCGGAGATTTCGGCGATTTGGCGGGAACGCCGAAAAAAATGTGCCCGTCCGCATGATTTTTTTGCAAGGGGTCTGAAAAACGGTTGACGAACGCCGCAAAAACATTTATAATAGTTCGCGTATCCGAAATGATAAGAAACAGTGAGGTGAACGATATGAAACCCAATCTCCATCCGAAGTATCATGAGGTGACGGTCGTCTGCGCCTGCGGCGAGACCTTCAAGACCGGCACAACAAAGGACGTCGAGACGTTGAAGGTCGATATTTGCAGCAAGTGCCACCCCTTCTTCACGGGGAGACAGAAGCTCGTCGATACAGGCGGCAGAGTCGACAAGTTCAAGAAAAGATACGGCATCTAAGCAAAAGACAGCAGCCTCGATCGCGGGGCTGTTTTCTATACTCGGTACCGCGGCGTGCCGCAGTGCGCGCAAACTCTCCCGCGCCCTCTCCCCGAGAGAGGGACGCTCCCTACGCAGATTATGAAGAAAAAAACCAATCGTACCTATATCGGCGGTCAGGCGGTGATCCAAGGCGTGATGATGCGCGGAAGATCGTGCATGGCGACCGTCGTCCGCGACGACAACGGCGAATACCAGATGGAGGCGGTGCGCACGGGGCAGCCCGGCAAGCGCCCCGTATGGCAGCGCATCCCCTTCGTCCGCGGCGTCGTCAGCTTCGCCTCCTCCCTCGTCGGGGGGATGCAGGCGCTCACCCGCAGTGCGGAGGCGGCTTACACGGGCGAAGAGGAGGGGAAGAGCAAGCTCTCCCGCTGGATGGAGGATCACCTCAAGATCGGCGTCGGGGATGTGATCAGCACCCTCTCGGTCGTCCTCGGCGTGGTGATCGCCGTCGCCCTCTTCATCTGGCTCCCGCAATTTCTCACCGACCTCATCGCAGGGGCGGCTCCCGCCGTCGGCAAGACGGAGATGTACGGTCTGTGGTACTACCTCATCGAGGGGGGATTCCGCCTCGCCGTCTTTACCTGTTATATCCTGTTTACTTTGGCATTCAAGTCACTGCGGGAGACCTACATGTGCCACGGCGCAGAGCATATGACCATCAACTGCTATGAATACGGGCTCCCGCTCACGGTGGAAAACGTGCGCGGCTGTTCCCGCATGCACGACAGATGCGGCACGACCTTCCTCTTTATCGTGCTCATCATCTCCATCCTCGTGTTTGCGGCGGCGAGCATCCCCGTCAACATGCTCTATGCGGAGATCGGGCTCACCAACGTCTTCCTCGAACGGGTGCTCGCGGTCGTGCTCAAACTTCTCCTTCTGCCCTTTGTGGCCGGGATCTCCTACGAGGTCCTCAAACTGCTCTCCTATTCCGATTCCGTTCTCCTTCTGCCCTTCAAGGCGCCCGGGTATCTCTTGCAGAAACTGACCACCCGCAAGCCCACCGACGAGCAGATCGAGTGCGCCATCCGCGCCTTCGAAAAGGTGCGCGAGATGGACAGCGATCCCGACGTGCCCATCAGGCTCTTTGCGACGGAGACCAAGCTTTCCAAACTCTCCGCGGTCATGAAGAAGAGCTTTGCGGAGCGCAACATCGACGGGTCGGACGCCGAGTGGATCCTCTCGCTCACCCTCGGCATCCCGCGGAGCGCCCTCTCGGAGGAGCGGGTCGTCTCCCGTTCGGAGTGCAAAAAGATCCTCGACGTCTTCGAACAGCGCCTCACGGGGAGACCTTTGTGGTACATCTACGGGGACACGAGCTTCTACGGCTATACCTTCCAGGTGGATGAGCGGGTGCTCATTCCCCGTCCCGAGACGGAGATCCTCGTGCGGGAGGCAGTCGCCTCTCTGAACGCGGGGGACAGCCTCCTCGATCTGTGCACGGGCAGCGGCGCGGTCGCGGTCGCGGTGGCGTGCGAGGCGGCGAAGAACAAGACGGTCACCGTCGTCGGCGCGGACATCTCCGAGGATGCCCTCGATGTCGCCCGTGAGAACGCCCGCATCAACAAGGCGAACGTCTCCTTCGTGAAGAGCGACCTCTTCTCGGGGGTGCACGGCAGGTTCAACGTCATCACCGTCAATCCGCCCTACGTCAGGACGTCGGAGATCTCC
>CANQNB010000035.1 GCA_947625065.1 uncultured Clostridia bacterium | reverse complement strand
CCGACGTGGGAATCGCCCATATCCCCCTCGATCTCTGCCTTGGGGGTGAGGGCGGCGACGGAGTCCACGACGATGATGTCCACCGCAGACGAGCGGACAAGCGCATCCACGATGTCGAGCGCCTGTTCGCCCGTGTCGGGCTGGGAGACGTAGAGTTCGTCGAGGTTGACCCCGAGCTTTTTGGCGTAGACGGGGTCGAGCGCGTGCTCCGCATCGACGAATGCCGCGATGCCGCCGAGCTTTTGCGCCTCTGCGACGGCGTGGAGGGCGACCGTCGTCTTGCCCGACGATTCGGGACCATAGATCTCGATCATTCTTCCGCGGGGGAAGCCGCCGATGCCGAGGGCGAGGTCGAGCGCAAGACAGCCCGAGGGAATGACTTCGATGTCGGTGTTGCCCGCCTCCTGCCCGAGCTTCATGATCGCGCCCTTGCCGTATTCCTTTTCGATGTGCGCGAGCACTTGCTCCAATGCCTTCAATTTGTCTTCGTTCATGATGTATGTACTCCTTATGGGTTTTTGCGGTTATTTGAGCTCGCGGTAGGCGAGGAAGAGGGCGAGGTTGGTCGCCGTTTCGGTGATCGTCGTGCGGTCGCCTGTGAGATTGTATTTGTAGACGTGGACCTCCTGCCGCGTGCCGGCGGCGATGTAACAGAGCCCCACGGGATTGCCCTTTTCGTCGGGGTCGGGACCCGCGACCCCCGTCGTTGCAATGGCAAGGTCGCAGTTGCCCGTCGCGAGCAGACCTGCCGCCATCTCGTACGCCGTCTGGTCGGAGACCGTCCCCCGCTGTTCGACGGTGAACCGGGTCACGTGCAGGCGTTCCTCCTTGGACCTGCCGTTGTAGGCGTTGATGCCCTCGAAGTACACCTCGCTCGCCCCGGGGACGCGCACGATCGCCCGCCCAACGCCGCCGCCCGTAAAGGACTCGGCAACGGAGATGCGACGGCGTCGGATCTTGAGGGCATCGACAAGGCGTTCGGCGACGGAGACATCTTCGATCGCATAGAGGTAGCGGTCGAGCTCGGTCGCGAGGATGCGGGTCGCCTCGTCGACGATGTACTTGGGGGTGTTGCGGTCGTAAATGACCTCGACGCGGGTGTCGGCGTAGCGGTCGGTCACGTGCAGCAGGAGCTGCGGGAAGCTCGAATGGATCTGCTCCATCGCCCCCTTGATGGATGCGGCGGGCGCGCCCATTGCACGCAGCACGACGCGGAAATAGGACTGCTTCCTCCGCCCGTCGACGCGGGGCATGATCTCATCGGTGACGAGTTTCGCCCCACCCATGCCCGAGGGAAGGATGCCAAAAAGATGATTTTTTGTCTCGAGGAGGTTGATCTTGTCGAACGTTCCGCCCGCCGCCGCCTCGATGGCGCGCTTGGCTTCGGGGACGAGGATGGAGTTGCAGATGACGAAGATGCCGTCGCAATCCTTGGAGAGACGGGCGAGGGCATCGGACAGGGAGGAGGGCACGTCGTAGGCGAGAAAACTCACCTCGTCGAAGAACACACCGCCCGAAAGGAAGGCGTCCGTCACGGGGAGGACGTCGACCGCGGAGAGCGAATTTTTGTTGTTGTAGAGGACGACGGCGGCGTACTTCACTTGGAGCCCTCTCCCAGGACCCGCCTGTTCGCGATGATGTAATTGCAGCCCGAGATGACGGTGAAAACGGTCGCGAGTGCGAGGAGGGAGAACCCGATCGCGGCGGGATAGAGGACGCCCTGCATCCCCGTGAAGGGCATGGTCGCGAGCAAGAGAGCGATGGAGACATCCTGCGTGACCGTCTTGATCTTGCCGAGCTTGTCGGCGGCGAGCACCAGCCCGCGCTCCGCAGCGATGAGGCGGAACCCGCTCACGATGAGTTCGCGCCCGAGGATGACGGCGACCGCGATGCCCGCGCACACGAGCGCCCAGTTCCCCATGACCGTGAAGACGGCGGGGCGGGTGAGCATGAGGATGAACGCCGTCGAGACGAGCACCTTGTCGGCGATGGGATCGAGGAACTTGCCCATGTTGGTGACGAGCCCGTATTTGCGGGCGATGTAGCCGTCGAGAAAGTCGGTGCAAGCCGCGATCACGAAGACGCCCGCCGCGGCGAGCTCGTGATAGGGAAGGACGTCCAAATAGAAGAAGAGGACGAAGACGGGGATGAGAAAGATGCGGCTGAGGGTGATCTTATTGGGTAGATTCATGGCTGGCTCCTCCCGGGAACGGGGGGCTCGATTTCCTCCGCCGTTCCGTATAAATCGTATGTATCTGCGCGCTCGATGCGGACATGGTACCGTCCTCCTTCGTCTGCACGGGGCGAAGTGAAGTAGACGGCGCCGTCGATCTCGTACGCCTGAAAGTATGCCCGTCCCACGAAACAGCCCTTTTCGTAGTCGATGCCGTCGCAGACGACTTCGAGGGTCTCCCCCACGCGGGTGGCGAGCTTTGCCGCGGAGATCTCCGCCTGTTTTTTGTAGAGTGCGTTGACGCGGCGGCGCTTCGTCGCCCAATGGATCTGACCGGGGAGACGGTATGCCGCCGTTTCGGGCTCGCGGGAGTAGGCGAAGAAGCCGCAATTCTCGAACTGCGCCTCTTCGAGAAAGGCGAGCAGCGCCTCGTGCTCCTCCTCCGTCTCCGAGGGAAACCCCGCGATGAAGGTGGTGCGCAGGGCGATGGACGGGATCTCGCGCCTGAGTTTTTGCAGGAGGGCGAGGATCTCCGCCTTGGTGGTCCGCCGCCCCATGAGCTTTAAGATCCTGTCCTCCGAGTGCTGGAGGGGGATGTCGAGATACTTGATGATCTTGGGGTTGTCCCTGATCTCGGCGATGAGGCGGTCGGTGATGACCTCGGGGTAGCAGTAGAGAAGGCGCAAATGCGCGATGTTGGAAAGACGGGAGAGCCTGCGGAGAAGTTCGACGAGCTGATTTTCTCCCCTGTCCTCGCCGTAGCGGGTGGTGTCCTGCGCGACGAGCACGAGTTCGTCCGTCTCCCCCAGCCCCTCTGCCTCGCGGACGAGCTCCTCCATCGGGTAGGAGACGTAGCGCCCGCGGATCTTGGGGATGAGGCAATAGGTGCAGTGGTTGAAGCAGCCGTCGGCGATCTTGAGGTATTTGAGGTGGGGCATGGTCGTGACGAAGCGCTCCGTGCGCTCTCCGCTGCCCGTGCCGACGGCGTTGATCCGCCCCTCGCGGTAGGAACGTTCGAGGGCGGGGAAGAGCTCCTCCGCATCCTTCACGCCGAGGAAGACGTCCCCCTCCGTGAGGGCGGGATAGAGCTCGGAGATGAACTTTTCGGGAAGGCAGCCCGTGACGACGATCTTCTCGAGCCTGCCCTTCGTGCGGTAGCCGTTCCCCTCGAGGATGGCGGAGAGAGATTCCTCCCGCGCGGCGTTGAGAAAGGCGCACGTGTTGACGATGAGCACCTGCACCTCGGAGAGATCGGAGGAGATCGGGCAGCCGTGACGCTTGACTTCGCCGAGCAGACGTTCGCCGTCCACCCTGTTCTTGTCGCACCCGAGGGAGATCATGCCGAAAACTTTGTCCATCAGTCGAGTCTCCCGTATTTGGCTTCGAATTCCTCCTTCGTGAGGAGGACGGTGCGCGCCTTAGCGCCCTCGAAGGCGGAGATGTAGCCCATCGCCTCCATCCATTCGATGATCTTGCCCGCATGGTTATAGCCCACGCGGCACTTGCGCTGGATGAGGGAGATGGACGCCTGCCCCACCTTGACGACGGCGGCAAGCGCACGGATATACTGGTCGTTGACGGGACCGCCGTCCCCGTCGAAGCCCTCTCCGCCACCGCCGCTCTCGCCGTCCTTGTCGATGAACTCGGTGACGTCTTCGTCGAAGTACGCCTCGTTGTTCTCCTTGATGAAGGCGACGACCCGCTGGATCTCGGAGACGGCGATGTATGCGCCCTGCGCGCGGCGGGGCTTGCCGTTCATCTTGATGAACATGTCCCCCTTGCCGAGCAGTTTTTCGGCGCCCGATTCATCGATCATGATGCGGGAGTTGAGGTCGGAGTCGACGCTGAGCGCAATGCGGGTGGGCAGGTTGCTCTTGATGACGCCCGTGATGACGGTGGCGTCGGGGCGCTGGGTCGCGAGCACGAGGTGGATGCCCGCGGCGCGTGCCTTTTGGGCGAGACGCTGGACCTTCTCTTCGATGTCCTTCTTCGCCGTAAGCATGAGGTCGGCGAACTCGTCGACGACGATGATGATCTTGGGGAGCTTCTCCTCCCCCTCGGTGAGGCTGCGGTTGTATTCGTCGAGCTTGCTGACGGCGATGCCCGAGCGGGTCTTCTCCATGAAGAGAGAATAGCGGCGCTCCATCTCCTTGCACGCCCAGTTGAGCGCGGTGACCGCCTTCTGCGGCTGGGAGATGATCTCGTTGATCATGAGGTGCGGAATGCCCTCGTAGATGATGAACTCCGTCTGCTTGGGGTCGATGAGGATGAGGCGAAGTTCCTCGGGGGAATATTTATAGAGCATGCTGACGAGCATGGCGTGGATGGCGACCGACTTGCCCGAGCCCGTCGTGCCCGCGACGAGGATGTGCGTCATCTCGGTGATGTCACCGATGAGCACGTCGCCGTCGATGTTCTGGCCGAGCGCGAAGACGACGGCGTCGTCCTTCTGCTTACCCGAAAACTGGGGAGAGGCGATGAGCGCTTTGAGCCCCACGGTCGCACGCTTGCGGTTGGGGACTTCCACCGAGATGCCGCGGACGGCGGGGTTGGCATACATGTTCACCCCCGGGACCTCGAGGTAGACGGCGAGTTCATCGGCATAGCGGGTGACCATGCTGATCGTTCCGCTCTCGGGCATGGCGAGGTCGTAGCGCGTGACGGACGCGCCCCCCTTCACCCCGATCACATGGGTGTTGATCTTGTAGCGCTGCAACGTGTCGATGATGATGCCCGAATTGCGCCCCACCTCCTCGTTGGAGAGGGTGATCTGCCCGTCGTAGTCGTTGAGGAGGGAGAGGTCGGGACATTTATACTTCTTCCAGACGTGCTTCTTTTTGGGCTTGGGTTTGGGCTCCGACGGCGGCTCGGGCATGCGCGCGTCTGCACCGCGGCTTTCGAGACTGCCGAGCGCGCGGATACTGCGATCGTCGGGAACGTCCTCGATCTCGTCGAGCGGTTCGCCGTCGTCGAAGAGCCCCGCCGCGGAACCGCCGAAGGGGTCGGAGCGGTCGGAACGGTCGGAGCGATCGGAAATTTCGCTCCTGCTAAACGGGTCGGTGCGGTCGCTGCGGTCGGAAATTTCGCTCCTGCCGAACGGGTCGGAGCGGTCGGAACGGTCGGGGACTTCTCCCCTGCCGAACGGGTCGGAACGGTCGGAACGGTCGGGAATTTCGCTCCTGCTGAACGGGTCGGAACGGTCGGAACGGTCGGAAATTTCGTTTCTGCTAAACGGGTCGGTGCGGTCGCTGCGGTCGGAGACTTCGCTTCTGCTAAACGGGTCGGTGCGGTCGGGTTCGGAGCGCAAGCCGCGGATCGCCCTGTCCGCAGGGTCCTCGATGCGGGGTGCGGGCGGCTCTGCGGGCGGCTCGTAGGGCGAAAATCCCTCGTCCGCGGGCTCGGAAGGCTGCTCCCCGGAGGGGCGCGCCGTGGGATAGTTCAACCCCTCGTCCCGGTCAAAGGAGCCCGGCGTGATGGAGGTGATGCGGCGGTCGGGCATCGGAGGGCGCGTCTGCTGTTCCTCCTGCTCGTACCTCTCCGAATAATTGCCCGTGGGATAATTGCTTGCGGGATAATTGCTTGCGGAATAATTGCTTGCGGAATAATTGCTTGCGGGATAGCTGCTCGCAGGATAGTTGCCGTCGGTCGGAGCCTCGGAGCTGTCCGCGGCGTCCTGTTCGTCCTGACGGGGAGTACCCGGGGCGCTGCGCCTGCGGTTGAAGGCGGAATTTCTGTCGAAAATGAGGTTGTTGCGGTAGCTCTCGCGCGGGCTGCTCCCAAAGAGCAAGTCGTGCTCGCTCTGCTTTTCCTCCGCACGGGGGGAGGACCGGGCGGGCGGGGCGCCGTAGGAAGCGCCGTAGGAGGCGCCGTAATCGTGCGTCGGCGAGCCGTAGTCCGCGCCCTGATCTGCGGGGGGATAGTCCGCGGGGGCGGAAAGGGTGGGATCTGCGGGATCTGCGTATTCCTCCGCCGAGTGGCGGATGCGCTTGTCCTCGTCCGCGTGCAGTTCTCTCCGCCTGCGGCGGCGGGAGGAGGTGCGGAGGACGGCGGGCAGCGGGCTGAGCATGACGATGAGGATGCACGCCGCGAGGGTGAGCACCGAGAAGATCACATAGGCGCCGGGCGCCGAGAGGAGCAGACGCGCGGGATAGCACACGAGCCCCAAGAGGACGCCGCCGCCCGTGCCTGCCGAGAGATCCTGCGATGCGGCGCTCCAACAGCCCGCAAGATAGCCCGAAAAGCCCGCGGAGAAGAAGCGTTCGGCGGTCGCAGTGTGGACGATGCAGAAGACGGAAAAGAGCAAGAAGACCGCGCACACGATCCAGCGCGCGCGGATGAGCTTCTTGCCCGCAATGAGGGAGATGGACAGCGTGATCGCGGTGAGCAGAACGGGATAGATAAAATATCCGCACACGCCATAGAAAAAGGAGGCGATCGCGAGACCGACATCACCGAAGACGATGGGACCCGTGATCGTGATAAAGAGGATCACGAGGCTGAACAGGAGGACCGTCATGCCGACCGTCTCCCTCGTGAAAATTCTGTTCTTCTTTTCTTTCTGATCGCCGTCACCGCGTCCGACACCGTTCACGTAAAAACCTCCGCCGCCGCAGAGCGGCTTGTCCGTCTGATTTCACCTTACAGTATAACATTTTCCGCGAAATTTTTCAACGGTATTGGGAGAGATTTTTTTGATTTCTTTTTATTTTGTTTGCGCGGACTTTAAGAATAGAGAAAAGAGAGAAAAAGGCAGGGGGCGGCGGGAGAAAAAAGAGGGTCAAAAAAGCGCTCAGACCATGTTCTCGAGGATGAGTTTGTCTGCGACGAGGGCGATGAACTCGCTGTTGGTGGGCTTTTCCGTCCCGATATACACCCGCGCGCCGAAGATGGCGTTGACGGCGTCCACCCGCCCGCGGTTCCACGCGACCTCGATGGCATGGCGGATCGCGCGCTCGACCTTGCTCGCCGAGGTGTCGAACTTTTCGCCGATGACGGGGTACAGCCCCTTGGTGATGTTGTTGATGATCTGCGGGTTCTCCACCGCCATCTTGATGCTCTCGCGCAGATACCCGTATCCCTTGATGTGGGGCGGGATGCCGATGGAGATGAAGATGCTCGAGATGCGCTCGTCAAGGGACCCTGCCCGCCTGCGTTCGAGCTTCTCGGGCTTGGGCATGCCCTCCTCTGCGAGCTCGGCGACCCGCTCCCCCACGAGTTCCGCCGAGACGGGCTTCATGAGATAGTACCGCGCACCCAGCGAGATGGCGCGGTTGATGAGACGGTCGTCGGAGAAGTTGCCCATCACGACAAAATCCGCCTTGCGCTGGCGGCTGCGCGCCTCTTCGAGGACGCTGAACCCGTCCTGCGTCTTGAGCAGCAGGCTCATCACCACGACGGAGGGCGCATACTTTTCGAGCAGTTTGAGCCCCTCCGCGCCGTCGTCCGTCACGCCGCAGACGTCGTAACCCGCCTTGGCAAAGTGCACCGCAAGTTCGTTCGCAAAGGCTTCGTTTCCTTCGAGAATGAGGATCTTTTTCATATTTTTACCCCTTTTTTGTAGTTTTGTGGCATTATTATAAATCATATTTTGGAATTTGTAAATTCATTTCTGCTCACATTTCATGGATTTATGTACAAAATTAGTCGAATTATGTACAAAAATGTAAATAAGGCAAATTTCAACATATTTTGCGCCTTTTTTGTCGAAAATTAGCGCAAAAAAGAAAAACTTCCTCGACGGATTTGTCGAGGAAATAGCGATTTATGAATGATACTGTTCAAAATTCATCCATTGATTATGTCAACGTATTCGTCGAAAGTGACGTTCTTGTCGAAGGTCTTGGTGCCGTTTACAACGATGATGCGGTTGCAGGCGGTGTTCATAAGTTCCTGGTCGTGCGAGGTGAGGAGCATGCAGCCCTTAAAGGCGACGAGACCGTTGTTGAGGGAGGTGATGCTCTCGAGGTCGAGGTGGTTGGTGGGCTCGTCGAGTATGAGGAAGTTCCCCCCCTCGAGCATCATCTTGGCGAGCATGCAGCGCACCTTTTCGCCGCCCGAGAGCACCTGCGCCTCCTTGAGCGCCTCTTCGCCCGAGAAGAGCATCCGCCCCAGCCAGCCGCGCAGGAATTCCTCGTAGTGGTCCTTGGAGAACTGGGAGATCCACTGCACGAGGGTGAGAGAGCAGCCGTCGAAGTATTCGCTGTTGTCGAGGGGGAAGTAGGAGGCGCTGATCGTCTTGCCCCACTTCACCGTGCCCGCATCGGGCTGCCGCTTGCCCATCAGGATGTCGTAGAGCATGGTGACCGAGGTGGACTTGTCGGAGAGGATGCCGATCTTGTCCCCCCGCTGGACGGTGAAGGAGAGGTCCTCGAAGTAGCCCTTCTTGGTGAGTCCCTCGACGGAGAGGATGTCGTTGCCGATCTCCCGCTCGTATTTGAAGTCGATGTAGGGATATTTGCGGAGGGAGGGCTTGAAGTCGGAGATGGTGAGCTTTTCGAGCTCCTTCTTCCTCGACGTCGCCTGCCGCGACTTGCTCGCGTTCGCCGCAAAGCGGGCGATGAACTCCTTGAGCTCGGCGGCGCGCTGCTCCGCCTTCTTGTTGGCGTCGCGCTGCTGGCGCGCCATGAGCTGGGAGGTCTGGTACCAGAAGTCGTAGTTGCCGAGGTAGAGGTTGATCTTGCCGTAGTCGACGTCGCAGATGTGGGTGCACACCTTGTTCAGAAAGTGGCGGTTGTGGGAGACGATGATGATGGTGTTCTCGAAGTCGAGGAGGTAGTTTTCGAGCCAACGCGCCGTCTTGAGGTCGAGGTTGTTGGTGGGCTCATCGAGAAGGAGGACGTCGGGATTGCCGAAGAGCGCCTGCGCGAGCAGAACTTTGACCTTCTTCTTGGCGTCGAGCTCCCCCATCGTGAGACCGTGCTCGGAGGAGGGGATGTCGAGCTCGTTGAGGAGGGTCTGCGCCTCGCTCTCCGCCTCCCAACCGCCCAGTTCTGCGAATTCGCTCTCGAGCTCCGCGGCGCGCTCGCCGTCCTCTTCGGTGAATTCCGCATGGGCGTAGAGGGCGTCCTTCTCGTCCATGATCTCGACGAGGCGCCTGTGCCCGAGCATGACCGTGCGGAGCACCGTCTCGAAGTCGTATTTGTTCTGGTTCTGGGCGAGCACGCTCATGCGCTCGTTCTTGTCGAGGATGACCTCCCCCTTGTTGGGCTCGATCTCCCCCGAGAGCACCTTCAAAAAGGTGGACTTCCCCGCGCCGTTCGCGCCGATGATGCCGTAGCAGTTGCCCTTGGTGAATTTTAAGTTGACGTCCTCGAACAGCTTCTTGCTTCCGTACTGCAAACTGACGCCGTTGACCTGTAACATAGCTCACCTCTCAATGGATTCCGCCGAAGATTATACCATATCCGCCGCCGTTCGTCAAACAAAAACAAATCATTTCGATTGACAAGCCGCCCTTTCCCGCATATAATATAGTTTATAAACATAAATATACTCACGGAGGAGGCATATGGAAAGTTCACGGCGGCTGTGGTGCCGCATCGTTCAGGGAGTGTTGCACGCTGCCATCCCCCTCTTGCCCTACCGCGAACCCGAGCTCATCCCGGGGTGCGCCGATGCCGCAAAAATCATCCGCGGAAAAGGGAAGACGCGGGCGCTCATCGTGACGGATGCAGGGGTGCGTTCGCACGGGCTCTTGCAGCCCGTTCTCGACGCGCTCGCGGCGGAGGGGATCGAAGCCGAGATCTTCGACAAGACCGCGGCGAACCCCACCGTGTCCGATGTCGAGGGCGCATTTTCGCTCTACCGCGAGAAAAAGTGCGACGCGATCATCGCCATCGGGGGCGGCTCTCCGATGGACTGCGCCAAGGGCGTCTGCGCGCGCGTCATCAAACCGCGCAAGTCCCTTCTCTCCATGAAGGGAACGCTCAAAGTGCGCGGAAAAGCTCCCCTCTTTCTCGCCGTCCCCACGACGGCGGGCACGGGCAGCGAGACGACGATCGCCGCCGTCCTCACCGATGAGACCACCCATCACAAGTTCACCGTGCTCTCCTTTTGCCTCGCCCCCCGCTACGCCCTGCTTGACCCCGTCATGACCCGCTCCCTCCCGCCCGCGCAGACCGCCGAGACGGGAATGGATGCGCTCACCCACGCCGTCGAGGCGTACATCGGCAGATCGACGACGCGCGCGACCCGCCGCCTCGCCGTGGAAGCGGTCACCCTCATCAAGAACCATCTGCCCGCGGCATATGCGGACGGCAGCGACCTTGCGGCGCGCAAGGGGATGCAGATCGCGGCATACAAGGCGGGCATGGCATTCACCGTCTCCTATGTCGGCTATGTGCACGCCGTGGCGCACTCGCTCGGCGGGGCGTATAACTATCCGCACGGCAGAACGAACGCGACGCTCCTGCCCATCGTGCTGCGCACCTACGGGGCTTCCTGCGCCGTGCGGCTCTCCCGTCTTGCCCGCGCTTGCGGCATTTGCGACGGGACTCTTTCGGACATGGATGCCACGGAAGCGTTCATCTCGTGGGTCGAACAGCTCAACAGGGAGATGGGCATCCCCGCCTCTCTCGACATCAAAGAGGAGGATATTCCCGCCCTCGCGCGCGCTGCGGATGCGGAGGCGAACCCCCTCTACCCCGTTCCCAAACTCATGGATGCCGTGGAGCTCGAGGAGATCTACCGCAGGGCAAGGAGGGCGCAATGAAGCACATCCTCGAAAAGCAGCGCGCCTATTTCCAAAGCGGGGCGACCCTCCCTTTGGGGACGCGCATCGCCTACCTCAAAGAACTGAAGACGGTCATCGCCGCGCACGAGCAGGAGATCACGGACGCTCTTCGCGAGGATCTCGGAAAGAGCGGGTTCGAATCGTACATGTGCGAGATCGGCATGACCCTCTCCGAGATCGGCTACATGCTCCGCCATATCAAGCAGTTCGCGCGCGAGAAGCGGGTGCACACCCCCATCGCGCAGTTCGCCGCACGCAGCTATACCAAGCCCTCGCCGTACGGGTGCGTGCTCATCATGAGCCCGTGGAACTACCCCTTCCTTCTCACGATGGAGCCCCTCGTCGAGGCGATCGCCGCGGGCAACTGCGTCGTGCTCAAACCCTCCGCCTATTCGCCCGCGACAAGTGAAATCGTGCGCCGCATCGCGGACATGGTATTCCCCGAAGAGGTCGTGACCGTTGTCACGGGCGGACGAAAAGAGAACGCCGCCCTCCTCGATCTCCCCTTCGACAAGATCTTTTTTACGGGCAGCAGCGCCGTCGGAAGGGAGGTGCTCCGCCACGCCGCAGAGAACCTTGTGCCCGTCACCCTCGAGCTGGGCGGCAAGAGCCCGTGCATCGTGGACGCGACGGCAGACATCCCCCTCGCCGCAAAGCGCATCGTCTTCGGCAAGTTCCTCAACTGCGGGCAGACCTGCGTCGCGCCCGACTATATCCTCGTGCATGAAGAGGTCGAGGGGCGCCTCCTCGGCGAGATCGAGAAGCAGATCGTCCTCCAATTCGGCAGCCGTCCCCTCGAAAACCCCGACTACGGCAAGATCGTAAACCAGAAGCATTTCCGCCGCCTGTGCGCCCTCATCGACGAGAAGAAGGTCGTGTGGGGCGGAAGGAGGGAGGAGGAGACGCTGCGCATCGAGCCCACCGTGCTCATGGGGGTCACGCGGGAGGACGCCGTCATGCAGGAGGAGATCTTCGGTCCCATCCTCCCCGTGCTCACCTACCGCGACGAGGAGCGCATCATCGCGGAGATCAACGCCGCGCCCTCCCCTCTCGCCCTCTACATCTTCACCTCCGACAAAAAGACGGCGAAAAAATTCACCTCCCGCGTGGCATTCGGCGGA
>CANQNB010000034.1 GCA_947625065.1 uncultured Clostridia bacterium | reverse complement strand
GTGTTTGAGGGCACTCTCGGGGTGCTCCTTCATCGCCTTCTCCGTCATGCGGATGAGCCCCGTCGCAGAGGCGTAACGCTCGAAGCATCCGCGGCGCCCGCAGGTGCACAGTTCGCCGTTCCGGCAGATGACCATGTGCCCGATCTCTGCGCCCGCGCTCCTGTATCCCTCAAAGAGCTTGCCGCCCATGATGATGCCTCCCCCCACGCCCGTGCCGAGGGTCACGAGGATGCTGTCTTCATACTTCATCCCTGCGCCGAACTTTGCCTCCCCGAGGGCGGCGGCGTTGGCATCGTTGGTGACGAAGACGGGCTTTCCGGCATATTTGGAGACGAACTCCGCGAGGGGAACGTTCTTCCAGCCGTAGTTGGACCAAAGCACGACGGTGCCGCTCGCGCTGTCGATGACGCCGGGCGAACCGATGCCGATCGCCTCCACCTGTTCGTAGGGAATGCCCGCCGCTTCGGCGGCATGGCGGGCAAGCGCGGCGAGCGACTTCGCCGTATCCTCCGCCGTCATGTCTGCAGAGGTCTCCACGCTGACGCGCACGCCGAGCGTGCCGTGATCGAGGCACGCAGCTTTGGCGGACATCCCGCCCAAATCAATTCCGATGATCATTGCTTTCCTCCATTTTAAGGTTTATATACACGCAGCCAATCGGGAAGTTTTGTGACAAACTCTTCGTTGCTGTGCGTCTTTTTGAGCATTTCGATGAGCCCCGCGATGTTCTCCGTGAGCCCGCGCTCCCGCATCTTATAGACGGCGGCGAGCTCCTCTTTGGTGAGGAGAAGCTCCTCCTTGCGCGTCCCCGAGCGGCGAATATCGATGGCGGGGAAGATCCTCCGCTCGGCAAGTTCCCTCGAGAGGAAGATGTCGGCATTGCCCGTCCCCTTGAACTCCTCGTAGATGATGTCGTCCATGCGGCTGCCCGTCTCCACGAGCGCCGTCGCAAGGACTGTGAGGCTGCCCGCCTCGACCGTGTTCCTCGCCGCCCCGAAAAACCGCTTGGGCTCTGCGAGCGCACCCGCATCGAGCCCGCCCGAGAGGGTCTTACCCGTGCTCTCCCCCGCGCTGTTATACGCCCGCGTAAGCTTGGTGATGGAATCGAGCAGGATGACGACGTCCTTCCCGATCTCGACGAGCCGCTTTGCGTGCTCGAGGGTGAGCCGCGCCGCACGGATGTGGTGCTCCGCGCTCTCGTCGAAGGTCGAATAGATGACCTCCGCGTTCTGCACGCTCGAACGGATATCCGTCACCTCCTCGGGGCGCTCATCGATGAGTAGGATGATGAGAGAGATCCCGGTGTGGTGTTCGGCGATCGCCCCCGCGATCGATTTGAGGAGGGTGGTCTTGCCCGCCTTGGGCGGCGCGATGATGAGGGCGCGCTGTCCCTTCCCGATGGGGACGAACAGGTCGAGCATGCGCAGGGCGACGTCGCCGTTCCCCTCCGAGAGGGCGATCTTGTCGCTGGCGTACTTCGCCGTCAGGGCGTCGAAATAGGGGCGGTCTTCGTATGCGCCGACCTCGATCCCGTTGACGGTGAGCAGCTCCTCGATCGCGGGAGACTCGTTGCGGACGCGCGGATGCGCCTTACAGGTGATCTTGTCCCCCTCGCGCAGTTTGCAGCCGTGGATGACGGGGGAGGGAAGATAGACGTCACCGAAGCTCGACGGCTGGCAATTCTTTGCGCGCAGGAACCCGTAGCCCGTGGACGTGATCTCGAGGATGCCCGTGTTGAAGGGCTCCTCCGCGGGTCTTGGCTCGCAGACGGTGAGCATCGGCTTTTCTTCCTCGGGCAAGGCAGCCGCATCGGCGAGCCGCTGGCGGAAGCGCTCGATGTCCTCGACGATCTTGGGGTCGACGCTCTCATTTTTCACGGGGGCGCCCCGTCTCGATTTTGGCGCCGGGGGCTGCTTTCCCATCAGAATGTGCAGGAGCATGATCTTGATTTGCGCCTTCGTACAAGTGGAGACGCGCGCGATACCGTACATCCTACCCACGCATCGCAGGGTAGCGATGTTCATGGCGTCGACATATTCCATAAACTCCGCTTTTGTTTCGGTAAGAACTGTCCTCATGCCTGTTCACGCTCCATGACGATGATCCGGACGCCTGCGCCCGTGTCCCCGGGGAGAAGTTCGACCGTGCTGCCCGCATGGACGATCTCTGCCCTTTTGTCTTCGGAAAAGAGTCGGAGGAAGGGATCGACGGGAGAGACGTCGATGGTGAGCTTCTCCGTCTTATAGTGCATCGGGATCACGGCGCGCGGAGAGATCTGACGGACGTATTCCCCCGCCGTGCGTGCGTCGATGGTGTAGTTGCCCCCGACGGGGATGAGAAGAAGATCTGTCCCGCGGAGCGCCTCGATGAGCTTTGGCTGGGGCTGTTCCCCCAAATCGCCGAGATGGGCGACAGAGATGCCGCCGAGGGTGAATCTGAAGATGAGGTTGCTGCCGCGGCGGCGTCCCCCCTCTCCGTCGTGAAAACAGGGAATTGCTTCAAAGTCGGTGTCTCCCACGCGGAATGTTCCAGCGCGCGAAAGGACGACGGGATCTCCGTCCACCCCGCCGACGTTGCAGTGGTCGAAATGGGCATGGCTCACCGTGACGGCATCCGCACGGACGCGGGGCAGAGGATAGCCGACCCCGTCATACGGGTCGGTGACCACGCGAAACCCCTTGCCGTCCTCGAAGAGAAAGCACGAGTGCCCGAGATATTGAATTGTCATGAAATCCTCCAATCAAACGGAAATTTTCAAATGAAAGTCTTTTGAAGATGTGTTAAAGATCAAGCGGTAAAAAAGTGTAAGAAAAAGATTCGCTTGTCTCACCTCTGCCGAAAGACGCACCGTCTCCAAGGGGATGCAAAAACTCCCCTCAGCCGAGCGCACCTGCATCTCTGCGGGCAGACCGACCGCGAACTCCGCCGACAGATGCAGCCTCCCCCGCCGCTCCATCCGCAGGACCTCGCCGTCCCAAGTGAGAAACGCCTCGTCTCCGTCAACCGAATACCCTATACGGACTTCTCCTCCTTTCTGCGTCACCGTTGCCTCCGACAGGAACTCGCTGCGCCCGTCTTCCGTCTCGGTAACGATCGTAAGTATTTTTGTCTCCATCGATGACAAGTATATCATATTTTACGGCAAATTGGGAGCTTTCCTCGGAAAATTTTACGTCTTTGTGCCTTTTTTTATCGGATATGTCACACATAGTACTACGCAAACCTCTCAAAGACACTCCATTGCCCACCGGTAACCCCTGAGCGAGCGACGCTTTTCCCGATAGTCGGGGAAGAAGACGGCTACCCTCCTCCAGAACTGCGCGCTGTGGTCCATGCGCACGGTGTGACAGAGTTCGTGGACGGCGAGATACTCTGCAAGGTCGTCGGGCAAAAAAGCCGTCCGGAAGGTGAAGGAGATCGCCTTCTTGGAACTGCACGACCCCCACCGTCCGCGCGCCGACGTCACACGGAGTCCGCTGTAAGAAAAACCGCCCGCGGCGCAATAGCGGTCGAGGAGCGTAGCCATGCGTTCCCGCGTGAGCTTGCGCATGAGCGTGCAGAGTGCCTCTTCCCTCCCCTCGGAAGGGAGAAGAAGAGTCCCGCCCTCGAGCTTTGCCCTCTCCCCCGTTGCAACGGTGTACGTCTTACCGCAGAGCGCGATCTCCGCCCCGTCGCAAAACTCTCTCTTGGGCGGGCGGTTTGTGAGCTGTCTCCGAAGCCACACGCTGTGACGCTCTACAAAGCGGGCGATCTGATCGTCCCGCATCCGCAAGGGGGCGCGGACGACGACCTGTCCGTTGCGGTCGACCTTCATGCAGACCGTCTTTCTCTTGCTGCGTATGACCTGATATTGTACATCCATCCCCATCTCCCCATGCCCGCAAAGGGCAAAACCGTGTCCCGCGGCGCATTCGCTTGACTTTTTTTGCGCCGCAGTATATACTGTGACCATGCAGATCTATCGCGTCAAGCCGTGCCGCCCCTCCTTCGTGGAAGTGAGCGTCCCGGCTTCCAAAAGCATCCTCAACCGCGCTCTTCCCCTTGCGGCGTTCACCGAGGGCGACATCCGCCTCTCTTGCGGCGCGCTCGCAGAGGACACACGAGCCATGCTCTCCTGCCTCTCCGCGCTCGGTATCCGAATAAGAGAGGAAGACGGCGGACTCTTTGTCTGCGGGAAGGCGAACATCCCCGTGCAGGGAGCCGTACTCGACGTCCAAAGCGCGGGGACGGTCGCCCGCTTTCTGACTGCCATCCTTGCCCTCCGCGGCGGAAACTACGAGTTGCACGCCTCCGGGCAGATGTCCCGCCGTCCCATGCAGCTCCTTCCCGCGCTTGAAGCTGCGGGCGTGCAGATCGAGTATCTCGGGGAAGAGGGCGCCTTCCCCTTCCGCATGCACTCGGAGGGGCTCTCGCAGAAAATCTTTCAAATCGAGGCGCAGTCGAGCACGCAGTATGCCAGCGGGCTCATGCTCGCCGCCGCTGCGGGGCAGAGAGAACTCACCGTCCGCCTCGCAGGGGGCGGGACGCGCCACAGCTACATCGACATGACGGCGGACGTGATCGAGGACTTCGGCGGGACATGCGCCCGCCGTCCGGGAGAGTACCACGTCTCCCCCATCCGGAACAAGCCAACCGAATATGCGGTCGATGCGGACGTCTCCTCCGCCTGCTACTTCTTTGCGATGGCGCTCCTTCTCGGCTGCGACGTCTCTGTCCGCGGGCTGTACAGGGAGAAACGAGGCAAAAAACTGCACTTTGGGGACTATGCCTTCCTCGACCTCCTCGAAGGGATGGGCATCCGCTTCGAACAGACGCAGACGGGCACCGTCGCTCGCGGGGGAAGCGGAAAATTCGCGGGGTTCGACGTCAACGTCTCGGAATTCTCCGATCAGACCCTCACCCTTGCCGCGCTTGCCCCCTTCGCCGAGACGCCGACCCGTCTCCGCGGGATCGCCCACATCCGCAGACAGGAGTGCGACCGCGTCCACGCCATTCTATACAACCTCTCCCGCCTCGGCGTCCCCTGCTCCGCGACCGAAGATGAGATCATCATCCGCCCCGCACTCATCGAGCCGTGCACCGTCAAGACCTTCGGAGACCACCGCGTGGCGATGGCGTTCGCTCTGACGGGGTTGCGGACGGGCGGGATCGTGATCGAGGATCCCCTCTGCTGCAGGAAGACATTCGAGAACTACTTCGATCTCCTCGATGAACTGACCGATTGACCGCATGCGCCCGAAATTTTCGGGTGCTCTTTTTATTGCGCGTACATCCGCAGGAAGTTGCACACCTTTGCGCTCATTTTTCTGTCCTCTCCCTCGAAGCGGACGGTGAGAACGAAGACCTCTTCTCCCGCGACTTCCTTCTTTTTGATATTGCGGGAGAGAACGTCGTCTGCGATCGCGATCTCGCGGGTATACTCCTCTTCCTCCGTCGGGCAGAGAAGAGTCTCACGGAAAATGAGCTCCTCCCCTGCAAAGATGTTCAGCGGGTGCCCGTCATCCCCTTTGCGGAGGGTGACGGCGAGGACGTGATGCTTGTGCGGGCAGACGCGGAAATCGTATTGGAAGTACCCGCCCGCGCGCGCAAAGCGGTAGGTCCCGTCCGAAGTGACGCCGACCGAGTTGCGCTCTTCGAGTGCGTGCAGTTCGTCGGTTTCATACTGCCCGTAGCCGGGCTGGACAACGTCGACGGGCGTCCTTTCCTCAACCTCCGCGCCCCTCTTCCCCTCGCAAAGGCGGAAGTAGATCGCATAGCGCTCGCGGTAGCGTTTGTAGTGCGGGGCAAACGTGAGGGAAATATCCCCGCCCCGCAGGAAGAACTGTTCCCCCTCGCGGACGAGATAGCGGGAGGGATGAGAGAGCACGTCTGCGACGTCGGGGAAGCAGACCGTCTCCGTCTGTATGATCCGCCGCTTGGGAACGGTGACCTCCACGCCTGTCTCTCCCTCCTCCATGTCCTCCCTGCCGAGGTCGGCGGAGAGCACGGTGTTGCCGTAACAAAAGGCGTACACATCTTTGCTGTCGGGGAGACCGTGCAGGGTGACCGCAACGGGGAGTGTGAGCACGATCTCGTCCCCATCGCGTGCATGAACTGGCAAAAATCCTTCGGAGACTTCGCCCTGCGCGCCCTTGTCCGCATACCGGCGGACGCCGTTGACGGTGAGAGCGGGCTCCCCCGCACACCAATCGGGGATGCGAAGGAGAAGGGACATGTCTCCGCCCGTCACGCCAATTCTCACCTCCTCGCAGAAGGGAAGTTCGCAGTGCAGCCGCACGGTCGAACTTCCGACACGGATCTCCGACGAGAGGTAGCGCGCGATCACGAGCGTATCCCCCCGCAGATAGCAGATCCCCTCGCCGAGTTTGGAGAAGTTCTCCATCCCGCTCCCCGTACAGCACCAAAACTTGTCGTAAGGGCGGGAAAATACCTTGAAATACCCGCCCGCCATGGGCTGGAAGTAGGTCGTCATGCCCGTCTCGGGATTCTGCGAGGAGAGGATGGTATTTGTGAATGCGATGTCGTCGTAATCGAGATACCGCTTATCGCCCGTCGCCGCGAACAGACCGCGCGCGAGTTTGAGCATGTTGTAGACGTTGCAGGTCTCGCAGTTGCATTTCGTCCGCTCGGCATCGAGGACGTAGTCCTTTCCGAAGTGCTCCCATTCGGAGTTGCCGCCCGTCACATAGGTGTGCCTCTCTGTGACCATGCGGAAGAACGCCTCGGCAACGCGCAGATACCGCTCCTCCCCGCAGGTGAAATAGCGGTTGAGCGCCCCGACGATCTTGGGGATCTGCGTGTTGGCGTGTTTGCCGTCGAGGACGTCCTTTCCCTCGGTGAGGACGGCGGAAAAGAACTTCTCTTCGTCGAATTTTTCCGCGGCGGCACGGTAGGCAGGCTCCCCCGTCATGCGGTAGAGGGTGTAGAGCGCATCGTTCATGCCGCCGTATTCGACCGAGAGCACCTTGCGGTTGACAGCGGCGCTCCAACGGGAAGTGCGCCCGGCGACCCAATCGCCGAGCCTCCTTGCGACTCTGAGCGCGGCAGGGTCGCCGCAGTAGACATGGACATCGAGTAAGCCCGCGAGGATCTTGTGCAGGGTGTACCACGGGACCCACGCCTGCGTCTTGATGTTGGTCTTCAGCTTCTCGACGTTGTCGAACTGCGCCTCGATCCCCCCTTCGACGGGCGCCGCACCCCAGACGAGTCCCGTCCCGACAGCATCCTGACACTCGGAGAGCCCGTCGACGAGGGCGCGGATGCGGGCAGACAGCGCCGCCTTTTCCTCCCCGCCGCAGGTGACACAGGCGCGGGAGAGTGCGGAGAGGACATGACCGAGCGTGTGCCCCCCGATCAGCATGCTTTCCCAGCCGCCGTAGCGCACGTAGGGCGTTCTGAGCCCCGCGTTTTCGTAGAATCCCGCGAGAAGCCGCCCCGTCTCGAGGGAGAGCAGATACCCGATCTCCTTGGTGAATGCACGGTGCGCATATGCGTCCGTCACGCGCACCTCTTCTAAGAGGGGGCGAAAGTTTTGCAAGCGAGTTGTTTGCTCCATGGATCCCTCCGCGGTCAGCCGAGCAAGCGGCTGCGTTCGAGATAGTGCATCAGTGCGTCGACCCCCTCGGCGATGTCCTCATAGGTCTCATCGAAATTGCCCGTATACCACGGATCGGCGATGGGACGCGGGGTCTGCGTGTAGTCGAGAAGAAGGGAGATCTTGCTCCGGTGCTCCTCCCCGAGGATGCGCCGCATGTGCCTGAGGTTCTCCGCATCCATCCCGATGATGAAGTCGTACACGTCTGCGTCCTCCCGCGTCAGAAGGCGCGCCCTGTGCGGGACGAGGGGGATCCCCTCCTCTTTGAGTTTTCGGACGGTCCCCCGATGCGGAGGATTTCCGATCTCATCGGTATGCGTCGCGGCGGAGGAGCAATGCACTTTTTCCGCAAGCCCCTCGCGGCGGATGCGGTCGGTAAAAACGCTCTCCGCCATCGTCGAACGGCAGATGTTCCCATGACACACGAATAAGATGTTTAACATTTCTTGCTACCTTTCCCCCCAAAATCGTGAATAGCTTAACAAAACGCAAGAACCCTCGACATATTGCATTTTATTTTTGGGCGAAATATGAAAATACGCGCAAAAAGGATTGCATTTTTCTGAAAGAGTTAGTATAATAAAGCCATGAAGATTTTTGCAGAACGGCTCATGGAACTGAGAAAAGAACGAGGCCTGTCACAAGCGACCGTAGCACGGGATTTGAGCGTCAGTTTGGGAATTGTGTGTTATTGGGAAACCAACAAGAGTGATCCGACAGCTCACAACATCGCGAAAATTGCACGGTACTTTAACGTTTCCTCGGACTATTTGCTCGGGCTCACCGACTGATCGCGCCGATCACAACTGCATATCCTCTCGGCATACTGTCTGATAAAATGGTCACCGTATCTACGGTGATTCTTTGTGCACACCGACTTTTTATTCTGCCCCGCCGGCAGAATTTTTGTTTTTCTGCGCCCCGAGCGCCTCTTCGAGCCTGGTCACGCCGTAGAGCCCCTCCTGCGCGGGAACCTCTTCCCCATTGAGAAGACTCTCCCAGCGCGCAGCGGCATCCGCGGTCTCCTGCGGCAGATCTTCGACGGACAGCAGGCGGTCAAGCTGGGCGCGCGCCCCCTCTTCGTCCCCCTCCGAAAGGAGATATTGCGCCCTCAGAAGGAGAAGCGCTTGGAAGGCGGGCACGTCCTCCTGCACGACGGGCGCCTCGAAGAGAAGCTCCCGCGGGATGTGAGAAAATTCGCGGCGGAACAGGATCCCCTGCGCCGTCAGAACGCGTAGGGCGACTTCCTCCTCGGGGCTCCTCTTGAGCAATCCCACGAGGACTGCCCCGTCCGTCTTGCCCGCGGGGAGAGTTGCGGGGAGAAGGGCGCGGACACCCTCGTACAGCATGAGAGGCGCAAGCAGCGCGAAAAAGAAGAGAGCGGCATGGTACGGCAAAAGAAAATAGAGCAGAAGGGCGATCCCTCCAACCATGAGATTGCATACTGCGCCGCCGAGGGTGAAGGCGATCATTCTGCCGCGCACCCCGTCCCCTCCCGTCGGGAACATCTCTGCCGAGCCCGCATAGCGCTCGGGCTTCCAGACAAACTGCGGCGGTCTGCCCTCGGTAAAGCGAAGGTATGAGATGGTCGCCGCATGAAATTTCAGCCCCGCGAACGCGCCGAAGAGCAGGTGCCCGCACTCGTGCACGGCGGCGGGAAGGCGCAGAAGGACGCAGACGATCACGGCGGAGAAGGCGATGAGCTCCGCTCTCCCGATCCGCCCCGCCGAAAAGAGGACGAGGAGGACGATCCCCGCAATCGCTGCCGCCCAGAGCGTCCAGTCGCAGATATGATATAAGATCCTCTTGGTTTTTCCGCTCATGCAAGCCCTCTCAAATACAGATAGCCCTCTAAGTTGTCCCGGTCGGAAGCACACACCTCCCCGAGGGACAATTTTTTCATGATCCCGACGAGCAGCAGCGCCCCTCCCGCGATGATGTCCACGCGTTTTTTGTCCATGCCCGCGATCTCCCTTCTCTCCTCCGCCGTGAGGGAGAGAAGCCTGTCCGCAAGGGCGGAGAGCTGCGGAAGAGACATGGGAAAGTCCTGGATCCTCTGCGCGTCGTAGCGCTCGAGCCCCAAGAGCACGGAGGCGAGCGTCGAACCCGTGCCGCCGATAACGTACATCCGCTCGGGGGCGGGCGGCGGCAGGAGGGGCGAAAGCACCTCGCCGATCGCAGAGAGCAGATTTTCGCGGTCCTCGCCGCAGGCATCGCGAAGACGCACCGCCCCGACGGGAAGAGAGACCGAAAAGCCGACCGTTCCCCCCTTCCGGAAGCAGATCTCCGTGCTTGCGCCGCCGATGTCGATGATGCCGCCGTCGCCCTCGCCGAGCGCGCCGTAAAGCCCGAGCAGCGCCTCTTCGCCGCCCGAGACGATCTCGACCTCCAAGCCGCAATCATGCAGAATGCGCCCGCAGAACTCTCTGCCGTTTTTCGCCGAGCGGACGGCAGCCGTGGCAAAGGCATAGACGCGCGCGCCCGCCTCCTCTCCTTCGCGACAAAACCGTGTGACGGCGGCGAGGGTGCGCTCCATCCCTTCCTCGCTGAGCATGCCCGACGCGATCCCCGCGCCGAGGCGGGTCGTCTGCACTTTCTTATATAAAGTTTTTCCGTCCGCCCATAGCATCAGGCGAACGGAATTCGATCCAATATCAATGATGGCGATCATAATTTACGGGGTCTTCCAGCCCTGTTCCAAGGCTTCATGGTATCTGCCGAGTTCCGATTCGTAATAGTCGAGATCCCTCTCCTGCTGACCGATCAGCTGCTCGAACCGCTCGATCTCCGCATCCAGCCGTTTGCGTTCCTCATTTTTATATCCCATTTCGACGAAGAGATAGCCTGCGATGGCGATCAGAAAGAGCGCGACCAAAACCCCCGCTATGATGAAGGCGGTTGCGATCCTCCTCGACTTCTCCTCCGGAATGAGCCATTTTTCCTTCGACATAACCCCTTATCCTTTCGAAGACTTTTTACCACATTATATACCATCCTTTCGGAAAATGCAACAATTTTGTGCAAACTTTTCGCATAGAGATAAAAACCTAACAGACAGGCGACAGCCATATACATCCGGAATGCGGGGAGGCGGAGAAGGACGGAGAGTGCGACGAAGCAGACGGAAAAGAGGGCGCAGAAGATCAGATCGACGGCGATACGGACGGCGCGCAACTTAAATGGGCGGTAGATGTACGAAAAGAGATCATAGAAAAACCCGCCCGCAACGCCGATGAGGGTGCAGACGAGAAAGGTGTAGATCTGTTCTCTCACTTGAACAGCTTCCGCAGCGCGTTCTTTGCGCCGTATTTAACAGAGTAGATCTCTCCGTTCGCGGCGAAATTGCCCGTTCCCTCCGAGAAGGCGAGCACCTTCAGATGCGCCCCCGCGATCTGCACCCTCTTTCCTGCCACGGTGAGAAGGATGGAGGTGTCGGAGAATGCGTCGACGGAACTCACCCCCGTCAGGGTCAATTTGCTCTGCTGTTCAACGGTCAAAATGCTTTTTTGATTTGTTTCCATACCCTAAGGTATGCGGCGGAGCGAGAGTTTATTCTGCTTCGCAGCAAATGAACAGCGGCTCAGAAACAGCGCTCCTTGCGCTCCTTCATGCACGTCTCCACGTTTCCGCAGCGGTAGCAGAGCTCGTTTTCACAGAGCCCTCCCCCGAAGAAGGTCACGAGGTTGTGCACCGTCGTCTCGGCGATGTTGCCGAGCGCCTCCTCGGTGAGGAATGCCTGATGGGAGGTGACGATGACGTTCGGCATGGAGACGAGGCGGGCGAGCACGTCGTCCTCCACGATGTGCCCGGAGAAATCGCGGAAGAAGATGTCCGACTCCTCCTCATAGACGTCGAGGCACGCCGCCCCCACGATCCTCTGCTTGATGCCGACGATGAGCGCCTCTGCATCGATGAGCGCGCCGCGCGACGTGTTGAGGATGATGACCCCCTTTTTGAGCTTGGGGATCGTCTTCTCGTCAATGATGTGGTAGGTGTCCTCAAAGAGCGGACAGTGCAGGGAGATGACGTCGCTCCTACGGAAGAGCTCGTCGAGGGAAACGTATTCGATCCCCGCGCCCTCCCTGGGGTACTTGTCGTAGGCGATCACATTCATGCCGAAGCCGCGGCAAATGTCGATGAAGATCATGCCGATCTTCCCCGTGCCGATGACCCCCACCGTCTTCCCGTGCAGGTCGAATCCCGTGAGCCCGCCCAGAGAGAAGTTGAAGTCCTTGGTGCGGTTGTACGCCTTGTGGATCCTTCTGACCGAAGTGAGAAGGAGCGCCATGGTATGTTCGGCGACCGCGTACGGAGAATAGGCGGGAACACGCACGACGTGGATCTTCCCGAAGCAATGGCCAAGGTCGACGTTGTTGTATCCCGCACAGCGGAGAGCTAAAATGCGGATGCCGAAGGAGTAGAGCTTGTCGATCACGGCGGCGTTCACGTCGTCGTTGACGAACACGCAGACGCCGTCTGCCCC
>CANQNB010000033.1 GCA_947625065.1 uncultured Clostridia bacterium | reverse complement strand
CTCTACAACGACAAGGCATACCGCAAGTGCGCGCGTATCGTCGGTGACGTCATGGGTAAATTCCACCCCCACGGCGACAGCTCGGTCTACGACGCGCTCGTCCGCCTCGCACAGGATTTCACCATCAATTTCCCCCTCGTCGACGGGCACGGCAACTTCGGCTCGGTGGACGGAGACCCGCCCGCCGCCATGCGTTATACGGAGGCGCGCCTCACCAAGCTCGCTGCCGAGATGCTCCGCGACCTCGACAAGGAGACGGTGGACTTCTTCCCCAACTTCGACGGCATCGAGATGGAACCCGCGGTCCTGCCTGCGCGCTTCCCCAATCTTCTCGTCAACGGTTCGGACGGCATCGCCGTCGGCATGGCGACCAACATCCCGCCCCATAACCTCGCCGAGGTCATCGACGGCACCATCGCCATGATCGACAACCCCGACATCACGGTCGACGAACTCATGGACTACATCCCCGCGCCCGACTTCCCGACGGGCGGCATCATCATGGGCAGAAGCGGCATCCGCAAGGCGTACAGGACGGGGCAGGGGAACATCGTCATCCGCTCCAAGTGCGAGATCGAGGAACACGGCACGGGCGCGAACACGCGGAGCCGCATCGTCGTCACCGAGATCCCCTATCAGGTCAACAAGGCGCAGCTCATCATCCAGATCGCGGACATGGTCAAGGACAAGCGCATCGAGGGCATCTCCGACATCCGCGACGAGAGCGGCAGGGAGGGGCTCCGCATCGTCATCGAGTGCAAGAAGGATGCGAACGCGCAGGTCGTGCTCAACACCCTCTTCAAACACACCAACTTGCAGACGTCGGACGGCATCATCCTCCTCGCGCTCGTCGAGAACGGCACCGAGCCCAAATACCTCAACATCCGCCAGATCCTCGGCTACTATCTCGACCATCAGAAGGAGGTCATCACGCGGAGGACGCGCTACGACCTCGCCAAGACGGAGGAACGCGCCCACATCGTCGAGGGGCCCGTCCTCGCCCTCGCGAACATCGACGAGGTCATCCGCATCATCAAGGAATCTTCCGACAAGAACGACGCAGCGTCCAAACTCATCGCCGCGTTCGAACTGTCCGACAAGCAGGCGAACGCCATCCTCGAGATGCGCCTGCAGCGGCTCACCTCCCTCGAGGTGGAAAAACTCCGCGAAGAGCTCGCCGCCCTCCAGGCCACGATCGCCGACTTAAAGGACATCCTCGCCAACGAGAGCCGCGTGCTCGCGATCATCCGCGAGGACCTCGAGACCATCAAGGCGAAATATCCCTCCGAGCGCAAGACGGAGATCTCCGTCGACTTCGGCGACATCGAGGACGAAGACCTCATCGACGAGGAGGACGTCGTCATCTCCATGACGCACGGCGGGTATGTCAAGCGCATTCCGCTCGCCGAATACAAGGCGCAGCACCGCGGCGGCGTGGGCATCACCGCCCATAAGCCCAAGGAGGAGGACTTCATCGAGCAGATGTTCGTCTGCTCCACCCATCACAATATCCTCTTCTTCTCCAACTTCGGGCGGGTGTACTGCATGAAGGGGTACATGATCCCCGAGGCGAACAGACAGGCGCGCGGTCGTGCCATCGTCAACCTTTTGCAGATCTCCGCGGGCGAAAAGATCGCGGCGATCCTGCCCGTCTATGAGAACGGCGAGGGGTACCTCGTCATGGCGACCAAGCGCGGGCTCATCAAAAAGACGTCGACGGGCGAATTCGACCGCATCAAGAAGAACGGAAAGATCGCCATCAAGATCAACGATGACGACGAGCTCATCTCCGTGCAGTTCACGACGGGCGGGGACGAGATCATGATCGCCTCCCGCGCGGGCAAGTGCATCCGGTTCAGTGAGACGGACGTCCGTCCGATGGGCAGAGACACGGTGGGCGTGCGCGGCATCACCCTTGCCGAAGGGGATGTCGCCGTCGACATGCTCGTCCTCAAAGAGGGATTCGACATCCTCACCGTCACCGAAAACGGCTACGGCAAGCGCTCCGATCCCGCCGACTACCGCCTGCAATCGCGGGGCGGCAAGGGGATCAAGGCGGGTGTGTTCAATGAGAAGACGGGCGCGCTCGTCAACATGAAGCTCAGCTCCGACCTCTATGACGTCATGCTCGTGACGAGTGCGGGCATCATCATCCGCATGCACCTCGAGGCGATTTCGCGGATCGGCAGGGCGACGCGGGGCGTCCGCCTCATGAACGTGCGCGAGGGCACGGTCGCGACGGTCGCCGTCACCGACAAGGACGAAGAAGCGGAGGTCGCGGCGCCCGAGGAGACGGCGGCGGATCTCTCTCCCGAGGAGCTCGCCGAGGGCGCCGAGGCGGAAGACGCCGCAGAGGAGATCTCCGCGGAAAGCGGGGAGGAGACAGAAACCGAGGCACCCATGTCCGGGGAAGACGGCGAGGAATGAGTTTTTCCGGAATGATTTTGTAAAGATTTGGTATGCGCCGCGGACGGTCGTCCGCGGCGCTTTTTTGCGTTTTCGATGGAAAAGCCTTCCCCCCGCCGGGGGGGAAGGTGGCACGGCGTAGCCGTGACGGATGAGGGGCGTGTCCTCATGCCCTCATACCGATCGACCGAGGCTTCTATTGTAGACTAAGGTCGACACGAGCGCGTAGCGCGAAGTAGGCGTAAGCCGAGTGTATCTTAGATTCACTCACTTCGCTTGCGCTTCGTTCGGAATGAGGGAGCGAACCTTGGCTCCACCTCTGGGGGAGCTGTCACGCTGCCCTTGCGTGACTGAGGGGGTTCGCCGAAACAGGATCATTCCCCCAAAAATTTATTTGACTTATTTTGCGCGAAATTGTATAATAGGGTTACCGATCGGGGTATAGAATAAGGAAAGGAGGATGGCATGAAAAAACTCACTGTCAAGCGGTGCATCATGAGCAGCATCTCCCTTCTCATCGTCGTCTTTGTGTATGTCGGCATGTCCTTCGCCCTCACGACGACGATTGGCGTCTCCGAGAGCGGCTATCAGGTCCTCGACTTTCACGCGGCGTACGCCATCGACCCCTACGGCTGGATGAGCTACGTGCTCGGCGGTCTCGCCGTGGCGTATCTCGTTGCGGCGACCGCACTGCTCGTTCTCAACGTCGTCGCCTTCTTCCTCTTCGATGACAAGCAGCTCAACCTCATGCACTTCTTCACGATCGGCATCTCGGCGATGCTCGTCATTGCCTTTACGCTGGAGGGGCTCGTCTACACCATCCTCAACATCGTGTACTACCGCGCGGTATTTCTGACGCTCGCGTTCGTTGCCATCCTCCCCGTCGCCGCGCTCGTGGTGCTATACTTTTCGACGGCGATCTTTTTGACGCGCGCGCTCAAGCGGCTCGGCGGCGAGCCCGCAGAGGAGACGGGGAACGCACAAGAAACGCAGGAATCACAGGACACGCAGGGCGCCGCAGAGAGCGGCGAAGAGACCGCGGCGGATTGACGGAGGCGGGTATGCAGGAAATGACGGTCAAAAGATGGATCTCGAGCGCGATCGCCATCGTCATCGCGGTGTTTTTGTTCGTCGGGCAGACCTTCGCGCTCGTCACGGTCAACGGCGTGGGCGAAAGCGGGCTGCAACTGCTCGACTTCCGCCTGCAATTTCTCCCCGCGGAGGGATACGCGTGGATGGGGAACCTGTTCGGCGCGCTCAACCTCGTCCATTTGCTCGCGGGGATCGGGCTGTTCGCCGTCAACATCATCGCGCTCTTTCTCTTCGAAGACAAACTTCTCAAAGTCATGCACACGCTCACGGCGGGCATCTCGGTGCTGTTTGCCCTCTACTATACGGCGGAGGGGATCGCATACGCCGCGATCCTTTCCTCGATCGCCGGAAAGACGCAGATGACCTACGCCTTTTTCGCCCCGCTGCTCGTCATCTTCGGCGTGGTGGGGTATGTGGCGATCGACTCTCTGCTCACGAGGGAGCTCCCCAAGATCCGCGCGCTGGCGGAGAAAAAGGCGAGAGAGGAGACCCTCGAAGAGAAACTTGAAGAGGAAAATGAAATGCCCACCTCGGACATGGTACCCCGCGACAAGCTCGATGCCTATCTCTATTCCATCCGCGGCTACGTCCGTCCCAACAAGATGGAGAAACTCAAATCCGTCCTCTCGCGGCTGACGGCGGAACAATTTGCGTCCGTGAGCCTCACCTCGCTCAAAAATCCCTCCCTCGTCCTTCTGTTCTCCGTCTTCTTCGGCATCTTTGCGATCGATCGCTTCTACATCGGCGACTTCAAATATGCCATCCTCAAACTGCTCTTCGGCTGGCTCACTCTCTGGGTGTGGCAGATCTTTGATGTCTTCTATTGCTACCGCGATGCGAAGGAGATGAACTTCCGCCTTCTCACCGAGAATGCCGCGCGCGTCCGTTCGGAGGCAGAACAAAAGTAAAACGGCGCACGGAAGACCGCGTGCCGTTTTTTCAGACGGGGTCTGCGGGGGAGATCTTGACCGTCCCGCAGAGGACCTCCGCATAGGAGTAGGACGTCCGCCCCAAAAATCCCTCGTCGCTCGGGCGCACCGTGAAGATGGCGGGGTAGATCTCCGAGAGCATCCCGCAAAAGCGCACCACCTTGTTTCTGCCGAGATTGACGGTCACGTCCACCTGCTTCTGGAAGTAGCCCGCGATCGTCTCCCGGACGCGTACAATATCGTTTTTCGGCTTGATCATGGGCAGATTTTTCCCAAAAACCGCCCGCGTCATACCCAAAGTTTCAAAAAATGAGGACGTTGCCCTGCCAAGGGGCGTCCGCGACACCAAATTTTCTTGGAGGAACGAAAGCATGCGTGTGTGTCTGAAATGCGGCGTTCAGGTCCCCGAAGATACCCGATTTTGCGCAAAATGCGGCGCGCCGCTCGGCGTGAGGCTGCCCGTCTCCTTCGCCGCGCCCTCCGCACCCCCGCCCGAAGACCTTGCGGCGGAGGAGAAGGATGTTGCCCATATTAGCGAAGAGCCCATAGAACAGGAGAGCGAAGTTTCGGCGGAGCCCATAGAGGAAGCCGTCGGGAAGACGGGAGCCCCTTTTGAGGCGGAAGAACTGCCCGCGGAGGAAGCCGTCTTTACCCCGCCCGCGGAGGAAACTGCCGGGGAGACGGGAGCCCTTTTTGAGGCAGAAGAGCTGCCCGCGGAGGAAGCTGTCCAAAGGCAGGGAGCGCAGGCGGAAGGCAGCCCCTTGACAAAAGACGAGGCACCCATGTCCGAGAAGTCGGTCTTCAAAGGGGGCGCATTCGTCAACTTTTTCATCGGATTGCTCTCGGCGGTTGCGTCCATTCTCACCCTCGGGTTCCTCGCCCCCACGATGATCTGCTGGCGGAGCCGCTGGGTCGCGCGCAACACCTACATCGGCGGGCGGCGGCAAGTGTTTGACGGCAAGGCGGGGGAGCTCTTCGGACCCTTCCTGCTCTGGCTGCTCCTCTCGGTGCTCACCCTCGGCGTGTACTATGTCTTCGGCATGTCCCTCAACGTGCGGAAGTGGGTCGTCGGGCACACCCACTTTGAGGCGAACACCCATGACGCGGAGGGCAATCCCGTCTTCCTCCCCGAGGACGGCGGGCTCGATCTCGATGCCGTCGTGGGCGACCTCAAACCTGCGGGCGTCATCGCGGAGAAGGAGTCCTTTTTCGACGGCAGACCGCTCGAGTTTTTCGGCATGAACCTCGTCGTCCTTCTCGTGACGGTCGTCACCCTCTCCTTCGGCTCCTATTGGGCGGCGTGTTACAGGCAAAAATGGCTGTGCAAGCACACCGTCATCGACGGATGCAGGCTGTCCTTCCGCGGCAATGCGTGGCAGCTGTTTGCGTGGAATCTCCTCTGGACCTTCCTCTCCGTCATCACGCTGGGGATCTATTCCTTCTGGCTCGTCGTCAAGCGCAAGCGCTGGTTCGTTGCGCATACTTCTGCATGCAACACCGCATTGCTGCCACCCATGTCCGCGAGAAGACCCTCCGTTCCCCTTCAGAGCGAGAGGAGACCCGCCCCGGTCACCGTCCGCGGAAGCGCACTCTCCGTCACGGGATACGCGCTTGCCTTCCTTGCGGCATTGGGTCAGCTCGTGCAGTGCTTCGTCATGATCGGATCGCACGCAAGCGTTGCGGCAGCCATCGTGCTGGGCGCGGCGAGCGCCGCGGGGCTCGCGTGTACCGTCTGCGCGCTCGTGAAGAAGAGCGGCATGCGCGAGTTTGCCATCGCGGGGACCGCCCTCGGTGCGATCGGCATCGTCCTGTGTCTTCTCGTTCTCCTGCTCGGCATTTGAATGTGGGGGGACAAGGCTTCCCCCTGTGGGGTCGCAAAACGCATTCTCGCACATCAGCCCAGTGGGCTGTGTGCGGCGTTTTGCGGTGAGTGAGCGCATTCGCCGCGCGAACGGTGACCGAGGGCAAGATTCTACTTGCCCGAGACAGTGGCGCACAGCGCCGAAAGGGGTTTTGAACCCCTTCAGTCACGCAAGGGCAGCGTGACAGCTCCCCCAGAGGTGGAGCCAAGAGCCCCCCTACTTCGCCTACGGCTCGTGTCGACCTTAGTCTACAACAGAAGTCTCGGTCGAACAGGGTGACGTAATTAGAATGCCAAGGGAAGGCTTCCCCCCGATGGGGTGAAGGCTTGGTAACACCACGAGCCCCCAATATACGGGGCTTTTTTCATTGTTCGACAAAGGTTCGCCCGCTTCCCCTGCATATTCCTCTGCGCAGCCTCATAAGATGGAAGGAATCCATATAAGGAGCAGAGGTATGAAAGTTGAAACGCAAACCTTCCGCGGGTACGGAAAGCGGAAAGAACTCACGGCGCAGACGGCGGTCGAGTGCCGCTTTGCACAGGATGTGGCGACGGTGCTCACCTCCGCGTGCTCCGCCGTCCTCATGGGGGCGGATGCGGGGAACGGCGAGGTGCGCTACTACGGCAAGGCGCTCTTCTCCATCGTCTATGAGGACTCCGAACGGCGGGTGTGCCGCGCCGAACGGGGAGTGGAATGGTCGGCGGTCGTCAAGGACGACTTCGTCTTCCCCGCACTCACGGCACGCGCGCAGGTCGCCTGCGAGAATATCTCGGTCAGGCGGGAGGGCGCGAGCATCTATATGACCGCCCTGCTCGGCTGCGACATCTCCCTCTACGGGGAACAGAGCTTCGACTATCTCTCGGGCGGCGATCTCATCGTGCGGCGGGAGCCCGTGAAGGTGCTCACCTGTCACCTCGTCTCGGGGGCGGCGGAGGCGGACGACGAGTTCGAGACGGAGTTCATTACCGACATCCTCCAACACGTCGAGACGGTGAACGTGACCTCCATCGTCACGGAGACGGGCATCCTGCGGGTGGAGGGGGACGTCAATCTCGCCGTGCTTGCCCTCAAGGAGGGGGCGGGGCTCGTCTCCTTCGAACGGCTCGTGCCCTTCCGTCTCGAGATCCCCTGCGAGGCGGCGACGTACGGTGCGAGCGCGGAGGCGGAGGTCGCCGTCGTCTCGGCGAATCTGCGCGCCAATTCCGACGAAGAAAAGAACAAGTGCCTGCTCACCTGCGACCTCGCCCTCACGCTGAGCGGCTGCGTCTATGAGGAAGTGGAGGTGGACGCCGTGACCGACGCGTTCTCCTCTACCTCCCAGTCCACCCTCGTCTTCTCGACGTGCGAGAGTGCGGGCGTGGGGGACACGGTCGTGCTGACGGAACGCATTTCGGGCAAGTGCGCCCTGTCCGCGCCCGTCGATTTTTCGGACAATTTTCAGGCGGTCACCCTCGCCCGTGCGGAGGCGGAACTTGTCCGCTCGGAGAGGGGGAAGACGGTGGACGGGGTAGCCATGTCCACGCTTCTGGTCGTCGGAGCGGATGGAATGCACCGCGGGATCGAGCTCTCGCTGCCCTTCTCGGTGAACGTGGATGCGGCGGACGCGAAGGTGAAAGTGCACGTCCTCGGCATGAGCGCGCGCCAGCGGCAGGAGGGGGAGATCGAGGCGGAGGCGACGCTCAAAATTTCCCTGCAGGAGAGGCGAAAGATCTCGGCGCGGCTGGTCGCGAGCGCGGAGGAAGGGGAGCTTTTGCCCGTGTGCGACAGCGCGGTCTCCGTCTATATCCCGCGGGCGGGCGACGGGCTGTGGGAGCTCGCCAAGAGCTTGAAAAAGCCGCCCGAGGAGGTCGCCGCGAGCAACCCCGACATGCAGTTCCCCATCCAGCCCGGTCAGCGGGTGATCGTCTACCGCAAGCGATCGGTCTGAGCTCAAAAAAACGGCGCCCTTCCCGCTTGCGGGAAGGGCGCCGCCGCATGTTCGGACCCCTTCGAAAGGGCGCAAGAGCCGTTCTTTCCCCCAAGCGGGAGAAGGCGCTCTCCGTATAGCGGAAAACGCTTGCAATATCCAAAAAAATGTGGTAAAATAGGGATGATGCAACAGGTCTGCCGCAACGCCTACGCCAAACTCAATCTCACCCTCGACGTCTGCGGGAAGGCGGGCGGCTATCACGCCCTCGACTCCCTCGCCGTGACAATCGACCTGAGCGACCAAGTCGTCCTCACGAGGAGGACGGATGCGCGCGTCTGTGTAAAGATGAGCGGCGCGGGGGCGGGAAACATCCCTCTTAAGAGCAACAACGCCCTTCTTGCCGCAGAGAAATTTGTGCGCACGTTCGTTACGGACGGCGTCGACATCTCCATCCGCAAAGCCATTCCGATCGGCGCGGGGCTGGGGGGCTCTTCGGCGGATTCCGCAGCCGTCATCGCGGGCATGGGTAGCCTCTTTTGCGTCAACATGGACGATTGCAAGTCGCTTGCCGACAGCTGCGGCAGTGACACGGGCTTCCTCACGTCAGGCGGGCTCGCACGGCTTGGCGGCAGGGGAGAACAGGTAAAAAAGCTGCCCTTTGTGCAGATGCACTTCCTTCTGCTCCTGCCCGAGGTGGGGATCCCGACGCCCGCATGTTTTGCGCGGTACGACGACATGGGCTGTCCGCGCGGCGCGCGTACGGAGGAGGCAGTCCGCCATTTGCAGGCGGGGGACCTTGCCGCTGCGGCGCGGCTGTTCGGGAACGATCTCTTCCCCGCGGCGTGTTCCCTCTCGGCAGAGGTCGGGGAGGCATACCGCGAGCTGGAGGCGCTCTCCCCGCTCGGCGTCTCGATGACGGGCTCGGGCTCGGCGGTGTTCGCCCTGTTCCCCTCCGAGGAGGGCTGCGTGCAGGCAAGGGAGAGCTACCGCGGGAGATTCCGCACCCTCATCGCGAGGAGCGTTTGCCCGCAGGAATAGAGGATCAACCAAAAAAGGAGAAGATATGGCAGAGGAAAGATTGACCGACGACCCCCTCAAAAAGGGTCTCGAAGACGAATTTGTCGACATCGTGCAGGAGGGACTCCCCGAGGAAGGAGAGGGGGAGACGTATGACGAGGACCTCGTCGGGCTCACTCCCACCAAGCTGAAGGCGGAGCTCGACCGCCGCCGCGCGCAGGAGGAAAAGGCGCAGCGGGAGAAGGAGAAGCTCCTCAAAGGGGCGGCGGAGAAACGGCTCGCGGGGGACTTCGAAGCCGCGGGCGCCCTCTATGCACAGGCGGCGCTCTACGGGGACCGCGAACTCTGCGAGGAGGGCATCTTCGCCTGCAAGACGAAGGAATACACGGACATCTCCTGCTTCGAGGACAGGGAGACCGCCGCCGAGCTGCATAGCGCCGACCCTGCCGTCCGCGCGCAGGTGCTCGCAAAGGTGGGCGGCGACCTCCGCAAGACGCTCGAAGAGGACACGAAGGAGGCGCTTCCCCTCCGCGAGAAGGTGGAGACGGGCAAGAATGCCCGTCGCGGCGCCTTTGTCGCCAACCGAAATTACTATCTGCTGCGGGTCGGCATCGCCCTCGCCGTCTTTGTCCTGTTTGCCGTCGGCTGTGCGGTCGCGGGGACGTACATCGTCCGCACCAAGGAGCTCACCGCACCCATTCTGACGGCGGTGTTCGGCGGGCTCTCCCTCATCTCCCTCGGGGTGGCGGTGTTCTTCTCCCGCGGGCTGTTTTTGGGGCAGAAACTCGTGCGGGACAACGAAAAGCTCTCCTCCACGGAGGACGGCGCCCGCCTCGAAGTGCTTGCGGCGCGCATCGACGCGCTCACCCTCGCCCTCTCCGAGCCCGAGGAAGCGCCCGGGTCCGCGTTGGAAGAGACGGAGCCGGAAGAAGACTTAGAAGAGACCGAGTAAAGTTCAACAACAATGCAGAGGGAGCTCCGTTTGTGAGCCCCCTTTTTGTGTGGGGAGGAAGCTAAGGGGTCATTCTGAGCGTAGCGAAGAATCCCGAGGTACGAAGTCCGCCCCTTGGCTCCCCCTTCGAGAGGGCTGGCGAGAGCGAACCCTTGGCTCCACCTCTGGGGGAGCTGTCACGCTGCCCTTGCGTGAATGAAGGGGTTTTACTGGGGACCGAACCCCTTTCGGCGCGGTGCGCCACTTTCCCCAAAGGGGACAGCGAGGGGGATTGATGCGACCCCAAAGTGGACAGCAAGAGAAAACCCCAGCAAGAGAAGCCCTAAGCCTTTTGAAAAATCGACAAGAAATTTTTCGGAAAAGGTCTTGCCCGATCGCAACTTTTGGGGTATAATGCAAGGGAACAGCATTGCGGGATAAGTCCCCGCGGATAAGGAGGAAACTTTATGGAACTCATTCACGAAAGCCGCGGCAAAAAACTCTATCGCGACAACGGCAGGCTCATCAAGTCCTTCGATTCGAGCTATTCGAAGGCGGGCATCCTCAACGAGGCGCTCAATCAGGCGCGCGTCGAGGAGACTTCCCTCCACATCCCCAAGGTGCTCGGCGTCTCCGTCATCGACGGGCAATGGTCGCTTATCTGGGAGTACATCGAGGGGGAAACGCTCGAGGAGCTCATGCAAAAGCACCCCGAGAAGACGGAGGAATACCTCAACTTTTTCGTTGATTTGCAGATCCGCATGAGCAGGGAGAAGGTGCCCCTCCTCGGGCATCTGCGCGATAAGATGCACGCCAAGATCTCGGCGAGCTCCTTCCCCGCGACGGTGCGCTACGATCTGCACGTCCGTCTCGACAGCCTTCCCCGCCACACCAAGCTCTGCCACGGCGACTTCCAGCCCAGCAATGTCATCCTCACGAAGGACAATGTCCCCTACATCATCGACTGGTCGCACGCGACGCAGGGCAACGGCTCGGCAGACGCAGCCCGCACCTACCTCATCATGAAGCTGCAGGGCAAGGACGAACTCGCCGAGAACTATCTCAAACTCTTCTGCCTGAAGACGGACACCGCGCGCCAATATGTCCAGCGCATCCTGCCCATTGTGGCGGCGTCGCAGTCGGTCAAGAAGAAGCCCGAGGAGCAGGAGTTCCTCGCCAAGTGGGTCAACGTCGTCGACTGGCAGTGACCATCGTCGGGGCAATTTGCGGGAAGGGGCAGAAAATATTTGACATCTTCGCCCGCATACGTTATAATTGAGAAAAAGATATGGCGTTGAAGCGGAAGAGACGCGCGCATCGTCCCGCCCAGAGAGAGGCTCCTTCGGCTGTGAGAGCCTTCCCGACGGCGTGCGGTATTCCCCCGCGAGCCGCTCCCCCGAACAGAACTTTAAGGGGAGCCGTATCCCGCGTTAAGGGCAATGAGGCACGCTTTTTCGGAAGGAAAGACGTCGTCGGGCGGTACCATGTCCGAGGGAAGGCGTGCGAAAGCAGGTGGTACAGCGCAGTTGCGCCCTGTCCGTTCACGGACAGGGCGCATATTTTGAAGGAAAATCAAACGGCGGTCCGAAGGGACCGAAAGGAGACGTATGGAAGACATCGACAAGATCGAAACGATCGTAGAGGAGGCAAAGGGGGAGGCGGACAAAGCCCAATCTTCCCGCGCGCTCTATGAAGTCAAGATGAAATTCTTGGGGCGCACGGGCAGGGTGACCGCCCTCCTCAAGGGCATGCGCGACATCGCGGCGGAGCACAGACCGGCGTTCGGCAAGCGGGTGAACGACATCCGCGAGAAGCTCGAAGCGGAATTCGCCACCCTCGAAGAGCGCATGAAGGAGCGGGAGCTCGAAAAGAAGCTCGCGGGCGAGGCGATCGACGTCACCATGCCCGGCAGAAGGCAGCAAAGGGGGGCGCTGCACCCCATCACCCGCACCCGCAACGAGCTCATCGACATCTTCGCGGGCATGGGCTTCGAGGTGTTCGAGGGACCGGAGATCGAGACAGATTACTACAACTTCACCGCCCTCAACACGCCCGCCGACCACCCCGCGCGCGACATGCAGGACACCTTCTACATCACCGACGAGCTGCTTCTCCGCACCCAGACGAGCGCGGGGCAGATCCGCCTCATGGAGAAGAAGCGCCCGCCCATCAAGATGCTCTCGCCCGGCAGGGTGTTCCGCTCGGACGACGACGCCACCCACTCCCCGATGTTCCACCAGATGGAGGGGCTCGTCGTCGACAAGGGCATCACGCTGTGCGACCTTCAGGGGATGCTCGATGAAT
>CANQNB010000032.1 GCA_947625065.1 uncultured Clostridia bacterium | reverse complement strand
GGCAGGGAGATCGCGAAAAAGCTCCAGCCCCATGCTGTTTTTGAGGATCAGATCCAGAACGATCGCGTCGATGTCGCCCCTTTCCGCCAGGAGCTCGATGGCTTCCTCTACGTCCGATGCCGTAAAAACGGTGTTGGAAGGGGAGAAATAGGCGACCATTTCCTCCTTCAACTTTTCATCGTCCTCAATGAACAGCAGATTTCTTTGGCATACGGTGTAATTCATCTTCATTCTTCCGCATCCGAACTTCGCGAAGGGGACTTTCGGCACTCCCCGCATGACAGGGGCGCCGCGGAGGTTCCTATGAGTTTATTATAGCAAATAAAGCAATTCCATGCAAGCGGGAGAGGGTTTTTCTGTGAGAGATTCTCGTGAAGAATTGTTAAGGTTGCGCCTTGGGCGGATTTTTATATTGTTATAAATTTCAAGAAATGATACAATGGGACAAAAACTTGCCTCGGAAAATATCCGCAGAGAGAAAAGGAGGTCGTTTATGATCGAAAAGAAAAGAGAGGTCCGTCTGCCGTTCATCGGCTTTCGGCATTACATCGAATAGGAGACCGTCATCCGATCCACAGTCAGACCGCTACACAAGATCCATACTTTTCAGGGAGGTTTTACGTGAAAACAAAAATTTTGAGAAGATGCCTTGTCAGCGTCCTTGCGTTTTTGATGACGCTGGCGCTCGTACTGGGCCTGGGGCTGCTGATCGCCAAAAACGTGAAGCGGGGCGACATTGCCGAGCTCTCGGAGGACGACTTCGAGTTCGGATATGTCTCCTCGCTCGCGTACAGCTCGGACACCGAGCAGACGAGCGGCGGCAATGACGTCTACGGTTGGGGATATAAACCCGACAAAGACAATGCAGAGTACGCATACATCACAAAGATCAACAACGAGAAACTGACCGCACTCCAAAAGAGCGGCGTGACCAAGCTCGTGATCAACATTCCGGCAGAGCATGGCAACGTCCCCGTCGCCTATGTTGCACAGGATGCTTTTAATGACTGCACGCTCTCCATTGTCGACATCAACATGCCGCTCTCGGTGCATTGGCAGATCAAGGGCACCAGCTGGTTCGAGCTCAACAACAATTCTTCCTTTGCGCGCGCGGACGGTCTGACGGCGACGTTCACCGGGTTCAAGCCCGCCTCGGGCAGCGGCGTCACCACCCTCATTTTGCCCTCCAACGTCTGGATCGACGAGGACAGCGACGGCAAGGTCGAGGACAGCGAGCCCAAGTACCGCTACACCGAGTATCTCTTCCAGGGGAACAAGAACGCGCCCTACACCAATCTCGTGGTCATGCCCGACGTCGTCAATATCTTCAACGGCGAAAACGGCAGCAGCACGGACCGCCCCAAGATGCAGGGCGGGCTCCTCTCCAAGTCGGAAAAACTGGAGAGCGTCTTTTTCTGCACGGGCAGATCCGAGGTCCTGCACCTCTATCCTCTCACCTTCGAAAACTGCACCGCGCTCAAAGAGATCTCCCTCTCGGCGGGCGTCTATTTGGAAGACGGCGCGCGCGTGTTCCAGGGGAGCTCCGCGCTCGAAAAGTTCTCCATCGCCGACGAAAAGACGGCATCCGCGCCCCTCTTCTACATGGTCGGTGCGGACGGCGCCCTCTATACCAACAACTACTCCTATTCCTACTACAACCAGTCGAGCACCGAAAGGTACTACGAGTGGTGGAAAAAGGGTCAGGACGGTCTGCCGAAGGATGGCAACTACGATACCGAGTGGGTCCCGACCAAGGCATGGGACAGCGAGACGGCTGTCGCCCCATTACCTCTGTCGGAACCCGAAAATCCCGCTCAAAAAGGCACGTTTACGGGCGACAAGAGCGCAATCTCTACGACCGCGAAGAGCTATTACGCGACCAAAGACAATGACGGCAAATATGACAGCGGCATCGGCATTCCCGAGGGCAGCTATGTGTTCGACGTCAACGGGAAGGCTAAAAGCAACGGCGAAAATGATACCGAAAACGACTTCGCGACAGGCACAAGCAGTGGACAGTACGCTGAAGAGGCAAATTTTAAGTCGAAAACCCTCACAACCATAGACGGCACCAATACAGGCGGTACGACGGCGTCGATCTCCGTGGACGACGGTGGTGGAACGGTCAAAGTGACGGAGAAAAGCGGCGCCAATCAATCCGCCATAACAGTCACGATCAATGACGTCGAATATAAATCGCATATGCAGCTCAAGCGCAAGAGCGAACGCTACCTCGTGATCGAGGCTCCGTTTGATTTTGAACTCACGGTTTACTTTGCGGGAAGTTACAGCGCGTCAGAGGCGGGCATCGATCATCCGCAAATGGGTCTGTTCGACAGCGGACATTTCAACGGCGATAAATACAAAAGTTATACGTATGATGCAAAGAAAGCAGCTCCTACGGCAAAATTGAACGAGGCACTCGCGACATTAAAAGATGCCGACGGCTATACGATAAGCACCGGAGCCGACCATCTTCTGAAGATCGAACGCGGTAACTTGAAATCGGGCAAATATTACATCGCTCAGCCTGCCGATGACCCCAATACAAGTGGAGAAAGCGGCGCAGCTCAGATGCTGTTCCTTGTCATCACGCCGTCAAAGGAGCAGACGGCTTCTTCGATCGTGGTCGAACAGAATGTGACCCTCTCGTCGCAGGACCCGGATTGGCAGCGGATCCAAAACGATGCCCTGATATTCCAAAAGATCCCGGATACATCCTATTTCCTCGATTTGCAGTACCCCATCGTGCGGTACGACAAGACATGTGAGATCCCGTTCCGCGTAAAAGCGCTCACTTCCGCAGGGGAAAATTTGCCCTCGCAGGATATTGGTTGGGAGATCATGGATGTCAATGGCAATGACGTGCATGACAACTTCTATTTGCTAAATCCGGCAACGGCAGCCGACAAGGATGGGTATTTCACATTCACGCTCAAATTGGAAGAACTATTTGAAGATAGCGACTTCTACGGCGAGGGGCAGCATAAGCAAGGCAAGAACTTCGCCATCAGATTTACCGCGGGCGATGTCACAAAGTATATCTTCATCAACCTTCTCCCCGAAGCGGGGAATAAGGATATCCCCGATGTCGACCGGTATGAAGATGCCACCCCCCAATATTTGAACCTCATCGAGGAGAACTCATTGCGCTATCAAACGCTCATCTCCATGCCTGCAAAGGCAAAAAGCGACGACGGGGTGAGCTACATCAACTCCTTCGAATTCAGCTATCATGAGACGGTGGAGATCGGTCCCAACGCCTTCCAGAACACCTATATCACGGTCATCCGCATTCCCGACCGCATCGCAAAGATCGGGGCGTCTGCCTTCCGTTTCTCCGACCACCTGCAGACCGTGTATCTTCCCGATGCCGCCGACATCGGGCTCAATGCCTTCGGCCAGGAGCCCGACGCCAGCCCGCAGGACAAGACGGTGTATACGGCGGGCAAACAGAACTTCTTCCTTATCGCCCCGTCGCGCACCTCGTTTGAGCAGTATCTGAAGTATGCGGCGATTTATGAAGAGGGGAGCGGGCAAAAGGAACTTGAAATGCCCAACTACAACGTGTTCCCCGTCCACGCGGAGGAGAACGAAGGGAACGGTTTCGAGGACTGGGGCGGCAAGGATCCGAGCTATGACTACACGCCCTATCTCACCTATGAGATCGAGGTCAACTTCCTGACGTACGATGAGGGCGGCAGCACGCTGCAGAGCACCGAGACCCGCACCTTCCTCTATGGCATGGACGCGCACTATGTCAAGGCGACGGCGACGACGGAATGGGCGAAGTTCGACGAGAAGTACGACAACAACGCCCCCGTCTGGTTCGGTCGGATCAAAGAGACCGAAAGCGGAAAAATCGTGCAGCAGATCAACACCCTTTCCACCGAGATCGCATGGTCGGTCGCCGCAGACGGTTGGTATTATGACGATGACGCCGCGCTCCCCGCGGGGAATTGGTATTTCGGCAACCAATCGTGTGTGACGGAGTCGTCCGCCGACGGCAGAATGGACGAATTCACCAAGTTCATCGGCGGGTGGGCAGGCGGCCACGTCAACGGCAATGACATCCAAAACCTCGTTCAGGTACACTATCAGAATGTGATGGACTATACGTCTGACGCTTCGGGCATCACGAAAACGGGCCAAAAGGACGAGGATGCGGGGGATCTCCGCCCGCCGGTCGGGGACTATGGGTCTGACGACGATAACTACTACACCACAGAGTTCGAAAAACAGACCCGCTGGAACCGCTATTATTGGGAACAAAAGCTCAACAATGATGACGGCGCCATTGTGCAGCGCTTCTTCACCATGCCCTTCTCCATCACGCTGAAGAGCAAAGAGGAAGCACGCGAGAGCAGGATCGATTTCGACGTGCCCACCTTCCAGAACATCGGCGAGATCACCTATGGCGAGGACACGGTAAAAGCCGCGCCCAAGGGCGCACAGAACGACACATGGAATGTTCCCATGCTCACTGTCACATTCGACTACAACGGTTTCCCCGCGAGCCGCATCTTCGAGAACTTCAAGAGCAGCGCGATGAAGGTCGAATATAAGGCATGGCGGCGCAACTACAACGATAAAGCGTGGAGATGGTATTACAACGACAAAGACTCGGCGGACTGGTCGGAGAAGCAATGGGATGCCATGAAATACAGTATCAACGATGAGTGGGTGCCCTACGATGCGGGATACTACAAGATCACGTTGTCGTTTGAGAGTGAGGGCACGGGTGAATACACCTATTACTGGTCGGGCATCTACAACGGCATGCGCGTGGACGCGAATGCGGATAGCAAGGCGACATTCACCTTCATTCTCAATATCCAGCCCCGCAAGGTCCCGCTCTCCAACGTCTACTCCATGCAGTATTCGGGGCTTGGCTTCTCCCTCTTCGAGGACAATCCCTATATCGACGTCATGAGCTACGGCGATTGGTCGAGCCGCGCCGACTATACGGCGGAAGGGCTTCCCTGTGCCGTGGGGCGGTATCTGATCAAACTCAAGCTCCACGACCCGAAGTATCCGAGTCCCAACGAAAGCAGCTGGTCTGATGATATAGATAGATACACGCCCAACCTTGAATGGGAAGGGGCGGCAGGCTATGAGAAGGGTTGGGCCTACACACAGAATCAGGAGAGCAATGAAAGCGTCAACAGATTTATCTATACAGACGGCGTTGAGCTCTTCATCCTCGACGGAGACACCGAGGTTTCATGGGGCATGCTATATGATGGTGAGGACGATGAGCAATACCTCACGTTCACAGAGTCCTTGGCGACGTTCGGCTCCGAAGTCATAACGTATACCTACACGGGCGCGCCCATTTCCCTCGAGGAAGTGTTCGGCGGGGTGTTCTCTTCGAGCTCCATCGAATACACCATCGAACGGAACGGAAGCGCAGTCTCCGAGATCAAGGACGCGGGCACCTATCAGGTTTCCATCACCCCCGCGGAGGGCTACGTCTGGTGGAGAGGCATTCCGAGCGTCAATTATAAAGCAACGTTCCACATAGATAGCTGGTCGCTCGACGACTTCTGGGCAGAGAAGGGGGGCTACGAGGGCCACGAGCGCATGACGCTCACCTTCGAAGTCTTTGTCGATAAGCGCATCGTCACCATTCCCCGCGACTCCTACGTTCCGAAAGAGGCAGACCCGCCCTATGAGTTTGAAGTCCCCATCGGCGGCGATTACGAGGTCATGGGCTACCATGAACACGATTTCAGCCCCGAAGGGACGATCCCCAAGGCGGGCGAAAATTCGGCATGGAGCAAGACCATCTTTCAGCAAGGCGTGTATGACGTTCTTATCCGCCTCACCGACCCCGCCAACACGACTTGGGCATCGACTGCCGGCGAGTCGCACGGCGATAACTACTACATCGTTGCCCGTCTCTATGCGGGTTTCGACCGCGAGAAGGACTATCCTACATTCAATGGGGACCTCGGCGACACAACGGGAAATCACGCCTCCGACAAGTGGGTGGAGCTCACGCACATCTACGACGGCAATGCGTACGGCATCGACGGGCTCTTCGAGGAGTCTGATACCCGCCCGACGGACCACGAAGCGACCTATACGATCTATCATCTGCCGCAGAAACCGGAATCGGTCGACGAATTCTCACTGCTCGGCGAGGAAGTGGAGGAGGTAAAGGATGCAGGTTACTACGGCATCGCCGTCCTCCTCAACGACCCGTTCTACTTTAAGGTAACGGAGAAGATGTCCGCCTACTACCTCGTCCACATCGAGAAGGCGGAGATCAAGGCAACGTTTGCTTTGGCTAACGGCAAGGCGACCTACGATGGGAGCGATCGGCTGACGGAGTTCAACGACGGCACCATTACCTTTACGACGGTATATGAGACCTTGACGGCAGGCGTTGATTACAACGTGATCATCGCGGACCCCGTCAACACGGCACAGATGGTCCATGCGGGCACCTACACCGTCAAAGTGGAACTGACCTCCTCCGATGTTGCAAGCAATTATGAGCTGACCGAAGGGCAGACCGAATACACGATCGATTCGCGCCCGCTCACCCTAGACCTCGGCACGATCACGGGGCACACCTATCTCGATGCCTTCCCCGAAGAGTGGCACGATCGGGAGACCCTCACCTTTGAGGGCGAAACGGACGGCGCCGTCGTTAGCGGGGACGATTTGCAGCTCTCCTATCGGTTCAAACGCGGAGAGAGCATCTTCCCGACGCTCGATGCCTTCTCCGATGCGGGCGACTACACCGTGGAAGTTCTCTGCGGCAACACCGATTACACGGTGACGCTCGGGGAGACGCACTACACGATTAAGCCCTTAACGCTCACGCTGAAGGAGATCGAAGGTGTCACGTACGACAAGAAGGAGCACAAGCCGAACATTTCCTTCACCGGGGAAAAGATGGTGCTCACCGAGGGGGAGGAGTACGAGCTCACCTATGCGGCAGATGCCTCCTCGGGCGCACAGCTCGGCACGGAAGGCTTGCCGCTCACTGCGGGAAGCTACACCGTCACGGTCAAGCTCCTTTCGAAAAACTACACCTTTGCAGAGGGCAAAGACAGCACGGAGGCAGAATTCACCATCGAAAAAGCCAGACTTTCCGCGCCCTACCTCCTGCCTGCCTCCTTCCCGTATACGGGTGAGGATGTCCGCGGAGAAGTGACAAAAGCCCTCCATAGTTTCGATCCCAAGACGATGGCGGTCGCCTTCTCCGAGAACGAGGAGGGCACGGACGTCCTTTCCGAAGTCAAAGAGGCGGGCACGTACTACGTCAAAGTTACTCTCAAAGACGCCAACTACGCATGGGAAGAGGGGACAGATCCTTGCCTTTCGTTCACGGTCTCCCAAACGGCTTACGACATGTCGGGCGTGACGTTCGAGAGCAAGACGTTCACCTACGACGGGAAGGCGCACAGTCTCTCCGTGACGGGGCTGCCCGGCGGCATTTCCGTGGAGTACTCCGACAACTCGTTCGTAGACGTCGGCACCTACACCGTGACGGCGACCTTCACGGTCGAGGACAACGCAGCGCGCTACGAAGCTCCCGAACCGATGACGGCGCAGCTCATCATCACCGAGGCGACGATCGCAGTGGAATGGGAGGAGATTTCTTACACCTACACCGGATCCGAGCTACCCATGCCCAAGGCGACGGCGCACGGAGCGGGCGATGACGGCGAGATCACTCTGACTGTCACGCTCAAATCTCCCGTGGACGGGCAGCTCCTCGAGGTGGGTGAGTACACCTTCGAAGCCGCCTTCGCGAGCGATTACGCAAACTCGAAAAACTATATTCTCGCCGGCGCCCAAAAGCAATATACCGTAGCCAAGGCGACCTACAATATGGCGGGTGTGACGTTTGAGAACGGATCTTTCGAATATGACGGCACGGCGCACAGCCTCGCTATCGGAGGAAGTAAACTTCCCAAGGGCGTCGATGTGGAATATACGAACAACAGGCGCATCGACGTCGGCGAATACGAGGTGACGGCGACCTTCAAGGGCGACGACGCTCACTATGAACCCATCGCTCCGATGACGGCGACGCTCACCGTCACCAAGGCGACGATCACTGCCCGGTGGGAAGAGATTTCTTACACTTACACCGGATCCGAGCTATCCATACCCAAGGCGACGGCGCACGGAGCGGGTGACGAGGGCGAAATCAAACTGACGGTCACGCTCAAAACTCCCGCGGGCGAAAAGCTCCTTGAGGTGGGTGAGTACACCTTCGAAGCCGCCTTCGCGAGCGATTACGAAAAGTCGAAGAACTATATTCTCGTCGGCACCCAAAAGCAATATACCGTAGCCAAGGCAACTTATGACATGGCGGGCGTGACGTTTGAGGATGCGGAGTTCCTGTATGACGGAGAGCCGCACAGCCTCTCTGTCGGCGGCAGCAAACTTCCCGACGGCGTTTCGGTGGAATACGCGGGCAACGGGCGCATCGACGTCGGCGAATATGAGGTATGGGCGCTCTTCACGGGTGACGACGCTCACTACGAGCCCATTGCGCCCATGAAGGCGACGCTCACCGTCAAAGAGAGCGGTCGGTTGCTGAAGGGCATTTCCTTCGCGGACGGTACCTTTACTTACGACGGCAAAGAGCACAGCATCTACATCACCGGGACGCCCGGCGAAGACGTTACCGTGACCTATGACAAGAACGGTCAGACCGAACCGGGGACGTATACCGTGACGGCGACGTTCAGTGACAGCAAGGGCAAGTTTGCCACGATGTCCGCGCAGCTTACGATCACCAAGGCGGTCTACGATATGACAGGCGTGACGTTCGGGGGCAGATCTTTCGAATACGACGGCACGGAGCACAGCCTCGCCATCGGAGGAAGTAAACTTCCCGAGGGCGTTTCGGTGGAATACACGAACAATGGGCGCACCGATGTCGGCGATTACGAGGTGACAGCTACCTTCAAGGGCGACGACGCTCACTACGAACCCATCGCTCCGATGACGGCGACGCTCACCGTCACCAAGGCGACGATCTCCGTTGTATGGGAGGCGAGGAGCTACACTTACACCGCTTCCGAGCTATCCATGCCCAAGGCGACGGCGCACGGACTCGGGAAAGACGGCGAGATCACACTGACTGTGACGCTCAAAACTCCCGCAGGCGGGCAGCTCCTCGAGGTGGGCGAGTACACGTTCGGAGCAGCCTTTGCGAGCGGCTATGAAAAGTCGAAGAACTATATTCTCGTCGGCGCCGAAAAGCAATATACCGTAGCCAAGGCAACTTATGACATGGCGGGCGTGACCTTTGAGGGCAGATCTTTTGAGTACGACGGCACGGCGCACAGCCTCGCCATCGGCGGCAGCGAACTTCCCGAGGGCGTCCGTGTGACCTATACGGGCAACGGGCGCACCGATGTCGGCGAATATGAGGTGTGGGCGCTCTTCACGGGTGACGCCGTTCACTATGAACCCATCGCGTCCATGACGGCGACGCTCACCGTCACCAAGCAGAAAGTCACAATGCCGGGTGCGGACGAGACAGAGTTTGTCTACACGGGCGAAGAACAAACCTATGCGGTTGCGCCGAGCGCCGCCTATACCGTGAGCGGCAACAGGCAGACAAATGCCAACGAGACGGGCTATCAGGTGAACGTCGCGCTCAACGATAAAAACAACTGCGAGTGGGCAGACGGTACGACGGACGATGTGACCTTCCTCTTCAGGATCGCGAAAGCGACAGTCTCCGTGACGTGGGAGGCGAGAAGTTACACTTACACCGCTTCCGAGCTACCCATGCCCAAGGCGACGGTGCACGGACTCGGGCAGGACGGGGAGTTCGTCCTCGACGTTGCCTTGAAAACTCCCTCGGAGGCTGCCTTCCGGAACGCAGGGGATTACACATTCACTGCCACGCTGAAGGAAGCAAATGCGAAAAACTACACGCTCGCCGAAGCGGATAGGACGTACACGGTCGCAAAGGCAACGGTTTCCGTGACGTGGGAGGCGAGAAACTACACTTACGCCGCTTCCGAGCTACCCATGCCCGAGGCGACGGTGCACGGACTCGGGCAAGACGGGGAATTCGTCCTCGACGTTGCCCTGAAAACTCCCTCGGATGCTGCCTTCCAAAACGCAGGGGATTACACGTTCACTGCCGCATTGAAGGAAGCAAATGCGGAAAACTACGTGCTCGCCGAGGCGGAGAGAACGTACACGGTCGCAAAGGCAACGGTGCTCAAACCGGGCGAGGACAAGACGGTCTTCGTCTACACGGGCGAAGTGCAAACCTATACCGTTGCGCCGAATACCGCCTATACTGTGAGCGGCAATCAGCAGACAAACGCCAACGAGACGGGCTATCAGGTGAACGTCGTGCTCAGCGATAAAAACAACTACGAATGGGCAGACGGCACGACGGACGATATTACTTTCCTCTTCAGGATCGCGAAGGCGGACTACGATATGTCCGGTGTCACCTTCCCGGGTAAGACCGTGGGCTACGACGGCGAGGAGCACAGCATCTCCATTGAGGGCGAGCTTCCCGAGGGCGTCCGCGCGAGCTACGAGGGCAACGGCAAGACCGACGTCGGGGACTACCGCGTGACGGTCTCGTTCACGGGCGACACGGAGAACTACCATCCCATCCCTTCCATGCATGCGACCTTATCCATTCGTCACGGATACGATTTCAACGGGATCACGTTCGAAAATGTGACGGTCAAGTATGACGGCGAGGTCCACGGCGTCTATATCCAAGGCGAACTTCCGGAGGATGTCAGTGTCGTCTATGAGGGCAACGAAAAGACAGAGCCCGGGGTCTACGCCGTCAAGGCGATCTTCAGCAACGCGCTCGGGAAGGTCGCCGAGAGGACGGCTGTACTCACCATTTTGAGGACACATGCACAGATCGTCGATGCCGACGGTGATCCGATCGCTATGTTGGACAGCGAGGACGGCTTCGATCCCACCTTGGAACTTGTGCTGGAAACGTCGAGCGACATCGCGCGTACGGTCTGGGCATGGGAAAAGGACTACTCCACCACAAGGTACACCGTGAAGTTCATCAAAGACGGCGTGGAAGTGCCGTTCGACGGAAAGGTGACCGTGCGGCTTCTGATCCCCGAGGGAATCAGAGGAGGAGCCTTTACGTTCCGGAGCGTGGGCAGAGCGGCGGAAGTGGAATATACGCGGGATGGGAACTATATCGTGTTCGAGGCGAACGGACTTTCGACGTATGAGTTCACATGCAGTAGCGTCCCGTATCTCCCCGTCATCATGATCGCGGCAGGCGTTCTGCTTGCAGGCGCCGCGATGCTGGTCATATGGAAAATCGTCATAAGGAAAAAGAAAAAAGGAGAGTAAAAAAATGTTGTTCTTGAATCAAACGGAAGTTTATGTGTTGTTGGCAGTGTGTGCCGCCGCAGCCGTGGGCATCATCGCCATCATCGTGCTTTCCATCTGGATCCTTCTCCACCTGAAAAAGCGCAAGGCAATGAGTGAGCAAGCGTCGGACGACGGCGAAGAAGCAGCGGCGGACGAGGATGCCTCCGAGAAAGCAAAGACCGTGACGGGCGAGGATGCTCCCGAGAAAGCGAAGACTGTGGCGGGCGTCATCGTTTCCGGCAGCGATCGTCCCGGCGCAAGCCGGACCGGTCAGACCGCTCGTACGCCGCAGGACTACGGCGCTTGGGGAGCAAGGACGGCGACCGGCGTTCCCGCTTCGGGCGGCGGCTACCCCGGCGCAGGCAAGAGAGGGAAGATCGTATGCATGCCGAGGGGCGTATGGTGGGGGGCATATGCGCCCTACCCGATGGCTTACAGACCGTATTATATGTGCGTGGTATACCCGAACGCGGCATGCTATTACAACGCGAGCAGATACAATAAACGTACTTAATGACTGCAAAAGAGATCACTGCAAAGCGGAAATCGCTCTACGTTAGTCTCTCTGTAAAAGGCTGATACAAAGCCCGAAGTCCTTACGGATTTCGGGCTTTCAGGTTATAAGAAAACCACGCGATCGTCGCGTGGTTCAAAAGAGCCTTCGCCGATGGAAAAGAAAAATGAAGACGGGTAGAGGAAACCACACGGGATGGATCTTGGCTGCCCCTTGAGGGGGAGCTCCGCCATAGGCGGTGAGGGAGTGTCGTCATGAACGAAGTCGAATCATCACCGCAATTAAAAAGCCAACTCAAAAGAGTGAGCTTTTCGCTGGTGAAACACCATGAACGTAAATCGTCAATTCGACCTTGACGGCGTTGCAACGGGAACAGAGAGAAGTCCAAACCGCAATCGACAACATGATGAAAGCGATAGCACAGGGCGTTATCACGAAGTCCACCACGCAATATCTCAAAAACTATGAGGAGCGGCAGGAAGAACTCAAAAAGATGATCGCCGTAGAGCAAGCCAAAGAATCGGTCGTTATTACCGAAAAGGGAATACGGAAGTATTACGCGGAAGCCTTGAAAGCAGAGCCGCAAATGCTTGTAAATTATCTGATAAAGGAAATCGTCTTATACGACGACCGCAT
>CANQNB010000031.1 GCA_947625065.1 uncultured Clostridia bacterium | reverse complement strand
GCTGTGCCGCCGCGAGTTTGCGGAGGGTGTCCTCTTCGCCCGCAAGCACGGCGGGGAAGTTCATCATCTCCCCGAGGCCGTAAAAGAGGGGGCGGGCGATCTCCTGCTCGGTCTCCCTCCCGCCGATGACCGCGCCGCTCGTCTCGAACGGGGTGGCCGGGACGCAGGACGGCAGCTGCAAGAACACATCTATGGGCATGACATCCCCCGCGCGGAGACGGGAAAACGCCTCCTTGATGTACTCCCCTCCCCCGATGCCGCACACGTTGACGATCTCATGCGGGTCGGCGATGACACAGGTCGTGCCGCGGGGGGAGGCGAGGGACGCCCACGCCTCGGGAGAGAGCATACTGCTTTCAATGTGGATATGCGCATCCATGAGCCCCGGAATGGCGATTTTTCCCGCCGCATCGTAGACATGGTATGCCGAGAAGCCCTCTCCGATGCCGACGATCCTGCCGTCGGCGACCGCGAGTTCCCCCCTCTCGATCTCCCCCGTAAAGACGTTGAAGATGCGTGCGTTGGTGATGACGAGGTCGCATTTTTCGCGCTTCATGGCGCAGTCGATGAGGTGCTTCATGACAGTATTATAGCACAACAGCCGCTCATATGCAAGCGGCTATTGTAAGTTTTTTTTGTTGAACGCGCCGACGCGGCTTCGGTCAGCCGAGCTTTGCGCGCATGCGCATGGAGTTGAGGACGGCGAGGAGCATGACGCCCACGTCGCCGAAGACCGCCGCCCACAGGGGGATGAACCCGAACAGCGACAGCACCATGAGCAGGATCTTGACCGCGATGGAGAACGCGATGTTCTCTGCGACGATCTTCTTGGTCTTCCGCGCCCCCCGCACCGCCTTGGGTAGCGCGTTGAGGTTGTCGCCCGCGAGGACGAAATCGCTCGCCTCGATCGCCGCGTCGCTCCCCAGCCCGCCCATGGCTACGGCGACGTCCGCTGCCGCCATGACCGGGGTGTCGTTGATGCCGTCGCCGACGTACAGCAGGGCACCCTCCCCTTTGAGCGACTGCGCGCGCTGCGGCTTTTCGTCGGGGAGGAGGGAGGAGCAGATCTCGTCGACGGGGAGACCTGCAAGCACCTCTTCGGCGCGCTCCCGCGTGTCCCCTGTGAGCACGGCGATGCGCTTGATCCCCGCCTTTTTGAGGGAAGCGAGCGCCTCCGCAGCTTCGGGGCGAAGACGGTCGGCGATCTCCACGCTGCCGATGAACTTCCCGTCCTCGGCGACGTACACGACAAGGGACTGCGTCCGGACCGCCTCCGCCGCGATGCCATGCTCCTGCATGAGGCGCAGACTGCCGACAAGGATCTTCTTCCCGTCGACGACGGCGGCGACCCCTTTGCCCGCGATCTCCTCGCTCTCGGAGGGAATGGGAGCCTCGATTCCGACGAACGCCTGCGCGAGGGGATGGGAGGACATTTTTTCCGCAGCTGCAGCCATCTTTAAGACATGGTCCCCTCCTTTGACGTCTGCCACGGTGAATTTCCCCTCGGTGAGGGTGCCCGTTTTGTCGAACGCGGCGACCTTGACGCGCGCCAAAGCATCGAGCCCTACGGCGCCCTTTGCGAGCACTCCGTGGCGGGCAAGCGTCCCCACGCCCGAAAAATAGGTGAGCGGGACGGAGATGATGAGCGCGCACGGGCAGGAGATGACGAGGAAGTTGAGCGCACGGCTGATCCAGATGGGGAAGTTGTACCCCGTGAAGAGGGGCGGGATCACGGCGATGACCAGCGCGAGCAGGACGACGACGGGCGTGTAGATGCGCGCGAACTTTGTGATGAACTTTTCGGGCTTTGCCTTCTTTTCGGAGGCGTTTTCGACGAGCTCCAAAATTTTGGAGACGGCGCTCTCTCCGCTCGGGCGGAGGACGGTCGCCTTGACGGCGTTCCCCTCGTTGACGCACCCCGCGAGGATCTCGCTGCCGATGCCGACCTCCCTGAGATATGCCTCGCCCGTGAGCGACTTCGTGTCGAGGGAGGTCTCCCCCTCGGTGATCTTACAGTCGACGGGCACGCTGTCGCCGCGGCGGATGAGCACGGTGTCGCCGACGAGCAGGTCCTCGGGCGCGACTTCCTCCTGCCCCTCGCCGAGGATGCGGACGGCGGTGTCGCAGGTCATCGACATCAGGCTTGCGATCGCACCGCGCGAGCTCCCGACCGCGATGCTCTGCAACAGCTCGCCGATCTGGTAGAGCAGCATGACCGCCGCGCCCTCCATCGGCTCCCCGATCGCGAAGGCGCCGACCGCCGCGACCGTCATGAGCAGGTTCTCGTCGAGCAGAACGTGGATGTGGAATCCCCCCTTGAACATGCGGGGCACGTTGAGGATGACGTTCCACACAACCGACCACCCCGCGGCGGCGAAGGAGGCGAGAAAGAGCCCGAACATCACCCAATGTGCACGACCGAGGAGGAGCAGCACGAGGGCGGGGAGAAACAAGAGGGCGCTCACCGCGATGGAGATGACCTCTTTCAGGTGGAGGTCCCGCTTTTGCGGCGCGTTGCCGTCGATGATCTCCACCTCCTCGAAATGGGCGATGTGGTCGATGCACTTCGGGAGCGCCTCCTCGGAGCAGACGAGCTTGACGCGCTGGTTGATGAAGTCGGCATGCGCCTCCTCCACGCCGTCGATGCCCTCGAGCTCCTCGCTGAGTTCTGCCGCGCAATTCGCGCAGTCAAGATTTTTGATGCGAATGGTTTTTTGCATAACAACTCTCCATGGTATTTCGATTTTTATCGAAATAACTGTTTTTTGTCTTTTTTTTGGAAATTTTTGGGCAAAATCGGCACAAAATCGAAAATATGTGCCGTCACAGCTTGCATTTGAGATGGGCGCACGCGAGCTCGAGAACGGCGACAACATGCTCATCTGCAAGCGCATAGGCGATGTTCTGCCCGTCCCGCCGCGCACTCACGATCCCAAAACTTTTGAGAATGCGCAGCTGATGGGAGACCGCACTCTGCGTGCTCCCAACCGCCTCGACGATGTGCCCCACGCACATCTCGCCGTGGCGGAGCGCAAACAAAATTTTGAGGCGGGAGGGCTCGGAGATCGCCTTGAAACTTGCGGCGACCCGCTCGACCTCCTCTTCCTTCGGCATGTTGGCGCGCGCCCGCTCTGCGGCGATCGCGTGCTGCTGTTCATGGTCGCAACCCTTCATCCTTGCCTCCTTCGAACATTCATCATATCAATATATGAATAACTGTTCATATATTAGCACAAAAGAAAACGCCCTGTCAAGCGTTTTGAGGAAAATTTTTTACAAATCTTTTTGGGAGGAAAACACCCTGCCGTTCAGATAGGAAAGGCACCCCTCCGCGTTCAGGGAGAGCTCCTTGGCGAGCAGCCGCTGGCGGGAGGCGTGGAGAGCGCGGTTTCTGCGGGAGTCGCCGTACTTTTCGTCCCCCACGAGCGGGTGCCCGAGGAAGGCGAGGTGGGCACGGATCTGGTGCGTCCTGCCCGTGTGCAGGGTGACTTTGAGGAGGCTGGTCTCCCCGCGCTCCTCGAGGACCTCGTACTCGGTGACGATCTCCTCCCCCTCCCTGCCCTTTGCGGGGAGAATGCGGACGCGCGCGCTTTTAGCGTCCTTGACGAGGCGGGCGGTGAGCACGTCGTGCGGCTTGGGCATCCTCCCGAACACGAGGGCGTGATACACTTTGCAAATGCGGCGGGTACGGAAACAGCTCGTGAGCTCGCGGTACGCCTCCTCCGTGCGGGCAAAGATCATGAGCCCCTCGGTGTTGCGGTCGATGCGGTGGACGAAGCGGAGCCCGTCCGAAAAGGGACCGCCCTCCGAGAGCTCGGCAAAGAGCGCCTCGGCACTCACGCCGCTCTCCTTGTCGACGACGAGCACCTGTTCATCGGCGTAGACGACGGCGTGCGAAAGTCTGCTCTCCTGCGCCTTGGTCATGTAGTAGGCGACGACGTCACCCTCCCGCAGCCGAAGATCTTCTCCCGTCTTTGCGCCGTTGACCCGCACCTCGCGCGCTTTGAGGAGGGCGCGCAGACACATCGACGCCTGCGGACAATGGGCGTCGGTGAACTCTCTCAGAGTGGTGTTTTCGGTTACGGTGTACGCTTTCATATCGGAGAAGGAAGAGGGCGAACAGCAGGACGGTCGCGCCGGCGAGAAAGACGATCCCGCCCGTGAGACAAAAGTAGACGAGGTAGCAGAGGAGGAGCGCCGTCACCGTCTGCACGGCGGCATACAGGAGAGCCCGCGGGGCGCCGATCTCCTTCGCGGTCGAGACGATCGCCGAGATGCAGGGCGAGCAGGCGAGGATGAAGACGGCAAAGGCGAACGCGCTCTCCGCGCCATAGGGAAAGGTGCCGAAGAACATGGCGATCGCGCCTGCGACATTCTCCTTGGCGATGAGCCCCGAGATGGCGGCATAGGTGATCCGCCAGTCGCGCATCCCCGCAGGGGCAAAGAGAAAAGAGAGCCAGCCGCAGACAGCCGCGAGCATGCTGTCTTCCACCGCACAGAGGCGGAAAGTGAAATCGAAGGAGGAGAGCAGCCAGCTCGCGAGGAAGAAGGCGAGCACGACGGTCGCCACCTTTATTATAAACTGTTTTATCTGAAAGAGCAAGGATTTTGCGACAAATCGCACCGTGGGAATTTGCAGCGGGGCGAGTTCCATGATGGCGGGCGAAGTCTTCCCCCGCAGAAAGAGGGCGACGACAAACGCCATACCCATGCCCAAGACATACAGCAACAAAACGGCGGGAAAGGGGTCGGCAAAGATGGACCCCGCGAGGGCGAGATAGACGGGCAGCTTGGCGCTGCACGAGAGATAGGGCAGGCAGGCGATCACCCGCCGCTGCATGCGCTCGTCGTCGAGCCCGCGGGTGGTGAGCACGGCAGCCGAGGTGCAGCCGAACCCCATCAACAGGGGAAAGACTGCCTTGCCCGAGAGTCCGAAGAGGGAGAGGGTACCGTCGGCGAGGATGGCGAGGCGGGACATGAGCCCGCTCTCTTCGAGCAGGATGAGGAAGAGATGTAAGAGCGCGATCTGCGGCAGGATGCTGAGCACGCTCCCAAGGCTCGCGAGGATGCCGTCCTGCACGAGGCTGCGCACAACGGGCGAGCTGATCTTCTCTGCGAACCCGCCCAAAAAACGGGAGAAAAACCACTCGACGCCCGACTTCATCAGATCGCCCGGCATGCCCGTCCGAAAGGTCAGAAAGAAGGCGAGAAGGAGGAGCGAGAGGAAGATCACGGGTCCGAAAAATGGGTTGAGCAGCACCCTGTCGAGACGGGAGAGCCCCTCGCGCACTGGCGTAAACGAGGCACCCATGTCCGAGACAGGCACCTCGCGGGGCGGGGATACGAGCATATTCGCGATCGGGGATGAGAGGTCGCTTTCGGCAAAGAGGACGGGGACACCGAGCGCCTTCTCGATGGCGGCGCGGTCGAGCGAGCCTCCCTCTCTCTCAAACCGTTTGCGCTTGGTGAAGACGAGCATGCACCTTCGCCCGCCCTTGGTGAGCGCATGCATGAGCGGAAGGACGCGCTCCGCCCCCGCGCATTCCGAGACGAACACGAGCGCCGCATCCGGTCTTTCGGCGATGTAGCGGCAGGCGAACTTCTCCTCCATGCTCCGCCCCTCGTCGCTGTAAATGCCGGGCAGATCGACAAGGGTGACTTCCTTTCCGCCGACAGAAAAATTCTTCTCTGCGGCGTCGACCGTCACGCCGTGCCAGTTCCCCACCCGCGCGTGCCCGTGTGTGAGGCGGTTGAAGAGGGCGCTCTTGCCTGCATTGGGGTTGCCGACGAGGAGGATCAGATCTGCCATACGTGCACCTGCTCCGCGACCTCCCGCCGCATGGCGAACATGCCCGGTCCCGCCTGCACAAGGTAGGTATGGCGCAGGGGAGAGACGCGCAGGAGCAGCACCTTCGCCCCCGCATACAGCCCGAGCGAGGCGAGCCGCTCGCGGATCTCCTGCACACAGTCCACTTTGAGGACGATCGCCTTCGTTTGCTTTTTCAGATCACAGAGTGTCATCACAATAAAAAATGCGGAACAGGCTCCGATTATGCCCGTTCCGCTTCTTCTTTTGACGGTGCTCAGTTGCTCTCTCTGACCATGCGGTTGCCCTGCAGTTTGAGTGCGCCGTTCGTGATGAAGGGCGAGATGACAAGCCAGATCGCCGCGAGCGCGATGATCGAATAGGTGATGATCGAGCCGACGGAGCGCGCACCCATGAAGATCGTCGAGACGAGGTTGAAGTTGAAGATGCCGTAGAGCCCCCAATTCAGCGCCCCCGTAAGCACAAGGATATACGCGATGATGTTTGCAATGACCATTGTTTTTCCTCCTGCAAGCAGATTGTGCAATCGCGCGGGCTTTATTCATGAAGGGGTCTCTTTGGAGAAACAACCATCGCCCTCCCCCTTATGCTTGAGGGTGGAGCAACGCATTCTTGCCAAAAGTTCAGTGAACTATTGGCGCGTTGCGACATGAGTGAGCGCATCGGAAGGCGCGAACGATGACCGAGCGCGGGATTCCACCCGCGCGAGAAGGGATGCCGTAGGCAGGGCGAGGTGCTGTTCTTCTTCCAAACCAACCCCCTACCTGACGCGGCTGTGCCGCGTCTTCCTCCCCCCTTAGGGATAAGGGGGGAGGCAACGCCCTCTCACGCTTGCGGGGGTTTCTTTGCACCAAAAAACGCTGCCGAAGCAGCGTTTTTTGATCATGATCCAAAGATGTTCGGTCACTCTTTCTTCTTGCCCTTCTTGCTCCCCTTGAGCTTGTCGAGGTCGACCTCTTCGACCGTCTTGTCGGAGGGCTTCACGACGAAGAGGACGACGATCGCAACGAAGAGCACTGCGGAGATCGAGAAGAGCACGACTGCGACGATGTTGTCCTGCAGCCACTGCGTGGGTCTCGAGACAGACTCGATCGGGTTGTTGATGAAGATCGCCTGGTATGCGCTCGTCGTCTTGTTGACGAGGTAGGCATCGGTGACGTCGATCTTCACGAAGTAGGTGCCCGTCTCCTGCGGGACGAAGCTGAGGGAGGAGGAAGGGTTCCACGCGTAGTCGTTGTCCGTTCTTTCCCACTCGTCATCGTCTTCGGTGAATTCGGAGTTGTACTTGTCGATGGTGCGGAGGATCTTGGGCTCGTCCTCTTCCTTGGCGGCATCCCATGCCTTGAACTTTTCGATCCACTCGTCGATGTTGTCGACAAGGTCGGAATAGGCGGGAAGATCGACGGTCTCGCCCTCGGCAGCCTCCTTTTCGAGCTGCTCTCTGAGCACGGTCTCATTGAGGTAGTAGAGGGTGTATTCCTTCTTGTAGCCCTCGAGGGCGACGATGTCGAAGTCGGAGACGGAGTACGTTCTGTCGCGGTAGCCGTCGCTCTGCGCGCCCGCTTCCTCGATGGTCGGACCTTCGTAGTCGACGTAGAAGGAGAATTCGGGGATCCCATCGATGTCCCAGACGTTCGAGGAGGTCAGGGTGACGAGCTCGCCGTCTTCGTCGATGTACTTCATGGCGTTGCTCGCGGCGTCCTGTGCGATGACGCGGAAGCGGTATTCGCCCACTTCATCGACCTCGATGCGGAGGTTGTTGTAGCGCAGAGAGGTCGCGCTCGAAGCGGTGCTGCCCGCCGTTGCGCCCGGTTTGTAGTAGTAGACGCTGAAGCGAAGGGTGCGGTAGTCGGCGTAATCGCTCGAAATGAGCGGACGCAGGGACGGGAGATAGAGGTAGGCGCCGTCGCCCGCGGAGACATTCTCCGCCGCCCTGTCGAGCTGTTCCTGATAGGCTTGGGCAAGCGCCGCAGCCTGTTCGGAGGCGACGTTCGTCTTTTGCTCTTCCGAAGCCTCGACACCGATGTAGCCCGGTCCCTCGGCGCGGCGGTTGACGAGGATGTAGTCGAATGCGTCGGTCCTGCCGGCGACAAGGTCCGCCTTGGTGCCGCTGCAATCCTGCTCTTCTTCGCCCTCGCCCACTTTGCCCGTGCAGGCGGCGCCGTCGGCAAGCGCTTCATATTCGCTCGCTGTGTATTCCTTGCCGCACTTGGAGCAGATGTACCCGTCGTTCGCCTTCGTGACGAGAGCGGTGTCCGCCGCGTACCAGGTGAGGTAGACATAGTAATCGCTGTATACGCTGTTGCTCAGGGTGAAACGGATGGAGACGTATGCCTCGTCCTCCTGCTCGTCGCTCGTCGGCATGAAGAAGGTGGACGTCGTGAGGGTCTTGTAGTCCTCTGTTCCGCTCTCGGCGGGCTTTTTGAAGCTCCCGTCCTCATTGCGCGTGAGCATATAGTAGTTGCGGGTGGGCGTGAAGGAGCCCGAGCAGACGTTGAGCGCCATGTAGCTGTCGAGAGAGAATCTCTGCCCGAGAGGGAAGGGATAGACCTTCTGGGAGAGGGCGAGCATGGGCTTGCCGTTCTCGGTGACGCCGTCCTTGCCGACCTCAAAGGTCTGCCCGTTGAGTTCCTTCATGAGCACCGTCTGGGGCTCAAAGGCTGCCGTCTTGGGGAAGGTCGCAGAGAAGGTGATGGGCGTCTGCGGGGTGGACGTGCCCGAGCTGCGCCATTCGATATAGTAGCCGCCGATGTTTTTGAAGGAGCCGACCGTGTAGCTGTCTTCGCCGACGGTGAGCGTCACGTCGAAGTTGCCTTCGCGGTTCTCCTCTCCCGATTCGGAGAGGGCGACGGTGATGTCCTGCCCATTGGTGTAGGAGAAGTCGGTGAAGGTCTCGCTGTCCTTGTCCTTCTCCTCGTCGAAATAGGCGTCGCGCACGGAGACGCGCAGCGTGGGATCGGTGCCGCGGACAAAGTGCAGGCTGTTGGTGGTCTGCCCGTCCTTGGTGATGTTCTCTTCCGCACTCTCAAAGACGATGTCGAATTCGGTGAAATTGATCGCGGGGAAGGAGAACTTCATGGTGAAGTACTTAGCGGCGCCGGGATTGGCTGCCCCATCCTCCGCGGAGGGATCGGCTTCGGCTGCCTCGAACCATTTGAGGGCGACGGGCTTGCGGTAGCTCACGTTGTCGTCGTCCCCTTTGAGGGTGAACTGGACCCAATAGGTCTCCTCCTCGCTCGCGTTCTCGGACGGCCTGTCCGAACTCACAACGGCATTGTTATATGCGGAAAAGATGCTCGAAGGGGAATAATTCCTTGCTTCCGCATGTGCCGCCCTTCTCACAGGGAGGACGCCGATTGCGAGGCTCAGCGAGAGAACGAAGAGCACCGCGAGGGAGAAAATCGTGATCAAACGTAGTCTTGTTTTACTCATGTAGCTTGCTCCATACGGGTAGAATACCCGTGATTTCCGAATATCTGTTATATTTTACACAAAATTTCCCCTTCCGTCAAGCGGTAAGACGCGATTTCGGTAAGAAATTGCAAATTTCATGCAACTTTCGCCTTCACTCGGGCTTGACTTTGGAAGAAACGTCGAAATTTTTCCACGGGACTTCTCCCGCAGGCGGCTCCGCCATGAAGCGCATGCGCTCTTTGAGGACGGGATGGGTGAAGGAGAGCGAATATGCCCAGAGCGCGAGACGTCCGCGCACGGCACGGTCCTCCCCGTACTTGACATCGCCGTATACGGGGCAGCCGATGCCCGCCATCTGGACGCGGATCTGGTGGCTCCTGCCCGTATGCAGTTTGATCTCCGCCAGCGCGTAGCCCCCCTTCTCTTCGAGGACGGCGTAGTCGAGCACCGCCTCTTTGGCGCCCTCCGTCGCCTGCGTGGAGATGTACACCGTGTTGTTGACGGCGTTCTTTTTGAGATAGTTGATGAGCCGTCCGCTCTTTTCGTCGGGCGAGCCGCACAGCACGGTGAGATAGCGCTTCTCGAAGTCCCCCTCCTTCATCTGTGCGGAGAGGCGCGCCGCCGCCTTGCTCGTCTTGGCGAAGACCATCACGCCGCCCGTGGGACGGTCGAGACGGTGCACGAGCCCGAGAAAGACGTTGCCCTTCTTGGCATATTTGACTCGGATATACTCTTTGAGCAGATCGAGAAGGTTGTCGTCGCCCGTCTCGTCGGGGCAGGACGCGAGGTTCTGCTCCTTCAGCACGACGAGGATGTGGTTGTCCTCATAGAGGATGACGGGCTCATAGGTCTGATTCATGGAGATAGATCCCTCCCGCCCCGCAGGGGAGCGCGATGCCCTCCTCCGTGGGAAGCCCGACCTCGTACGAGTCGATGCTCCCCTCTCTCCCCCGCAGACAGAGCGAGAGGATGTTGGAGAGGACGGCGGGCTGCAAGCCCGTGGTGTAACTGTTGATGAGAAAGAAGAGCGGATCGTCCGACAGCAGCCCCGCGCAGAGGGAGACGAAGGGATAGAGCTCCGTTTCGATCTTCCACATCTCGCCGCCCGGTCCCCTGCCGTAGGAGGGAGGGTCCATGACGATCCCGTCGTAGCGGTTCCCGCGGCGCAGTTCGCGCAGGACGAATTTTTTGCAGTCGTCGACGATGTAGCGGATGCCCCCGGGAATGCCCGAGAGACGCGCATTTTCGCCCGCCCGCTCGACCATGCCCTTGGCGGCGTCGACATGGACGACTTCTGCCCCCGCCTTGGCGAGCGCGACCGTCGCCCCGCCCGTGTAGGCAAAGAGGTTGAGCACTTTGACCGGTCTCTTCGCCCCGCGGACGAGGGAAGAGAGCTTGTCCCAATGCACGGCTTGCTCGGGGAACAGCCCCGTGTGCTTGAAGCCCATCGGCTTGATCTTAAAAGTGAGGTCGCGGTAGCCGATCTGCCAGCTCTCGGGCATGGGCTTTCTGTATTCCCATCCGCCGCCGCCCTTGTCGCTCCTGTGATAGACGGCGGAGATGCCCGGGTAGGCGAAGAGGTCGCGCTGCGGCTGCCAGATGACCTGCGGGTCGGGGCGCAGCAGCACCACGTCCCCCCACCGTTCGAGCTTATAGCCGCCGCCCGTCGCGATCACGGAATATTCCTTCCAGTCCTTCGCCAAAGCAATCATGACATTATTATAATGGTCTGCGCGCGTTTTGTAAAGCGAAAACGCGCCGTGCAACGATTTTTTTCGCACGGCGCGGAGCAAGACCGCTCTTTTCTTTCCCCATTTTTTATCTTCTGAACACGAGCACGCTGAAACTGTGCGGCGGGAGGGTGACGGAGCGCGCCGCCGACGGGGCGACGTTGATGGGGATGATCTTGTCGGGCTCCTCCATCGTGTTGTAGTCGGAGAGTTCCCCCTGCAGACGGATGATCTGGTTGAGCTCGCCGAAGTCGAAATCTCCCTCGATCTCCGCCTCCGCTTCGTCGTCCGTCGCGTTCACGACTTTGAGGAAAATGAAGTTCTCGCGCTCGGTCGCGGACGCGTACGTGCCACCCATGTCCGTGACAGCGGGCATCGCAACGTCTCCCGTGTACAGACTGTACAGCATCTGGACGTAGTAATTTGCCGTCGCGTAGGAGCTCCTTCCGTTGAACCAGATCATGTCCGGGCTCCACTCGGTGTAGCCGAGCCTGCCGAAGAGCGGGGCGTAAGATCTCATCAGGACGACGTCGGAATTGCGCTCCATCCCCGTCATGAACGCCGCCTCTGCAAGGGCGCCCTCCCAGCAGTTCGCCTGCGGCGCGTTGAAGAGGGCGCAGCCCGAGCCGGGGACGTGCGCGGCATATTCGCCCGCATACACCTTCCCCTCGCGGGGGTAGGAATCGTACACGTTCACATGGTCGTAGAGCCACTGCGGCGGGACGTAAAAGTGCTCGTCGGAGCAATACACGAAGTCGGGGTTCTCTGCGAGCTTTTCCCTCGTCCACTTCCACGCATCCTCATAGGACGGGGTCTCGAAGGTCGGACCCACCGTGCCCACGATCTTGATCTTGGGGTACTTCTCGTGGATCCTCCTCTCGAAGATCTCGAAGCGGCGGTAGAACTCGTTGGGACGGGCGACGCCGTCCTTCTGCACGGGGGAATCCTCCCACTGCTCATTGCCCACGCCGAGCAGCTCCAGGCCGAAGGGGGCGGGGTGCCCGAGGTCGGCACGCAATTTCCCCCACATCGTGTCGGTGCCGCCGTTGGCGAATTCGATGAGATCGAGCGCCTCCTGGATGTAGGTCTCGAACTCGGGGTCGTCCACGGGGACGAACTCCGTCGACATATACTGGCAGGCGATACCCACCGAGACGACGGGGAGGGGCTTGCAGCCGAGGTACTCCGCGAGGCGGAAATATTCGTAATACCCTACGCCGAGCGTCTGCCCGTAGTGGGAGAAGGGAGTGCGGAAGTTGTTCTCGGGGCAGGTCGCATGCACCGCCCAGCGGTTCCAGTTCTGGCGGCGGCGCTCCGTCTGCCCCACCGACTCCTTCCAGAGATACCGGTTGGCGAGGCTGTTCCCCTCTACGACGCACCCGCCGGGGAAGCGCAAAAAGCCGGGCTTGAGCTCCTTCATGAGGCGGACGAGGTCGCGGCGGAAGATGCCGAGGATCGCGTCCGAAGGCATGACCGAGAAGCAATCGGCGTGTACCATGCCCGAGGAGAGGAGTGCAAAAACGAAATCTGCGGCGTCGACATCC
>CANQNB010000030.1 GCA_947625065.1 uncultured Clostridia bacterium | reverse complement strand
CATAGCCCTCCGCCATCTCAAGATAGCGCACGCCCTTCGCCGCAGTCCCGTACATGGTACCCACCTGAGACCTCAAGCCCTTGCCGAGGTCCTCGAGCCCCGCGCCGACGACGAGCCCGTCATCGGAGAAAGCCGACTGCGTTCTTCCGTACACGATCTGGAGGAACAGCTCGCGCATCGCGGTGTTGATCGCGTCGCACACGAGGTCGGTGTTGAGCGCTTCGAGAATGGTCTTGTGGGGCAGGATCTCCGCCGCCATCGCCGCCGAATGGGTCATGCCGGAGCAGCCGATGGTCTCGACGAGCGCCTCCTGAATGACGCCCTTCTTGACGTTGAGGGTGAGTTTGCACGCACCCTGCTGCGGCGCGCACCAGCCGATGCCGTGCGTAAAGCCGCTGATGTCCGTGATCTGCTTCGCGCACACCCATTTGCCCTCTTCGGGAATGGGCGCGGGATCGTGCTTCGGTCCCTTCGCCACGCAAATCATCTCTTCCACTTCGCGAGAATATTGCATTATTACTTCCTCCATATTTCCCTTTTTATGGGATTGCTTCTTGAATATTGTACCATACTTCACGGCGAAATACAAGTATTTACGTCAAATTTTTCCTGTCTGCCGAAAGGATTTCGGCAGCGAAAGCTGACCTTGCGGTCCTCCGGGAACGCGCACCGTCAAAAGAGGATATGGGCAAACCCCTCGCGGGAGGACCTCCGGTAGAAGATCGCCTTTCTGCCGATGACCGCCACGACTTCCGCGCCGAGCAGGTCGGCAAGATTCTCGGCGATGTTGACGCCGTCTTCCCCCGCAGCGGGGAGAAGGGTCACCTTGATGAGCTCGTGAGCTTCGAGTGCGTCGGAGAGGGAGGCGACGACGGTCTCCGTGATCCCCTCCTTGCCCACCTGCCCGAGGGGTTTGAGCGTCGATGCCATCGACCTGAGATTTGCGCGTTGCTTGGATGTAAACATAGTGATTTTCTCCTTGTTAATTTCGCCTTTTGGGGAAAGGGTCAAACGACGTATTCGAACTCCACTTCGCCGACGACGACGGTGTCGCCCGCCGTGCAGCCTTTCTTCTCGAGCTCCTTGAAGACCCCGCGCAATTTGAGGACGCGCTGGAAGTAATTCATCGACTCGGGATTATTCAGGACCACGTTACGGCATAGCATGTCCACGAGACCCCCCACCACAACGTAGGCGCCGTTCTCATCGCGGAAGATCTCGTACTGCGTGTTGTCCTCCTCTTCGAACTCGAATTCGTCGGCGGGAATGCGCTCGGCGGGCGGGAGCGTTCTGAGCTCCTCGGCGATGCTTTTGACGAGCTCCTCCGTCCCCTCATGCAGCAGGGCGGACATCTCGAAGATCCCGTACTTTTTGCCGTATTTCTTTTTGAATTTTTTCAGGTTCTCCTCCGCGCCTGCGATGTCGCACTTGTTGAGCGCAACGAGCATGGGGAGGGAGGCGAGCTTCTCCGAATAGCTTTTCAGCTCGGCGTTGATCGTCTCGAAGTCCCGCAGCGGGTCGCGCCCTTCCACCCCCGAGATGTCGACGACATGGACGAGCATGCGGGTGCGTTCGATGTGCCGGAGGAAGGCATGTCCGAGACCCGCCCCCTCCGCAGCGCCCTCGATGAGCCCGGGGATGTCCGCCGCGATAAAGCTCTCGTCGTAGTAGCGGACGACGCCGAGGTTGGGCGAGAGGGTGGTGAAATGGTAGTCGGCGATCTTGGGCTTCGCCGCCGAGATCTTAGAGAGCAGGGTGCTCTTGCCCACGTTGGGGAAGCCGACGAGACCGACATCGGCGATGACCTTCATTTCGAGGATGACGGCGTGCGGGCTGACCTGCTGCCCCTTTTGTGCGAAGTCGGGGGCATGGCGGCGCGCCGTCGTAAAGCGGACGTTGCCCTTTCCCCCTCTTCCGCCCCGCAGAATGACGTGCGTCTCCCCGTCCTCGTAGACGTCGCAGACCACTTTGCCTGTATCCATGTCGCGGATGAGGGTGCCGCAAGGGACTTTGACGACGATGTCGGCGCCCCGCTTCCCGGTGCACTGGTTGGAGCCGCCGCGCTCGCCGTTCCCCGCGAAATACTTCGCCGTATAGCGGAAGGAAAGGAGGTCGTGCATGTTCTTGTCGCCGACGAAAACGACGTCTCCGCCGTCGCCGCCGTCGCCGCCGTCGGGACCGCAGGCGGGCTTGCCCTTATACGCCTTGAAGGAGTTCATGCCGTCGCCGCCGTCGCCCGCTTTGAGCGTGATCTTCACTTTATCGGTAAAACCGTTCTTTGCCATAGCATGAGTATAGCAAATTTTTGCGCGCTTGGCAAGAAATTCCGAGGAATTTTTCAAAAAACGCTTGACAAGTATACTTGGCAGTGGTACCATGTAGTTGCCAAGCAAACTTGGCAGAGGAGAGCGATTATGGAAGAAGAGAAGAGGGACGTGCCCGAGGAAGGGCAGCGGGAGGGCGAGAAGGAGCTCTCGCGGGAGGAGATCCTCTCGCGGGCGCGGAGCGAGAACGAAAACGGCGACGAGCGGCAGCGCGGGCGCATGCAGTGGGCGAACTATGCGGCGTTTCTCGCCATGGAATTTGCCTGCATCGTCATCATGTTCTCCAAAATCTTCACGAGCGACGAATTCACGCCCGAGCTCTTCTGTATTTTGTTTACGGGGCTGGCGGCGCAGAACATCGTGCAGGCGTGCTTCACGGAGAAGAGAGCGATAAAGATCGTCTTTACCGTCTGCGCCGTCCTGATTACGGCGTGTACTGCCATCTATTGGGTCTTCTGGATCCTCGGGCTGTGCGGCATCCACGTTTGAGGCGGAACATGAACGATCAACTCATCTTACACAACCGGCTCAAAGAGATCCGCGCACAGAAGGGGCTCTCGCAGGGGGAACTTGCCGCCATGGTGGGCGTCTCCCGCAACACGATCAGCTCCATCGAGACGGGACAGTACTGCCCCACCGCCAAGCTCGCGCTCATCTTGTGCATCGCACTCGACAAAAAGTTCGAAGAGCTCTTTTATTTCTGACCTCTCCGCCCCCCGCCGCCCCGCCCGCTTCCCCTCCGCAAGCGGGCGGGGCGGCGCCCGTCTTCGGTGAAAAAATCATGAAAACCGTTGTATTTCCGCGCAAACGTGGTACAATAACCATGAGGTATTATCATGGATTATTTGCTTTTTCTGCTCATCCTCGTCCCCCTGCTCGCCCTCTCGTCGGCAGCGAGCGCGCGGGTCCACTCGACCTACCGTGCGTTTGACGCCGTCCCCAATTCCTCCCGCATGACAGGGTACGACGCTGCCGTCCGTCTCCTGCGGGCAAACGGGGTGAGCGACATCACCGTCGACCGCGTGCGCGGCACCCTCTCCGACCACTATCACCCCGCAAAGAGGAAGGTCAATCTCTCGGAGAGCACCTACGACTCGGCGTCCGTCGCGGCAGTTGCCGTCGCGGCGCACGAGATCGGGCACGTCATGCAGAAACAGACGGGGTACCTGCCCTACAAGATCCGCAACGTCCTCGTGCCACTCGCAAACATCGGCTCGCGGCTTGCCCTTCCCCTCATCCTGCTCGGGATCCTGCTCGACGTCTTCCTGTTCGCGGCGACGGGTTCCCCCGCGGGGCAGATCATGATGTACGTCGGCATCGGGCTGTATTCCCTCTCCACCCTCTTTATGCTCGTCACCCTGCCCGTCGAGTTCAACGCCTCCTCCCGCGCGAAGAAGATGCTCGTGCAGGAGGGCATCCTCACGGAGGACGAACTTCCCGGCGCGAAGAAGGTGCTCTCCGCCGCCGCGATGACATACGTCGCCTCTCTGCTCATCTCCCTCGTCTACTTCCTGCGCTACCTCTTCATCGTGCTCTCCCTGACGCGCAGGCGCAAATGATCTGATATAAAACGGGGCTGCGCCATGGCGCAGCCCCCTATTTTTTTGCGATTTACCGCTTGCCCTTCCCCATGAACAATGGGGCGTCGAGAATGCCCGTTGAGAGCACCTCCTTGGACATGGGTGCCTCGTTTAACGTCTCCGTCACGAGAGAGACGAGAAAGTTGCGGCTCTCGGAGAGGCTCTTCGCGAACAGATAGCAGGCAAGGGAACCCGGCACCGTGTTGAGCTCGTTGAAGTAGACCTCCCCGTCCACGACGAGAAAGTCTGCCCGCACCACCCCCTTCCCTCCGAAGGCGGTGTAGATGGTCCGTGTATAGAGGCGGATGCGCTCTGCGAGCTCTTCGGGCAGTTCGGCAGGCAGCCGGCTCCGCCGCTCCCCCTTCCCCTCGTACTTCTCCGAAAAGGTGAGGATGTCCGCATCGGAGAACACCTCCTCGAGGGGGGAGAGCACGAGGGTGCCGTTTCGGATGCAGGCGGCGCAGTTGATGTCCCGCTTGCGGGCGAAGTACTCCTCGACGAGCGCGCCGCTGTCGAGACGGAAGGCGAGCTCCATCGCCGCGGAAAATTCCGCGCTGTCGCGGGCGACCTTGATGCCGATGCTCGAACCGAGCCGCGCGGGCTTGATGACAACGGGGTAGCCGAGCGCTTCCGCCTTCGAAAGGACGGCGTCCTGCCCGCAGAGCCACTCCCGCTCAGTCACCGAAAAGGAGGGCGCCGTCGGGATGCCGAGCCCCTTCGCCGCGATCTTCGAGAGGGTTTTATCCATGAAGACCGCGGACATGGGTGCCCCCGGCGATGCCAAGGGGATGCCGTGGAAGTGCAGCAGTGCGGAGAGCGTGCCGTCCTCCCCCATGCCGCCGTGGCAGCAGTTGAGGGCGCAGTCGATCTCCGCTATCGCCCTCTTCCGCCCTGCGCGGAGGAGCCGCCGCCCGTCGAGACGGACGGGGAGCAGCTTGGTGCGGGCGCCCTGTTTGAAGTCGCCCGGACCGCGGAAGTCCCCCGTCGCCATGCCTCCCTCGGGCAGCAGATAGACGGGCAAAACGCGGTACTGCGAGTGCCGCAGGAGGTTGACGGCGAGCATCCCCGTGATGACGGAGATCTCGCGCTCGTTGGACCTTCCGCCGAAAAAGACGGCAACAGTTTTGGGCATAAAAAACACCTCCGAAGAAATTTTTCTTCTTTGGTGTCCGTCTCCCCGCGGCGCGGGGCGTCATGATGGAGTTTTGAACTTCCTCCGTTACAGATACTTATCGGGCAGGTCGTTGAGGAAGAGCACCGCGTCGCCCTCCCCGAGCTCCTTCGCGAGGAACTCCTGCGCCTTTTGCAGGGTGGGAACGATCGTGAGCGCCTCTTCCTCCCCGCCGGCGCCGAGATACCCTTGCCGCACAGAGAGAACGAGGGTCTCGCCCACGAGGATGACCCCGTCGAGCCCGACGAAGCTCTCGCCGAGCTCCCCGTTCGCACTTTCCGCAAGCTCCCCGAGCTCCACGAGCCCCGGCGTCACGACGAACTTCTTCCCCCCGAAGAGGCGGAGGGTGTCCACGGCGTCCTTCGCCCCCGCGACGTTCGAATTGTAGGAATCGTCGAGGATGTGCACGCCGTTCGCCCCGGTCAGATGTTCCAGCCTGTGCTCCACGGGTTTGAGGCGCGCCGCGGCTTGGGCGATCTCCGAGGGCAGCATGCCGAGAAGGTGGCAGAGCGCGGCGGCGATGGCAACGTCCTCTGCGCTGTGCCTGCCGAGGAGGGCGGTGCGGATATGCACGCACTCCCCGCCGATCGTGAGATCGAACTCCGTCCCCTCCGCCGTGCATACGACGTTTTGCGCGTCGAAGTCCCGCCCCTCGACGAAGGCGGTCTCCGCACCGGGAAGGTCCGCCGCCGTCCTTCCGAGAACGACCTTTTCTGCGCGTTCCGCGAGCACGCCTTTCTCCTTTTTGATGGCTTCGAGGGAGCCGAACGTCTCGAGATGTTGGGGGCAGATCCCCGTGATGATGGCGTAAGACGGGCATACCATGTCCGCAAGCTCCGCGATGTCTCCCCTCTTCCGCGCCCCCATCTCGGCGAGGAAAACGTCGCAGCCGAGCCCACCGTCATTCACGCATTTTGCGATGCCCGCGGGGGTGTTGTAGGAGGCGGGGGTCGCGATCACGCGGAATTTCTGCGAGAGCATCGCCGCAGCGAAGTGCTTGACGCTCGTCTTGCCGAAGGAGCCCGTGATGCCGACCTTGACGCAATCGCTCGCGGCAAGTTTCTCCTTCGCCTGCCGCACAAAGCGCGCGGTGTGCGGGATCTCGTAGCACTTCATCATCCCGTTCGCCCCCGCAAGGAGGACGGGAAGACAAAGCGGGAGGACGCCGAGGGGCACGGCGCGCAGGAGGATGCGGGCAAGATCGTGCCCGATGACCTCCGCAATGGCACCCATGCCCAAGAAGACGCCCAAGCAAACCGCTGCAATGAGCAATGCATAGCAGACGGAGAGGCGGATGATGCGCGCCGTCCATTTGAGCGGAACTTTGAGCGCGCTGCGCGAAGCAAACAGGAAGAGGGCGAGCAGCCCCTCGTAGCCGATCATCGCGACGATGACGGCGATCTCAACGCCGCCGAAGGAGAAGCACAGCGCAAAGAGCGCGGTGATGAGAACGGCACAGAGGGCGAGCAGCCAGTATCTGCGCAAAACCTCGTTCTTCCAACGGTAAAACCAGCGGATGAGCGCGCAGCCGCTGTACCCCTCCTGCTGCAGGACGCCGAGCAGGGGCTGCGAAGCGGGCACGAACAGTGCGCCGAGCACGAGCGCGTAGAGCGCAGAGAGCAGATAGACTTCAATCCTCATGATAAAACTCCTCTGCCGCAAGCTGGAAGGCAAGCGGATCGTCGAGATGTGCAAAGTGCCCGCAGCCGCGCAGAATGACGAGCCGCGATCCTTTAACGCACGCATGTAAAATTTTTGCGGACGACACGGGGGTCTCCCTGTCGTTTTCGCCGTTGATGAAGAGAACGGGGCGCACGATGCGCTTCGCCTCCCCGCGGAGGTCCTCGTTCACGATCTTTTTGAAGCTCTCGCGCATGACGGGCGGAAGCCCCTTATAGTCCTCGCTCCCGAATGCTCTCTCCGCATAGGCGGGGGCGAATTTTTTGACGAATTTATATGCTCCGACGCGCAGATGATAGGACGCGCTCCTGCGGCGGACCCCCGCGCACCCGCAGAGGACGGCGCTCTTTGCGTGCCCGCGCGCGAGCAGTTTGATGGAGACCCGTCCGCCGAACGAATGCGCCATGAGCAGGGGGAACGTGATGCCGAGTTCTTTGAAAGCGCGCTCCGTCCAGTCGGCGTAGTCGCCGACGGAATACGCCTCTTCGAGCGCATCCGCCCCACCCATGCCCGGGAAGTCGAGTGCGGTAACGCGGTAGAACCGCGAAAAATAGTCGATCTGCGGGAGGAAACTTTCCTTGCAGGAGAGGTACCCGTGCAACATCACGAGGTCCTCCCCTTCCCCCCTTTGCAGAAAGCAAACGTTCAACCGAGCTCCTTCTTCATGACGACGGCATCCTCCCCGTCCGCATAGTAGCGGGTGCGGCAATACAGCCCCGTAAATCCGCTCTTCAAGTAGAGGATCTGCGCGCTCGCATTGGAGACGCGGACCTCTAAAAACGCCTGTTTCGCCCCCCGCCGTTCCGCCTCGCGGAGGAGCTCTTCGAGGATCATCCTCCCCCTCCCGCAGCGGCGGTACATCTCGCTCACCGCGATGAGCTGGATCTCCGCCTCGTCGAAGGCGATGCCGACCCCGCCGTATGCAACGACGGTGCCGTCCTCCTCGATGAGGACCCCGTAAAACCGCCCCGAGAGGAAGGAATCGGCGAGCATCCTGCGCGTCCACGGGTCGGAAAAGCACTCCGCTTCGAGCGCGGCGATTTCGTCGAGATCCTCCATCCGCCATTCCCTCAGCATCATCGTCCCTCCTCCGCATTGGATTTGCGCAGGTAGACGGCGGCGAGCCCCGCAGAAGGACCGACGCGACATGAAAGCTCCTCCGCAGCACGGAGCAGCCCCGCCGCAACGTCCACACGCTTTGTCTCAACGCCCTCCACCTCTTCGGAAGAGAGCAGAACGGCGCCCGATGCATCGCGCGCGGAAAGCACCTCTTCGATAGAGTAAAATCCAGCGGCAAGATCGCACCCTCCGAAGCCTTGGGCATAGACATGCCCGTGCCCTGCGTCGACGAGGGCGATCTTGGTCCCGTCCTTTTCAGCGTATGCGATCGCCTCGAGAGAAGTGACGGCGAGCGCATTTTTGTCTGCGGCAAAACACAGCCCCTTCGCCGTGGCGATGCCGATGCGGATGCCCGTAAACGACCCCGGTCCCACGGCGCAGACGATGAAATCGCACGCCGCGACCGTGAGCGAGACCTCCGCCAGAGCGCGGTCGATCTCCCCCATGAGGCGGACGGAATGCTGCATGGCGCAGTCCTCGCAGCAGGCGAAGACGCGGTCATCGTTCCTCGCCGCGACGACGAGCTTTTTGGCGCTTGTATCAATCGCAAGAATCTTCAAAACCGATCTCCCGTGCGCTCTCCCCTTCCCCCTTGATCGTGACGACCTTGACAGCCGCGGGAAGGAGCCCCTTGATGTTTTCCCCCCATTCGATGAGGCAGACCCCGCCCCTGCCGAAGTAATCGGCGAGCCCGAGCCCGTATGCCTGCGCCTCGCTCGCAATGCGGTAACAGTCGAAATGAAAGAGCTTGCCGCCGTACTCGTTGACATAGGCATACGTGGGGCTCGTGACCTCATCGGTGATACCCATGCCCGCGGCGATGCCCTTCGCGAGCACCGTTTTGCCCGCTCCCATGTTCCCTTCGAGGAGGACGGTATCGCCCGGGCTCAGCGTCTTTGCGAACGCCTTTGCCCATGCGACCGTCTCCGACGGGGAGTGTGATAAAAAAACAGCCATATACGATCGTATTATACCGCATACGGCTGATTTTTGCAAGGGTTTTGCGTGAACTTCGGCTCCGTTCGCGCGTCTTTTTGCGCGCCGCACGGCAGAAATTTCTCCGCAACGCCTTCCCTTAGGCGCAAAAGTTCACACGGGAAGGAGAAGGGCGGCGAGCCCGCAGAAGATCATGAGGGAGACTGCATCGACGATGGTCGTGATGAAGGGCGAAGCGACGGCGGCAGGGTCGAGCTTGCACTTCTTGACGAGCAGCGGCAGCATGCAGCCGACAAACTTTGCGACGATGATGGTGCAGAACATCGCGAGGGCGACGACGGCGCACAGCAGCGGCGTGTAGCCCGTGTTCTGAAAGAGGAGCCTGTCGATGAGCATGAGCTTGGCGAAGCAGGCGGCGGCGAGCGTCAAAGCGAGGAGGAGGGAGGCGCGGAGCTCCTTCCAAAGCACCTTGCCCGCATCCTTCGTCGTGAGCTCCCCGAGCGCGAGCGCGCGGATGACCGTGACCGATGCCTGCGAGCCCGAGTTGCCGCCCGTATCCATGAGCATGGGGATGCACGCGACGAGCACGCCCGAGAGCATCGATTCGAACTTGTTGAGGATGAGCCCCGTGAACGTCGCCGAGACCATGAGCACGAGCAGCCACGGCACGCGGTTCTTCCAGATCGAGAAGACGCTCGTTTTGAGGTAGGGCGTGTCCTCGTGGACGATACCTGCCATCTTCTCGAGATCCTCGGTCGTCTCCTCTTCGATGACGTCCATTGCATCGTCGACGGTGACGATGCCGACGAGCCTGCGCTCGATGTCGACGACGGGCATCGCAAGGAAGCCGTAGTCGGAGATCTTGTGGGCGACCTCCTCCTTGTCCTCGAGGGTGCCGACGTAGATGACGTTGTCCTCCATGATGTCGGAGATGAGCGCGCCCTGCGGGGCGAGCATAAGGTCCTTCGCCGTCACGAGCCCGATGAGTTTATTGGACATATCCGTGACGTAACAAGTGTAGATGGTCTCCTTGTCAATCGCCTGCTCGCGGATGTGCGCGAACGCCTCCTCCACGGACATGGTAGGCAGGAAACGCACGAACTCGATCGTCATGATGGAGCCCGCACTGTCCTTGGGGTACTTGAGGATCTCATTGATATAGGCGCGGGTTTCGCTGTCGCTGAGGGCGAGAAGACGCTTGACGACGGTGGATGGCATCTCCTCCACGAGGTCGACCGTATCGTCGAGGAAGAGCTCCTCCATGACCGCCTTGATCTCGGTGTCGGACAGCCGTTTGAGGAGCGCCTCCTGCTTGTCGCTGTCGAGTTCGACGAACACCTCCGCCGCAAGATCCTTGGGCAGGATGCGGAAGAGGATGGGGAGTTCCTCCCGCTTGGCGCGGTCGAACACCTCGGCGAGGTCGGTCTCGTTCATCGAGGAGAGCAGCGGTTTGAGCACAGGAAAGTTCTTCTCTTTGAGCAGGGCGAAGATCTCGTCCTCCTCCGTGATGCGGAGCGCGACCTCCTCGGGCAGGTCCTCGATGATGTCGACGGTGTCGTCGACCGAGACGTCCTCCATGACCTCCTGCAGCTCGTCGTCATGCAGCCCCGCAACGATGGTCGCCTGCAGGGCGGGTTCGAGCAGGACGAGCACGTCCGCAAGAAAGTCGTTGTCGAGGGCATGGCAGAAGGGAATGACGTCCTCCTCCGCAAGTTCCGACAAAACAGACGCCGCCTCCTTGGGGTCCTTCACCAAGGCGGCAGCGCGATGATAGTCCTTGCCCTCACCGGCAAGGAATTGCTTCAGTTCCTCTCTCATAAACTCTACCTCCGAAACAAATCATCTGAACGGACAGACGGAGACAGAGCTGCGTGAAGCTATGCGGGAATTTGCCCCGCGAAACCGCGCAGCCTGCATGGATCTCCGCCGCTACTTCGTCCTTTCACGAGACATCTTCCTCCTTTTTTTGATTCTCTATCAGTTTATTCCATTTCGCCGAAAAAGTCAACCGTTTGACGGCAATTTTTACGGCGCCCTTTCGGAGGGACGGCAAAAAAATTGCCCGCGGGGGATGCGGGCAGGGCGATCTCAGCTCCAGAGGAAATAACGGAGCAGGGCGAAGAGGGTGATGAGGAGCACGACGCCCACAAACACGAGCAGGACGGCGAGGTCGCGCCACGCAGCCGCGCCCTCCTTCCCCTCCTTGGGGGCGAGCTTGCGGTCGAGTTTTCCGATCGCGCGCGAGATGTGTTTATAGATGAAGAAGCAGACGAGGCTCGCGATCAGACAGCGCATCAGGTTGAAGGGGAGCACCGACACCCACAGGTAATAGGTATAAAAACTGCCCTCGGTGATCGCGGGGAAGAGGCTGCGCATCATGCCGAGCAGAGGGTCCCAGCTCCCGTTGAACATGATGTAGACATAGAACGGGATGAGGAGAAACCGGTTGGCGAGGATGGCGACGGCGACCGAACAGACAGAGCCTACGGCGAGGGCAACGGCAGCCCCCTTGCGCGTCTTGTGGCGCTGATAGATGAGCCCCGCGGGAATGACGAACCCAAACCCGATGAGGAGGTTGGCGAGTTCCCCGACGAAGGCATTGGCTGTGCCGACGCAGACGAGCTTGACGAGCAGCTTCACGACGACGATGATGCAGCCCGAGAGCGGTCCGAGCGCAAACGTCCCGATGAAGAGCGGGATGTCCGAAAAGTCGAATTCTAGAAACCCCGGGAACGCGAACGGCAGCGGGAACTTGCCGAACGCGTGGAGCACGCCCGCGAGCGCAGAAAAGAGCGCGATCATCGCGATGCGCGTGGAACTGAAATACCTTCCGCTTTGTTTCATGGTCCTCCTCCGATGGGCGGAATTCTTCCCCTCAGACAAGAAAGGACGCCCCCATGTCTGCATGGGGGCGCGCAAATACACGCTTTGTCTTTTCTCATCCGGACTATACCGTCGGTACGGGAATCGCACCCGTTCGGGCCCAAAAGGGCTTCGCAGACTTTACTGCCGGTGGAGACTTTCACTCCGCCCCAAAGAATTGTTTTGTTCTCCCTTCGCCGCGCTGCGGGAAGAGATCTGCCATCAGTATAGTACCGCACCCCGTCCGCTGTCAAGCGTTTGAAGCGGGTTTTTCAAATTTTTTCAGAACTTCCGCAAGAGGACGCGCAGTGCGGTCAGCCGCCGTACGCTTCGCTCGCGATCGCCATTCGGACGAGGTCGGCGAATTCCTCCTTGTAGGCATCGCGCGAGAGATAGTCCCGCAGCGCTTCGAGGCGGTCGAGCACGGAGAGGAGGGACGCCGTGCCCCTGTGCTCCGACGCGCGCAAGATGAGCCCGAACTCCGCCACGCAGGCGGCAAAGGTCTGGTCTTCGCCCGCGCCCGAATTTGCATAGACGCTTGCCGAGACCGAGCGGCTCTCCCCTTCGCCGTCGGGCGTTTTGTAGCGGATCTCTGCCGTTGCGATGGGGGCATCCTCGGACATGGTATCGGCGTTTTCCGTCATCTCCAATTCATAGAGCACGGTGACGGTGAGGTTGCTGCCGAGCTCGCCCGCGTCCTTCGAGGGGTCGTCGAACTCCTCGCCCGTCATCGTCTTCATATCGTAACCGAGGATGCGGTAGCGCGCGACTGCAGCGGGATCGAACGTCACGCCCGCCTTCGCATCCTTCGCGACGGTAAAGAGCGTGCCCGCGAGTTCCTCACTGAGGACCTTTGCCGCCTCGAGCGGACTGTCGATGTAGGCGTAGTTGCCGTTGCCCGCGAGGGCGAGGGTCTCCATGAGGTCGTCGCGCGTGTTGCCGAGCCCGACCCCGATGACGGAGAGAAAGACGCCCGAATCCGCCTTTTCGGAGATGAACTCTTTGAGCGTGTAACGGTCGTAGATGCCCACGTTGAAGTCGCCGTCGGTGAGCAGGATGACGCGGTTGTTGCCCTCCGCATCCCTGTATTTCTCCGCCTGCCGGTAGGCGAGGTCGAGCCCGCCCGAGCCGTTCGTGGAACCGCTCGCACGCAGCTCGTTCAGCTTCTCCGTGATCTCCTTCTTCCCCTGCTCGGTCGCGAGGGTGGGTTCGAGGGCGACGCCCGTGCCGCTCGCATAGGTCACGAGGGAGACGCGGTCGTTCTCGCCGAGCCCCTCGACAAGCTTGCAGATGCCGTACTTGACGAGATCGAGGCAGGACATGTCCGTGCCGCGGACCTGCGAACTCATCGAACCCGAGACGTCGATGAGGAAGGTATAGTTGTTGAAGCCCCCCGCAGCCAACGCCTCCTGCGTGCGGATGCCGAAGCTTGCGAGCTTGTGCCCCTCCGACCACGGGCAGTCCATGAGATACCCCGAGACGGCGAGCGCCTCCCCCTCTTCGGGCGCGGGGTAACCGTAGGAGAAATAGTTGACGAGCTCCTCGATGCGCACAGAA
>CANQNB010000029.1 GCA_947625065.1 uncultured Clostridia bacterium | reverse complement strand
GGGGGGGGGGGGGGGGGGGGCTAAAATAAGTATGAGTACCCACGGGGCGAGTCCCCCGCGGAAAGGAGAAAGGAAGGAAAAATGAAAAAAGCAACCAAGGTCATTTTGAACTCCGTGCTGACGGCGGCGATGTGCGCTACCCTCATCACGGGCAGCACGCTCGCGCTCTTCACGGGTGAAGACAAGGTCGACATCGCCGTCACGAGCGGCAAGGTCGATCTGCGCGCGACAGCCAGCCTCACGAACGTCTACTCCGCAGATGAGGATGACAACTCCATCTCCAAGACAGTGGATGGGTTTGTGCCGGGGAATACATCTGCCACGTTCTTCAACGGTGGGACGGTCACTTACGCAGCTCCTACGCTCACGCTGGACGCCATCGCCCCCGGTGACGGCGTAGAACTCTCGATCGCACTTTCCAATTACAGCACCATCAAGACAAAGTATTTTGTCATCCTCACGCCGGCAGAGGGGACAGAGACCGAACTTCTTGAGAACTTGGAGTACTCCGCCACCTATGTAGCCGCAGCAGGCGGAGCGGCTGCGGCGGATCCCACTAAAACATGGGTAGAACTTACGGCAGCGGAAGATCCGGAAGTGGGCGACGACGTTGGCACCGTGAAGGTAACCGTGGAACTTCCCGTTGAGGTGGGTCCTTCCTCTCAAGAACAGTCTTGCAAGTTGACGCTTGCCGTGATCTGCATCCAGTCGAATGGCAACTATTGTGCAAGCAGAGGCGGACATACGTTTGATGCCGACGGCAAATGTATCTACTGCGGCAGCGAAAGAGAGGTCGTCAACTTCGAGCCCTCGACGGTAGAGGAGTTCGGTGGGCTTTTGGAGAAGCTGCAAGATCCCAATTACGAAGTTCATGCGGAGTTGAAGCAAAATCTGATCGGCAACAATATTAGCGGCGAAATTGTGGTGGAGGGAATGGCGGAGCTTGATTTTGGTACATATCAATGCCGCGCCACCTCTTCCAGCAACGGTGAAACCTTGACAGCACAAAACGGCGGGAACCTCACAGTAAAAGCACAATATCCCGGCAGTACCACAAGCGACTACACCGCAGGGATGCTCAAGGCAATCGATGGCGGGCAGATCACGATCAACGGCGAGGGTAAATACAAGGGTGGTAACCCCAAGGCATCTCCTTATAGCGCTGCAATCAATGCCGATGGCGGCATCATTACGATCAACGGTGGCACATTCTGGTGCAGTTCGTACCAATCGACGATGGTAAAATCTTATAATGGCGGCACGGTAACGGTCAATGGAGGAAAGATCTCATGCGATAATGGCGGCCGTATGCTGGTAGCTGACGGCGGTACGATCGTAGTAAATGGCGGCACATTAGATTTGGTGGATAACGCGGCTGTTTGGTTTACGGCAAGTAATGGCGGTGAAATTGTTCTCGGACCCGGGGTGACATTCTCAAGAAGAAACGCAGGTACGCCGCAATATTTCTCCGTGACGGGCGAAGGCAGCAGAATTGTAGTTTACAAAGGCATAACCAATCCAGGGATGATAACTCTCGAAGGCTTTATTAACCAAGGCAAGGGCTCGCAGTACAAAGTAGAAGAGCTTGATGACCGGTGGGTCCTCACTGCGATCGCGTAAGGGTCTCGCCACCTTTTCCAAAGAACAAACGAAAGCCGGGGGCAAATTGCCCTCGGCTTTTGAAATGGTGGTCGTGAAAGAGCGTAGCGTGATCGTCGCGGCGGGGCGGTGCCCTGCACAATGGCGGATCTTCGGACTTATGCTTCGAGGATGCTCTCGGCGGCGGGAGGAGCGGGCAGCGCCGAAGTGTCGTCCGAATTGTCGCAGTAGGAGAGGGTCCCAAGGACGACGCTCAGGAGGAAGAGAGCGAGGAAGAAGGACCCGACGGTGATGAGGGTGATTTTGAGCGCCTTTTTGTTGCGCTTGGTGACGCGGTTGTCGATGGTCTGCCCCTTCTTCATGCGGATGCCGAAGGGGTTGTCGAAGAAGTACTCGATGTCACCGGTGGTCGCGTTGACGCGGATGGTCACGAGGCGGTCCTTGAGCTTATAGCTGAAGAACCAGCAGGGCACGAAGGCGAGATCGGTTGTCGCCACCCAGTTGTCGGTGTCGATGTTCACGCTGATGCAGCTGACCGACCAATCGTATTCCTTGCTTAAAGCCATCTCCACGGCGGTCGTTGCGCTTTGCAGCGCATTGCGGACATTCTTTTTGAAGATCTCCTCCTCCATGGCTTCCATGTCGGGGACGGAGACGCGGATGCGGGCATCTTCGGGCACGGGCTCGTTGCCGTAGAAGGAATAGGATTCCTCCTTCCGGCGAAGGAAGAGGGGCGTCACGAGTTCATTGCGCCTGAGATAGTCGTGTTCCCCCTCAGCGTACAGCACGCCCGAGCCGGAGTGGCGGGTGATGGAGTCGTTCTCCTGATGGGAATAGGTATACCGGACTTCGTCGAAATGCTCGCCCGGGATGTAGATGGGCTCATACTCGAGGGTGACCTCGGGCTGCATGCCCTTGATCTTGGCGATGACGTCCTTGCCGAGCAGTCTCTCGGCTTCCTTTTCGCCGAGATTTGCCTCCACGAGGGCGCGCGCCATGCTCTCGTCCTTGGCGATGTGGGAGAAGAAATAGCGCTCGTGCGCTTGATCCGCCTTGGCGAAGCGCTCAAATTCCTCCCGTCCGATGACGACGCCCCGCGCCCTTCCGCAGGCGGCGTAGTCCTCGTCGGTGAGAAGCTGCGAACCCAGCGATGCGGCGCGGGAGAGCAGTTCCGTGTACCCCATGTCCGAGGGGTCGGCGATATGTAAGAGTTTGGCGCAGTACCAAAGCCCGTCGCGGTCGGGGGTGACGCTCTTCGATGCAGCCCAATATTCCCTCGCCCTGGTAGGCGTCTTGAGGGCTGCGAGATACAAGATTTTGAGATAGAGGGTATTGGGTGCGCTTCCGCTCTGCTTGAAGTAGGCGAGCGCCGCTTCGGGTTCGCTTTCGGCGAGGTGCCCTGCCATCGATGAGGCGGCGGTGGCATCTCCCGCATCGGCGGCGGCACGCATGAGCTCCCAGCCCTTCTTTTCGTTCTCGGGAAGCCCGTCGGTGCCATAGATATATCCATAGGCGATCTTTCTCTGTTCTTCTGCAGTCATGGCAATCTCTCCTTCTTTCTCGGCGTCAAAGCCGCTTTTGGGGGAATTGTACCAAACCGCACGCCAAAAAACCGCCAAAAATACGGCATTCGGCAAAATATTTCAGAGCACTTCGGGAAGGCGGATTCACTGTGCCTTCGCCGCCTGCCGCGCCCCCTTTTTGCCGCGCTTTGCGGTCCGCTTATCCAAAAATTTTCCGAGGAATTTCACGACGTCGAAGAGCCCGAATGCGCGGAAGAGGACAAGTTCGCTGATGCCGAGGATCACCATGATAATGGCGTGCGCGAGGAGGTAGTGGAGATAGATCATGAGCACGGAGAGGATACCCATGCCCGCGATCGAGAGCCCGAAAACGAGGAGAGCGAGCAAAAGGACGGGTCTTGCGACGTGCAGTTTTCCCGTCTTTTTGACGAGGAGGATGAGGGAGCAGAGGGCGGAGACGCAGTGGTTCGCCGCCATGCCGACGAGGAGGGCGGAGCTGCCGAGCACGGGCGGCAGAAACCATGCGCACAGCAGCATCGCCGCCGCGCCGAGGAGAAAGAAGAGGAGGGTCTCCCGCTCGCAGCCCATCGAGTTGAGGATGCTCGTCGAGATCATCGTCACGCTCATGGGGACGAGGATGAAGGCAAAGCGGGAGATGAGCTGCCCGCTCTCGGCATTGGAATAGAGGAAGACGCCGATGCCCTCGCCGCAGACGGTCAGGAAGGGGATGAGCGCCCCCGCGATGAGCAGCGTCGAAGTCAGCGCCTTGGTGGTGAGCGCGGAGAGCTTTTTGCGGTCGCCCTGATAGTAGCACTCGGAGAGTTCGGGCACGAGCACGAGGGCGATGGAGCTGATGAGGGAGCAGGGGATGGTGAGAATGGGCATGACCATGCCCCCGACGACCCCGTATGCACTCATCGCACGGGAGGAGGACATGCCCGCAGCCATGAGCCGCATGGGGAAGAGCACCGAGATGAGGGAACTGACGAGAGAGGAGGAGGTGCGCATCGCCGTCACGGGGAGGGAGGAGCGCAGCATGGGTCTCAGTTCCCCCTTGGGCGGGCGGAGCTTTCCCCCCTTGCGCACAAAGTAGGAGAGGGCGAGCGCGAAGGAGCAGAGGTAGGAGACGAGCACCGCGATCGCCGCTTTGTTGACGTCGGCGATCCCGCCCCTTGCGAAGAGGAGGAGCACCACCCCCACGCACACCATCACGATCTCCTCGATGAGCTCGATGAGGGAGTAGGCGAAGAAGCGCTTGTTCCCCCAGAAGCTGCCGCGGATGACGGCATAGACGGAGGTGAAGGAGAGCCCGAAGAGGAAGATATAGAAGAGGTCGGCGCAGCGCGGATCGGAGAAGATCTTCGAAAAGGGTGTGCGCAGGAGAAAGAGCAGGAGGGTGATCGCAAGGCTGCTCCCGAGGGCGAGGAGGATGGCGGCGGCGGTCGCCCTGTGTTCCCCCTCGGCATAGCCGTGCGCGCGGTGCTTGGCGATGGTGCGCGAGAGGGTGATGGGCAGCCCCGAGGAGGAGACCGTGAGGAAGACGGCGAACACCGAGAGGGCGACCTGATACACGCCGAGCCCCTCGGGACCGAGCGTGCGGGAGAGAAGGATGCGGTATAAGAATCCGAGCGCGTGCTCGAATGCGGCGAAGACGGTGACGATCGCCGCTGTCCTGTATAAGTTCATGCCCTATTGTATTCGGCGCAGGCACACATTTAGAAGTCGGCGCATAGCATGCAGGGTGGATCTTTCTCTCGAACGCCCTGCTTTTTACCGCGTCAAGCGCGGGCAGACGATCTGCTCGGTCGCAAAGACTTACCACATCCCTCCCCGTCTTCTGGCGGCGGAAAATTCGCTCACCGAGGAGCTCTCCGAGGGGCAGGTGCTGCGCATTCCCCCCGCAGAGGGGCATCTCTACGTCGTGCGCGGCGGGGAGAGCAAGACCCTCCTCTGCGGCTCGCCCGAAAACTTCCGCAAAAAAAACGGCACCGACTGCTTCTATATCGGTCAGACCATCCTCCTCTGAGGGACAATTTTCCCCGAAACCGCCCGTTTTGGCGGTTTTTTGGCGCGCTTGCGCGTATGATCGGTGCCGTCCGAAAATACGGGAGGAATTATGTTGAAGAAAAGCAGTTTGTTTGCCGTGCTGACGGCGCTCGTTCTGATGCTCGGCTGCCTGTCTGCCTGCGGCATCTTTTGCGACCACACCCTCGTCTTCCGCGAGGCGGTCGAGGCGCAGTGCGAAAAGGACGGCGTCGCCGCCCATTATGAATGTACCAAGTGCGGCGAACTCTTCGCCGACGAGAACGCGACCCAAAAGCTCTCCAAGGACAGTCTCACGGTCAAGGCGCTCGGGCATGCATGGACAGGCTCCCCCTGCGAGGGGCAAACCTGTTCGCGCTGCGGGAGCACATCCGCTGCCGCAGGGCACGCGCTCGAGGGCGTCACGTGGACGGACAACGGCGACCTCCACCGCATCGAGGAGGGCAAGTGCGACTTTGAGGGAACGCACACCGCGGCCTGCCCTGTCTGCGGCAAGCAGGTGACCGAGCCCTACACCGTCAAGGACCGCCACACCTACATCACCCGCATCGGCAGGAGGGCGACCTGCGTCTTGGAGGGCACCCTCGAGACGGTCTGTTCGGTGTGCGGCGACGTCGCCATGGCCACCCCCTACGCCGACGCATCCGCCCACGATTGGGTGGAGGGCGAGCGCGACGGAATCATCACGAACTACGTCTGCCGGAATGACGAAAGACACGTTCTGAGAGCCATCGTCTCGGACATGGGTGCCTCCGATTTCACCAAGGAGGAGCTCGGCAGAGCCGATGAGGTCGCCGTATCCGACGTCCGTATCGCCTTCGATCCCACCGCACAAGCGGCGTTCCCCGACGGCAGCCTCACCCTCTCGGTGGAGGTCGTCGCGCAGGAGGAGATCCCCCAATCGGTCAAGGAGAAGCTCACGGGCGACGTCTACAATATCACGATGATGGGAACGGACGGCGCCATCACCGCATTTGGCGGCGGCAAGGCGACCGTGCGCCTTCCCTACACCCCCAAGGCGGGGGAGAACCTCTCCTCGCTCATCGTCTACTACATCGACGGCGAGACGCTTCAGCCCATCTCCGCTGCCTACGCGGGCGGCTATGTCGTCTTCGAAACTGCCCACTTCTCCCAATTCGCGGTGGGCATGTACAAGGGGGAGGACGCCTGCGAGGAGCTCGGGCACGTCACCGTGGAGATCCGCACCGAGCCCAGTTGCACGGAGGCGGGCAAGCTCGAAGAAATCTGCACCCGCTGCGGCAAGACGCTCTCTTCCACGCAGCTCGAACCCCTCGGACACAGCGCGGGGAGCTTGTCGATTCAGCCGCCGACCTGCCTCGAGGACGGCGTGAAGGAGAGCCGCTGCACCTGCTGCGGCGAGGTGATCGAGTCCGTTCCCATCCCCGCGCGCGGCCATCACGCCTATGACGGAGAGGGGAAGTGCCTCGACTGCGGCTATCAATGCCCGCACACCCAACGCGACCCCGACGGCGCCTGCCTCGAATGCCATTCGGGCTGTGCCCACGAGTTCGAGGACGGGACCTGCGCCAAGTGCGGCTACCGCTGCCCTCACAAGTGGAGCTTCGGAGAAGAGGGGGGCACGGAAGCCCGCTGCGATCTCTGCGGCATGGTGTGCCGTCATGAGAACGCAAACAGCTGCCTCTGCCCCACCTGCGGCTACACTTACGGCGAGCACAAATACCTGTCGGACGGCAAGTGCCTCTTCTGCGGCACCGAATGCAAGCACAAGTTTGTGAGCGAATGGAACGGCGCGGGCTCGATCTGCCCGGAGTGCCGCTTCGTCTGCCCCCACACGCAGTTCTCCTACGAATACTACATGTTGGAGGGGGAGAAGGTCTACAAGGACGACCCCGAAGAGGGGCACTTCTGCCTTACCTGCGGCGGGGACGTGGGGCGCCTTGCGCATCACTTTGCAGGCGGCGTCTGCTCCGATTGCGGCTATGCGTGCGTGCATGAGTATGTGACAAAGCCTGTCGGCGACGAATCGGAATGCACCTACTGCATCAAATGCGGCATGGGCTGCGAGCATGTGAGCCACGGCAGCGACGGCGTCTGCACCGTCTGCGAGACGCGCGTCGGGCATACCATGTCCGAGGATGGGGCGTGCGGCGTCTGTCATCTGAAGTGCTCGCACCGCCTCCACGACGGCTTGGGATTCTGTCAGGAATGCGGGACCTATGTCGGGCACGAATACGAGGAGTACCCCTACGATAAGTCCATGCGCTGCACGCGCTGCGGGAGCACCTGCTACCACGTCGCCGACGACTTCCGCAACGACAGGAACTGCTCGCTCTGCGGCGCGAGCTGCCCGCACTATATGGACGAGAACGACACCTGCATCCTCTGCAACTTCCGCTGCACGCATGAAACGTGGGAGTACGGTCAGTGCAAAACATGCGGAAAAACATGCCCGCACGGGAGCCACACGCAGGACGCCAAATGCACGGTCTGCGGGTCTCAGCTCTGGCATGGTCCCTACGAAAACGGTCAGTGCACCGTCTGCGGCAAGGCTTGCGAGCACGATTGGTCGGTCACGGGAGTCTGCCGCACCTGTGGCATGGCGTGCACGCACGACTTCGGTACGGACAACTATTGCCACACCTGCGGAAAGGCGAAAGACCATGAGCACGCCTTCGATCCGATGACCGCGACCTGCTTTGAGTGCGGCTATACGTGCAGGCACGAATGGAACAGCGAGGATGGCATCTGCACCGTCTGCTCTATGCGATGTACGCACGAATGGCAGTACAACGCGCCCGAGCCCGGCATGCCCTACACGAGCACCTGCGAGATCTGCGCAAAGGTGTGCCTGCACGGTGACGGCTTCTACCATTCGTTCACGGAGGGCAGGTGCGAGGACTGCGGCTGGGAGTGCGCCCACCTCTATGGTTCCGATGGGATGGATCCCTATCTCGACGATTACACCTACCACACCTGCAAGCTCTGCATGCAGCGGAGCGAGCACCGCTGGGCGGACGATGAAGAGGGCGGCAAGGTCTGTGAGCAGTGCCGCGTGCATTGCGACCACGGCGTTCCCTACCCGCGCGACACCTACAATTCCAAGTTCCGGGGCGGCGTCTGCTCGGTCTGCGGCTTCGAATGCAGGCACGACGAATGTGAGCTCAACGGGAATGTGTTTTACGGATGGTTCTGCGACGATCCGTCGTACAGCTCCACGCACCGCTGCGACCGCTGCGGCATGGAGGCGGAGCACGTGTGGACGTGCAATGAAGGCGACCACTACTGCGCGCTCTGCGGTATGCCGCCGGAGACGCACAATTTCAGCATGGGCACGGGCGAATGTTCACGCTGCGGCTACCGGTGCAAACATCAGAACGTCGAGAACGGTTTTTGCAATGACTGCGGCATGCAGTTCTCCGCCATGGGCATTGGGCTCTGTGCCGAACTCCCCAAAAAGCGCGAAGAAGTGTAAACGTTTTTTGTAAATCAGAGGGGCGCACGTGCAATGCACGTGCGCCCCTCTGATTTTTGTGGCCTCCCCCCAACGGGGGGAGGCTCCGCGCAGCGGTGGTGGTGGGGTGCTATTCTTCCCCGCCTCACTCGCTGCGGCTTTTCATCTGTTCGAGGGCAGATTCGGTGACGATCGACCAATCGTACTGCGGGAGGTACCTCCCCGAAAAGACGCCGCCCTCCTTGACGAAGGTCCACATGTCGCAGGTCGCGGCATCGGTATGGATGACCGCCCGCGCCCGTTCGAAGGTGACGAGGTGATCCGCTCCGACGTCCTTGAGGGTCATGCGCAGGCGGTACACGGCGTCGCGGTACAGCCTCTTTCCGAACTCGACGTTCTTATCTGCCCAGAGGTTGCCGACGGCGGTGTCCATGGAGACGTAGGAGCCGTTGGCATCGGCGAGAAGCGCCAGGAGCTCCTTCGCCTTGCGGGAGGAGAAGTCGACCGCCACGCCGTCCACAAAGAGGTCGAAGGCGTCGAACATGCGCAGACGCAGCGCGGGGCGCGCCGATGCCCTCCCTGCGGCGAGCAGAAGGGAGGTGATCGTCTCGCGGGAATAGGGCTTGTAGCAGAAGCCGATGAGGTTTTTCCCGAGGCGGGCTGCGATCTTCGCCTCGTCCTGCGCGTAGGCGCTGATAAACACGATGCGGATGGCGGGACAGAGCGAAATCAGCCGCCCGGCGAGTTCCACGCCGTCGACCTCGGGCATGACGATGTCGAGGAATGCCGCATCGACCCGCGCCAGCCGGCAATATTCGAGGGCGGCGCGCGGAGAAAGAAACATCTTGCACTCGACGGCGAGGTCGTCCACCACGTGGGGCAGGAAGGTGCTGAGCGCGGCGATCTCGTCGTCGACAACGATGATTTTCATGAGTCCTCCTTGATGGTAATGATGATCTCCGTTCCCTCATTGGGCGCGGAGGTGACCACCATGTCCGCGTTGAGCATGTTCTCAAAGCGTTTTCTCGTGTTTTCCAGCCCGACGCCCGCGGCGCACGCGGAGGGGTCGAATCCCTTGCCGTTGTCGGTCACGCGGATGGTGATGACGCCTCCCTCGCGGTCGCTCGAGAGCTGGATGAACCCGTTCTCCCGCTTGGCCGTCTCGCCGTGCAGGATGGCGTTCTCGACGAGGGGCTGCAGGGAGAGCACGGGGACGGAAAAGTCGGTGCAGTTGATGTTCAGAAGAAGGGTGAGCTGTCCGCCCGCGCGCAGGTTTTCGAGCTCGAAATAGTTGAGGATGTTGCGCACCTCGTCCTCGAAGGGGATCATGTCTTCGCCGTCCGAGTCGATATTGAGCCTTAGGTGCCGTGCGAAGTGGGCGAGCGCCTCGTCCCCCTCGGCGAGATCCTTGCGGTAGAGCGCCTGAATGGCGGTGAGGGCGTTGAAGACGAAGTGCGGCTTGATCTGCGCCTTGAGCGCCGTCTGCTTCACACGGAAGAGCTCGCGCTCCAATTCGCCTGCCCGCTGTGCCTGCCGCGCCGCCGCGGCGATCCTCCACAGCCCGAGGACGGCGAAACAGGCGATCATGCCCATGATCTCGACGGAGAAGATGAATTCGGTGCCGAACAGAATGAGCCCGATCCCGTCGGCAAGTTCAAACGCAAAGATGGAGATGAGGAAGGCGAAGAGGACGGCGTAGATGGCACGCATAGCGGGATGCATGCGGCTCGAGAGGAGGGGATAGGAGTATGCACACAGGATGAGCAGGGCGCCGAGCGCGGGCAGAGTGACGAAGTTTGTTCCGCCCAAGACGAAAAACAGCACCACCATGCCCGCGATCCCCCCTGCACAGACGGCGTGGAAGGTGCGGCTCGCATTCATCCCCGCGCAGTGCAGGTGCCACAAAAAAGCGATGACTGCGAGGAGGGCGGAGACCGCTTCGACAATGAGCGCGGCGCCGTAGGGCACGGGCACGAAGTAGAGCATGTCCTTGCTGAACAGAAAGTGCGCGAACAGGCTGAGCATGAGGGCGGAGAGGCTGAAATCGCGTTTGAGGCGGAAGAAGACGGTCGTGAGCAGAACAAAGAGGACGGCTGCCGACGACACGCCGAGGGCTGCCGAAGAGAAGTTCCGCAGCGATCTCCCATAGCTGTCCGAGGAACTCTCCGAAAACCACGGCGCGGCAAGCAGCCCTCCCCGCCGCGTCGCCGAGAGTTCGATGACGATGGTGAGGGGACCGCCGTCTGCCACAAATGCGCGGCGCATGTCGAGTCTCCCCGAGACATGGGTGCCCCACACGTCCTTGCTCATGGTGCCGCTCTCCGTCACAAGGGTCCCGTTGAGAAAGACGCGGTACGCCCCCGCATAGTTGACGCGGAAGACGGTGATGGGGGTGCCCTCTTCGACCCCGTCGACGGTGATGCGGAAGGAGGCGTATCCCTGCGCGGGCAGTTTGCCCTTGCCGAAGTCCTTCCCCGTCCACCGCCCCGGGATGGCGAGCAGCCCGTCGGGAGCCCCTTCGTCGGAATCGGTGACGATCCAGCGGTCATGAAAAAATTCCCACTCGCCGCTAAGGGCGCAGGCGACCTTCCGCTGCGCAAGTTCCACACCCGCAAAATCTATCCTGCCGCCCTTGACTTCGGGGGAGCCGTAGATGTGCTGATAGTTGGCGTTGAAGAGGAGGAGCCCGCCGAGAAAGGAGAGGATGACAGCATAAAAGAGCGCGCAAAGGGCAATGCGTGCGCGCAGCGAGAGCTGTCTCCTTTTCTTTTTCATCTTCCTCATAACGGTATTATAACACATGATCGCCAAAAAAGTGCCAAAGAAAGGGAAATTCTCTCGTGCGCATCCCCGCTCTTTATTTCCGATGCAAATCTTCTTTGAAAAGTGCCCTCGGACGCTTGTCTTTTTGTTCGGGATGGTTTATAATGAAAGGACAAATTCGGGCATGCGCCCGACCTATGGAGCAGATATGGAAAAGGAACTGAGAACAGAGAGCGACTCGGTAGGGGAGCTCACACTCGACAGCGCGGCATACTACGGGATCCAGACACTGCGCGCCAAGGAAAACTTTACGATCACGGGCAGCAAGCTCAACTTCACCTTCGTGCGGAACATCGTCCTCATCAAGAAGGCGGCAGCCATCGTGAACAAGTCCTACGGCATCCTCGACGAGACGAAGGCAGACGCCATCATCGAAGCGTGCGACACGATCCTTCACGGCAAGCACAAAAAGGACTTCATCGTGGACGCCATACAGGGCGGCGCGGGGACTTCGGCGAACATGAACGTCAATGAGGTCATCGCCAACATCGCCATCGAACATCTCGGCGGGAAGAAGGGGGACTATTCGGTCATCAGCCCCAACGACCACGTCAACATGGAGCAATCCACCAACGACGTCATTCCCACCGCGGGCAAGCTCACCGTGCTCGCCCTCGCCAAAGAGCTCCTCTCCGAGCTCAGCCGTCTCGAAGACGCCCTCTCCCAAAAGGCGGTGGAATTCGACGGCATCCTCAAGATGGGCAGGACGCAACTGCAGGACGCCGTCCCCATGCGCCTCGGGCAGGCATTCCGCGCCTTTGCGACCGCGATCTGCCGCTCTCGCAAGCGGATCGAGGCCTCCCTCGCGGAGATGCGCACCATCAATTTAGGCGCGACGGCGATCGGCACCGCCATCAACGCGCGCGAGGCGTATTTCACCCACATCACGGAGGAACTCTCCCTCCTCTCGGGTGAAGACCTGAAACGCGCAGACGACCTCTTCGACGGCACACAGAACGTCGACGGATTCGCCGCCGTCTCGGGCACCCTCAAGGCGCTCGCGATCAACCTCTCCAAGATGTCCAACGATCTGCGGCTCATGTCGAGCGGACCGCGCACCGGGCTCGGGGAGATCATCCTGCCCGCAAAGCAGAACGGCTCGTCCATCATGCCCGGCAAGATCAACCCCGTCATTCCCGAAGTCGTCAACCAGGTCGCCTTCCTCGTCATCGGGCACGATGTCACGATCGCGCTGGCGGCGGAGGCGGGGCAGCTCGAGCTCAACGCCTTCGAGCCCGTCATCTTCTACCAACTTTTCGGCTCCCTGCGCTCCCTCACAGGGGCGGTCAGAACGCTTTGCGACAACTGCATCGTCGGCATCGTCGCCAACCGCGAACGCTGCGCCGAGTGGGTCAACCGCAGCGTCGGCATCGTGACCGCGCTCAACCCCTACATCGGCTACCTCAAAGCCGCCGAGATCGCCAAGGAGTCCCTCAAGACGGGGGAGCCCATCAAATCCATCGTCCTGCGCGAGGGGCTCATGGACGAAAAGACGCTCGACGAGGCGCTCGACCCCCGTCTCCTCACCGAGCCCCGTCACGGCAATTTTTAAGGAAAAACGGCAAAACGGAGAGCCTGCCTTCGGACATGGTCCCGCCGTTTTGCGTCAGACGATGGAGGTGCGTATGAAGGACGGGGTGACGGAAGTCGTCGCCGCGCTCATTGCGGAAGAGGGGAAGTTTTTGATCTGCCGCCGCCCCGCACACAAGGCGAGAGGGCTCCTTTGGGAGTTCGTCGGCGGTAAAGTGGAGGCGGGTGAAAGCAAGCAGGACGCGCTCGTCCGCGAGTGCCGCGAGGAATTGGGGGTGACCGTGTCCGTGGGGGAACCCTTCATGGAGGTCACGCACGCCTATCCCGACCTCACCGTCCGCCTCACCGTCTTCCGCGCGCGCATCGTCTCCGGAACGCCGCAGATGCTCGAGCATTGCGATCTGCGCATGATCTCGCCCGCCGAGATCGGGGAATACGCGTTCTGCCCCGCCGATGAGGCGATCCTTGCGCGCATTGCGGCATGCGGCGTGTAAAAAAGCAAAAATTTTTCCGAAAGGGGAGAAAATCACTTGACACTTTCGGAAATATCAATATAATAAAATATGCTCCGTGGTGCGCCGATGGAGCGAAGACTGAGGTGTAGCGCAGTTTGGTAGCGCGCTTGGTTAGGGACCAAGAGGTCGCGTGTTCAAGTCACGTCACCTCAAC
>CANQNB010000028.1 GCA_947625065.1 uncultured Clostridia bacterium | reverse complement strand
GCCGTCATAAGAATAGCCGCCCTCTCGCGTTTCATCCTGGTTTTTGTCCTTGTAATATTCAATGGGATTTTTCCCGTCGAAGTGACTTCCCCAAGCGAACGTCGCCGTCACAGTGACATGATAGGTGGTACCCATGTCCGCGGTTTCCTCCGCCGTAAGATTCAACCCCTCGACTTGATACTTGTCCGCATCCGTCCCGCTGAGCGCCAACGTGAATTCGCGCTGAACGAATCCATAGTCCACCGCTTGAGTCCAATTTTGCGACTCCTCAGCGCCGCCGAGCTCATCCACGATCAACCCCTTGACCTCTATCCGCTTGACGCCCGTCAGTTCGAGCTCGAATTCGACCGTGAGTTTCTCGTCCACATCTCCGCTCGCAGACAGCCAAGTGCCATCTCCGCCCTTCTTCGGCATGAACTCGATGTCGCCATTGGACGTCACTTTGATCTGTGCGTTCTGCTCGGTCACGGTGTCTGCGGTGACGTTGCCGCCTGCGGTGCTGTCATTGTGGCTTGCGATCACCCAGCCTGCCATGCCCGCGGCGACAAAGGACGCCCCGATCAGAACGGATGCCGCCGCTACAAGAATCTTTTTCATATGTTACCCCCTATAATGTGATAAAAATTGCACCAGATAAGGCACAATTTCCTTCCCATATGCTCAGGCGCTTCTTCGCCATGATTCCAAAAATCTTCTAAAACATTTTAATCAAAAAAGTTTAGTTTTTTGGAGGCGAAGGATTCGGCGGCTGCCTTATTGCAACCGCCCTGCCTTGTTTTCTTCATTATATCACGCCCGCTTGCAGAAATCAAGCCCTATCGGCAAATTTCTTCGAAAATTTTTTTTGAAAAGTAGACAGTCCCATACGAACAAGCAGTACAGAGCTTCAGGAAGCTCATGGCAAATCAGAACGGATTTTCCTTACAGCTTTTGGTTTGACGTGCTCGGACATGGTACCGTCATTTTTGATCCGATACATAGCCCCCTCCCTGTCAAACTCTGGTGGTGGGAATAAAATCCACAACAATTATTGTTTCAGGTCGCCGAAACTTGTAAATACGGCGTCCTTATAGAGCGAAGGCGCTTTGAATTTCTTTCTTGCGGAAACGACCGCCCCCTTCAGTTCCGACGAAGAAATATCGATCCCTTGGATGCGCTCCAAAATTCCTTCTCCCCTCCCCACGCTGGCGATGTCGACGCCCCCGCGCCTCCCCGAAAGAAGATCAGGAGCCGTCCGCGGAAAAACAGAGAAAAGCAGAACAAATCGCTCAAACCCATTGATTTTTATGGGTGCGCATGATATAATGGAAACGCGTTAGGTGAAAAAATACACGAATTAGGTTATTTCGTGTGCATTTTTACGCTTGAAACTCAGAACCACAAATAATCCCAAAAAGGAGAGAAACATGGCGATTTACAAATGTAAGATGTGCGGAGGAGATTTAGAAGTTGCGGAGGGCGCGGCGGTCGTGGAATGCGACTATTGCGGCACAAAGCAAACCGTTCCCACTTCTAATGACGAGGAGCTCAGAAGTCTCTTCAACCGCGCGACGCTGCTCCGCAGAAAGTGCGAGTTCGACAAGGCGGAGCAAATCTACGAGAAGATCCTTCTCAAAGACGAGAGACAGCCCGAAGCATATTGGGGCGTCCTTCTGTGCCGCTACGGCATCGAGTATGTCGAAGACCCCAAGACGGACAAGCGGGTGCCCACCTGCCACCGCGCGTCCTTTGAGGCGATCACCTCCGATGAGTATTACAGGTCCGCATTGGAATACGCCGATCCCGTCCAAAGGTCTATTTATGAGGCGGAAGCCAAATATATCGACGGCGTACAGAAGGAGATCCTCGCCCTCTCGCAGAAGGAAGAGCCGTATGACGTTTTCATCTGCTACAAAGAGACGGATGAGAATGGCAAGCGCACCGAAGACAGCGCCATCGCAAACGACATCTACTACCAGCTGACGCAGGCGGGATACAAAGTCTTCTATGCGGCGATCACGCTCGAGGATAAACTCGGGAGCGCCTACGAGCCCATCATCTTCGCCGCGCTGCATTCTTCAAAAGTCATGCTTGCGATCGGGACGAAGCCGGAATACTTCAATGCAGTCTGGGTGAAGAACGAGTGGTCGCGCTATCTCAAATTGATGAAGACGGACAAGACCAAGCAGCTCATCCCCTGTTACCGCGGCATGGACGCCTATGAGCTGCCCGAAGAGTTCGCTCACTTACAGGCGCAGGACATGGGCAAAATCGGTTTCATCACAGATCTCGTCCGCGGCATCAAAAAGGTCATCAGCAAGGAAGAACCGAAAACGGAGAGCCGCACCTCGGACATGGGTGCCTCTGCGAGCCTCAAGAACTTGATGAAACGTGCCTATCTCGACCTCGAAAGCAAGAACTTCCAGAGCGCGCAAGTCCAGTTCGACAAAATGCAAGATGTCGACCCCGAGAACGGCGAGGTGTATCTCATCGGGCTTCTCTGCGATCTGCATCTATCACGTTTTGAGGAGCTCGAGGAGTGCACTGCGAATTTTTCATCCAACGCAAATTTGATGAAGGCACGGCGTTTTGCGGACCCTGCGCTGAAAGCGCGCCTTGACAAGATGCAGGAGCTCAACCAAAAATACAGAAAGTATTGTTTTGTAAAATCTTCGCTTGGCGCATTGGATGATGATGAAGTCTATAAAAAAGTACAGACTGCCTTGCAGGAACTTGGGGATTACCGTGACGGCGCAACTCTTTCCGAAGAACTTTTTACCTACAGGGACGATATTTTTGTGGGTAAATTAGAGGAAATCCGTGATAAGTCATATTGGGAGATCGCGCGCGATTGTGCCGCAGCCGAAGGCTTGATCGCGAAAATCACCGATGCGGATATCCGGGAGCGGGAAACCGCGGCTTGGGCCGAGAAACTTCAGGAGGCAAAGACCCGGTGCGAAGAACAGAGGCAGGAAGAAGCGAAACGAAAAGCACGGCGGGACTTGCAGGATAAACTCCACAACTGCAAGAATACGATCGAGAGCCTGGACGCTGCGATCTCGGAGAAAAAAGAGAAAATCGAGGCTTTGAATCAGGAAAGCGCGAAAGCAAGCGAGGAATGCACGGCGAAGTTGACAAAGATCAAAAAAGCCCGGATAGGAGCGATATTACATGCGGTTGGATTTGTGCTTTTCATCACAAGCTTTATTCTCTTTGCCACTCAAACTTTTGCCCAAGGCGACACACCGGATATGACGCCCATCGCGATCGTGGGTATTGTTATGGTTTATCCAAGCCTTGCTCTCCTTATCGTCGGAATGGTATTTATGACGAAATACGATATGAAATCCACCCCGTCAGTGGCAAAAATCATAGGTTTTGTGGTCATGATCATATTTTACGACATTATCGGCATCGTGATGCTCGTCCGCACGATCAAGAATGCCGGCAAACATGCCCCCGACCGCGTCCGAAAAGAGTGTGAGGATATAAAGGCGGATCATGATGCGCAGATCTGCGAACTCGAAGAACAGATTTCGGAAAAAGAAGCAAAACTGGAAGAAGTTCGCGAAGAATATGCACGCATATGTTCCGAATTGGGATACGAATGCACGGCGACTTCCGATAACGTTCCATCAGATTTGAACCTGGAGGAAAATTAAAATGGCGAAATTTGTGATAGCATGTCCCAATTGCGGCAACTACGCCGAGGGAAGGACGGGCTTCTTTGCAAAAAAGAAGATCGAGTGTTCCTGCGGGCACATCATCAACGTCAAAACGGAAAAATTGACTTCGCGCGTGTGTCCCCACTGCGGAAACACCGTGATATTCGATCAGACAAAGGGAGAGAGTGCGCTCTGCCCGGTCTGCCACGAACATATCAACACGCGCGAGGACATGAAGGCGCTCGTGCAATTTACCTGCCCCTCTTGCAGCTGCACGCTGACCGCCGACAAAAATGCCGCGACCTACGTCTGCCCCTTGTGCGATACGGAGGTCGATGTTCAAAAGCGCATCAAACAGGAACAAGTCAAAAACCAAGGGCTTGCGAGCGTCATCAAATATGAAGGCGGCAACGATGTATTCGTGTGGAAGCACCCCATCGAAGACTTTAATTTGGGCTCCCAGCTCATCGTCCATGAATCGCAGGAGGCGATCTTCTTCCGCGACGGCAAGGCGCTCGATCTCTTCGGTGCAGGACGCTACACGCTCACGACACAAAATCTACCGCTGCTTGAAAATTTGTATAAACTACCCGCCTCTTCCGATGCGGTGCTTCATTCTGAGGTTTACTTCATCAATCTCACGACGCAGATGGGCATTAAGTGGGGAACGGACAGTAAGGTCCGGCTCTTCGACCCTGCATCGGGGTTGCATATCGACATCGGCGCCTGCGGCAGCTTTAATATCCGCATCTGCGATTCGCGCAGGTTGCTCTTAAAACTTGTCGGCACGACAAGTTCGTTTACCGGTCGCGACATTGTTGGCGTGGAAGGGTTCGGGATCACTTATATCGTCGGTCAGTTCAAGGCGCTGATCATGAACAAGGTAAAAGCCAACCTCGCCCGCGCCATCCGTGAGAACAATATCAACATCCTCGCGGTTGATGAATATCTCGACGTCCTCTCCGACAGCATCCGAGCGATCGTCAACCAAACGCTCGAAGAATACGGGCTTACGATGCCCGAATTCTACATAACGAGCGTGCTCACGCCCGATGACGATCCCAACTTCAAGCGGTTGAAGCAGCAGTTTGCGGACAAGACATTGCTTGTGCGTCAGGAGGAGATCCGAAAGGCGGAGGCAGAGGCTGCACAGGAGAGAAAGATCGTCGAAGCCCAGACGGATGCAAAGCTCAAAATGGTCGGGGCGCAGGGCGAAGCGGAGGCGCTGAAGATCAAAGCCGAGGCGGAGGCGGCAGCTTACCGCGCCAAAGCCTTTGCGGAAGCGGACGAAATGAGAGCGAAGGGATATACTTACCAACAGGAAACCGCCCGTCAGGTCGGCACGGAGGCGATGAAAAACGGTCTCACGGGAAACGGCGGCGCGGGCAGCATCCTCGGCGACCTCGCGGGGCTCGGCATCTCTCTCGGAGCGATGGGGAGCGTGGTCGGAATGACAAAGGAAGCTTTGAACCCCACCTTAAAGGAGACCTCCGAAGCGGAAAAAGCACCGTCTTCGGGAGACGCCCCTACTTGGGATTGCCCCGCTTGCGGAGCCAAGGGGATCACTTCGAAATTCTGCCCCGAATGCGGCGCAAAGAAACCGGAAATGCCCGCGGCTTGGGATTGCCCCATCTGCGGAACAAAAGGAATTACTTCTAAGTTCTGCCCCGAATGCGGCGCAAAGAAACCGGAAATGCCTGCGACGTGGGATTGCCCCGTCTGCGGGACAAAAGGGATCACCTCGAAGTTCTGCCCCGAATGCGGGACGAAAAAAGCGGATGGAGCACATTAGATTTGGCATTGAAAACATGAAAAGGCACGCCTGCGGGTGTGCCTTTTCCATTGACGTTCATCCAAAGGGCGGTTTTCGGCAACTTACAGTGGATGGAGTCGGTCGTAGCAGTGTCCGAGGACGTAGTTTTGGAGCCCTCCCGCCTCGGACATGGTACCCGCGGATGACGTCTTGCTCCTATTTCGCGGCGGCATCGGGACATGATACGGCGCCCCCATTCCTGTCCGCGGCGCCACTCTCTGTTTGCGGCGGCATCAAGGCATTTTACATATCAGGGCATGGAGAGCAGATAGCCCAGCTCTCTGAGGCGGTGGGCGTGGTAGTAGAAGGCGCTCCGTTTGAGTCCGAGCTCGCGCATGGCATCCTTGATGGGGATCTCCCCTTCGAAATAGGACTGCATGACGGAAATAAACTCGGGCGAATACGCCGTCTGGGGGCGTCCGAACTGCACGCCCCGCCGCTTTGCCGCCGCGATCCCCTCCTTTTGCCGCGCCTTGATGTTCGTGCGCTCGTTCTCCGCGACGAAGGACAAGACCTGCAGCACGATGTCCGAAATAAACTTTCCCACGAGCGTGTCCGACTTCATCCGCGTGTCGAGCAGTGGCATGTCCAAAACGACGATCGCGGCATGGATGGTGTTGGTGATGCGGTTCCACTCCTCGATGATCGCCGTGTAGTTGCGCCCCAAGCGGTCGATGGATTTGATAAAGAGCGTGTCCCCTTCCCTCAGTTTTCTCAGCAATTTTTTGTAATTTTCCCGCTCGAAGTCCTTGCCGCTGCGCTTGTCGATAAAGATGAACGCATCGGCGATGCCGACGGCATGGAAGGCGTCGAGCTGGCGCGCAACGTTCTGATCCTGCGCGGAAACACGGGCATAGGCATAGTTTTGATTCATGATTTCCTCCTTCGGGTCTGAGATTTCCCCCTAAGAATAGCACCCCGCCGCCCCCGAGGGCGCCCCACAGGACGGAAAATCGCCCCCTCAGTGCAAAAAAAGTAGAGATTTCTTGACGATATTTTCTTGACAGGAAATTGCGAGAATGATATAATCATTCTGTGTTTGAGTAGTGTAATTCTCGCCTGTCAGGAATTCTCTACTTTTTCAGAAAAACTCTACTTTATTCGGACAAGTGCGGGCAGCCTGCCCGCCGGTGTGAGGAAATCATGAAAAAAGCATTTTTCGGGCTCATCTCAGCGCTCGTTCTTTTGATCGGCACGGGTGCGGGTCTCCTTGCGTGGATCCTACGCGCCAACGACAATTTCGTGCAAGAGGTCACGCTGAAAAAGGGCGACATCACAACGCAGGAACTCTCCTTCTCCGCCTCGGAGATCCACCCGGGCGGCGGCTGCGAATATACCGTCAACGTCAAGGGAGAGAGCGGCGGCGAGTTTGCTATGACGCTCACCTGCAGCAACGAAGGCAAGGGCGAACTCTGGAAGTACCTCAACATCGAGGTGCAGAGCGGGGAGAGCAAGGTGGAGACGACGCTCGCCTCCCTCTTCGGGGGCGAAGCGCTCAACTTCGATCTCACCCTCACCGAAGAGTCCCCCGCTTCCTTCCTCATCCGCTATACGATGCCCCTCGACGTCGGGAACGAGGCGCAGGGCGAGACGGCAGACTTCGTCTTGCTCCTCACCGCCAAACGGAAGTAAGGGGAGGCTCGCATGAAAGCTGAAAAGACAGAAAAAGCGGAAGCGACCGAAACGGCGGAAGCCACCGAAAAGACGCAAGCGCCGGCAAAGGCAACCACGGGCGCAAAGGTCAAAAAGACCTTCGGCATCATCGGCAACGTGCTGCTGTACGTCTTCCTCGCATTCTGCGTCGTCCTCGTCTTCTTCGTCATCGGCGCGCAGCGCAGCGAAGACGGCGCGGTCAACGTGTTCGGCTACGAAGCCCGCATCGTGCTCACCGGCTCCATGGAGAAGGACGAAAAGTTCGATGTGAGCAAGTATAAGATCAAGAGCATCCCCACGGGCAGCCTCATCGTGACGCAGTGCGTCCCCACCGACGAGGAGAAAGCCGACAAGTGGTATGCCGCCCTCAAAGTGGGCGATGTGCTCACCTTCCAATACGATCCTCGGCTCCTCGGCGACGACGACGCCGACGGGAAGATCGTCACCCACCGCATCATCAAGATCGAAGAGTGGGGCGAGGGCTACCGCATCGTCCTCCGCGGAGACAAGAACGCGGAGAGCGCCGCCGAGCAGATCATCTACACCGTGGACGAGACCGAAACCAGCATCAACTACGTCATAGGGAAGGTCGTGTTCACGAACCTGCCGCTCGGTCTCCTGCTCTCTGTGCTCAAACAGGATGTCGGCATCGCGCTCATCATCATCGTCCCCGCGGCGATCATCATGATCTGGCAGATCATCCGCATCGTGGCGGTCCTCACCGAGGAAAAGCGTTCGCGCACGGCAAAGTCCGTCAAGGAAAAGGAAAACGAGATCGAGCTCTTAAAGCAGCGTCTCGCCGCGCTCGAAAACACGCAATCCCCGCCCGAAAAGGCAGAGGAGAGCCCACAGGCTCCGCCCGAGGAGACCGCATCCGAGGCACCCATGTCCGAGGATGCCCCCTCAGAGAAGCCCGAAAGCGAGGGACAAACCCCGCCGGAGAGCACCAACGCTCCCGAGGAAACATCCGAGGAAACTTCCAAGGACCCCGAAGATGTTTTAAGCCCCGATATTTCCGATAGTTCTGATATGGAAAAGGACGATCTGTCCGGCGAAGCTCCTTTTGAGGAAGCCCGCGAGGAGAGCCCCGACGAGGAGGCTTCCGCGCCCGAGGCAACTTCCCAAGATGCTCCCTCGGAGCAGCCCGCGCCCGAGGAGGCGCAACAAGATTTTGGGTCCAACGGGGATCTCCCGTCGCCAAATATCAATAAGGAGGAAAGCAAGGAATGACTACAGCCATCATCGTCTTCTTATGTATCGTGGCAGTGGTTTGTCTCTTCGTGATCGCCATCGTCATCTATGACCTCGCAGTCGCGTCGAAAGAGCGCAAGCAAGCGAAAAAAGACCGCGAACAGGCGCAGAAAGAGGCAAAAGCGAAGGCTGACCGCGAAGCAAAGGAAGCGGCGGAACGGGCAAAGGCCGAAGCTGCAAGAGCTGCGTCCGCCCCCAACGGCATGCCGATGCGCCCGCGCGGTCCCGCGCCGTACACTGTTTCGCTCCCCGGCGTCACGGTGACGACGATCCCGCCCGCTCAGGTCGCCCCGGTCATGGCACCCATGCAGCCCATGCAGCCCATGCAGCCCATGCAGCCCATGCAGCCCAAGCAGGGCAACCAATCATGAAGGATACGCGCAAAACGCGTTCCGAAAATAAAAAAAGGAGGTTAATATGAAAAAAGTAGCACAAAAACTGACGCTCGCGCTTTTGACGATCACCGTCTGCATCGCGCTCCTCGTCGGTGGGACCTTCGCACTGTTCAGCCAAGACATCACGGTCACCAACCATCTTGTCGCAGGGAACATCAAAGCAAGCTTGACGAGAGAGAGGCTCGAAAAGGACTATCTCGACAAGGATGGTCAAATCAAAAAAGCGGATCCGAATACCGATTCCATGGACTTCACGAACGCGCAGTATGAGAACCTGTTCGGTCTCAAAGAGGGAGATATGGTCGCCCCCGGTTGCAGCTACACCGCAACCATGCGCCTCACGAACAAGGGCACCGTCGCTTTCACGTACTGGCTCGAGTTCAAGCTCAACGGCGAGGCCAACAAACTTGCCGAGCAGCTTGAAGTCACCGTTACAGCAGGCGGGAATACGACGACGCAGCCCCTTAGCGCAGGACTCACACTTGGTTCCGCAGACAAAGGTCTCGCCGTTGTCAATGCTAGCCAGGACAACAGCAAGTACGAGTCTACGGACTTCACGGTCACCGTCAAGTTTGTGAGCAGCGGCGACAACAACGCCGCCCAGTCCCTGTCTGTTGGCTTTGACCTTGTTGTCCACGCGATCCAGTACGCGGAAGTTCAAGGCTAACGAATTGGGCAATGAGGGCGGTCGCCTGCGCGCCTCCGTGGCATTCTGATTATGTCATGTTGCCCGACCGAGGCTTCTGTTGTAGACTAAGGTCGACACGAGCCCCCAAGGGCGAAGTAGGTGGGTTTGCCTCCCCCCTTTTACCGGAGGGGGGAGGATGTCGCGGCTTTACCGCGACAGGTAGGGGGTGTATCATTTGAAAAACACCCCTTCCGTCTCGCTACGCTCGACACCCGCCCCTCAAGGGGTGGGCAAGGGACGCGCGACCATGGCTCCTCCGTAGGAGGAGCTGTCACGTAGTGACTGAGGTGGGGCGAGTTCAGAATTCGTACCCACCTCCCTCCTCGGGAGGGGGCAACAAGTCACACGCTCGGGCGGAGCCACAGCGCGCAAGGCACACCCCAAAACCCAAACCCAAACCAAAAACCAAATCAAAAAAATCCAAAAAATCCTATAAGAGGAGTAAGACAATGAAAAAGTCAGCAAAAGTCATCGTGACATCTGCGATGACGATGGCAATGTGCGCATCGCTCATTGCGGGCGGCACGCTTGCTCTCTTTACGGCGCAGAGTGATGTGAATATCGTCATTACCTCCGGTAATCTCGATGTCAAGGCATCCGTCACCGAGATGTGGACTGCAACGAGCACGAAGGATGAGAATTACGAGTGGAAATCAGCCAATAAGGCTGGCGAAGTCTTCGAGGGCAATTTCGGCGACGACAACCTCGGCGTTGCAAAGTACGAAGCCGGCAAATTGAGCCTTGAACAACTTGTCCCCGGCGAAGCGGTCAAATTCACTCTCAGCATTGCGAACGATTCGACGGTCGCCATCAAGTATCAGATTCGCACACAGGCAACGTCCGATAGAGGCGGTCTGTTCCAGTATCTCAAATTCGAGTTTGATGGGGATGAGATGACAAAGACGGCTTCCACTGCGATGCCTTCCAGCACGACCTATGGGACATTGGCTCCCAGCGATAAGACCAAGGACGCCAAGATCGTCATTTCGCTTCCGTATAACGTCGGCAACGAGGCACAGAACCTCAGTTGCGAGCTCATGATCAGCGTACTTGCGATCCAGGGCAACGCCAACTTTGATGAAGTACCTGCCGAACAGCTTCCCGATTCCGAAGGCTCGGCAACCGTTCCCGAAGGAAACCAGAGCCCCGTTGAGCTCGAGACGAACAACCACCTCGTTAAGGTTACCGTCCCTGCCGAAGACATCGAAACAGGCAAGAACCTCACGCTCGAAGTCAAGCGCGCTGACGAGGCAGAAGCGAAGTTCGGGATCACCGTGGCAGAAGGCACTGCTTTCTACTATGACATCTCGGTCGATGGCGCAAAGGTCACAGCCGAATCCGGTCAACCCTTCACCGTAAAGATCTATGTCGGTAAGGGTCTCAAAACCGTACAGGTCTACCACTGGAACGAGACAGAAGAAAAGAAGGACTACATTAAAGTCACCGATTATGATGAAGATGGCTTCATCACCTTCAAGACCGAGTCCTTCTCGCCCTTCGCGATCGTCGCTTACGACAGCATCGTTCCCGATGTCGCTCCGGAGGCAACCGCCGCTGCGAAGACAGAGGCTGTTCAAAAGGCACTCGAAAAAGCGAAGGATGAAGACATCGTCTTCCTGCCCGCCGGCGAGTATGCTCTCGATGGATTGAGCGACAACAACGGCGCGCTCAAAGTTGGCGAAGGAGTCACCCTTCGCGGCGAAGCAGGCACCACGTTCACTTCTTCCGCAGACGGCAGAGGCAAGATCGTGCTCGCTGCAGAGGGCGCCACGGTCGAGAACCTGACCTTCACAACGAGCAAGAATAGCAATACAGATTTTGCATTCCTCTCTGTGACGTCGTCGAACGTCGTCATCAAGAACTGCACCTTCGAGGGCAAATACAACCCCGGTGAAGGCGTGTACGCTTCTAAAGACGATGAGGTCTCCCGTGCAATCGTTATGAATGCCGGCTCGACGGGTTATCTGATCGAGGGCAACACCTTCAAGAATCTCCGTCAGGCTGCATATCTCGAGGGCGGAGGCACTGTAAAGAACAACACCTTGACCGAAACGCGCGGCTTTATCGCAACGTGCGACTACAAGGTGACGTTTGAAGGAAACGTCTTCAACAACAATCCGGAAGAAATCGCGATCATTAAGAATGTCGAAGCAAAAAATATTTACAACATCACCGACGCGCTTAAGATCAGTCAGGACAACTATGGTGCATTGGTCGATCTGCAAGTCCTCGGCGTCAAGGTGAGAGGCACCACGATCGAAGCGACGGGCTTTGAGCCTAACGGCATCACGCCCAGCGCAGCATTTGTCAATGCGCTTACTTACGTCAACGGTCTTGAGAACAACACCACGCCCCTCACGATCGAGCTGCTCGGCGAAGACACCACCTATGAAGCCTCTGCCAATGGTCAGTTCGTACTGAATGCCAATAACGTACATATTGTTGGCGCGGGCGCGGCGAATACCACCATCGACGGTAAGGAAACTAATGTCGATGGGTACGGTGCGTTCGTTCTCGGCGGAAACAACTGCTCGTTGGAAGGCGTTACGGTCAAGACCGCTTCCACGGATGCAAATGTTGCCGCATTGAAGGTTGGCTCTACCATGAGTTCTCCCGCAGACAGCGATACGATCAATGTGCTTGAAAATGTCACGCTTCGCAACCTTGTCATTGAGGGCAACCTTGGACATGGTCTCAACATGCACGGCGTGAAGGGCGCAACGGTCGAGAATATCACGATCAACAAATACGGCAAGTGCGGCATCTCCTTCGCCATGGCGACGGAAGTCCGTCTCGCCAATGTGACTACTACGCAAAAAGGCGGTTGGGCAGACATCGGCTTCATGTATGGAACAAAAGACGCGAGCAAGCCTGACAACACCTATGCTTATAAAACCCATAGTGATGTGACAGTCGACTTCGCTTCCTGCACCTTCCAGAACGGCGCGATCTATTCCGAACGTCCCGCAGAAAATGATGGCGACGATTTGACCGACATTATCCGTAACATCGATGGGACGCAGATCACAAACGGCATGAGCGTTACCGACGCTCTCGGCACAGAAGCCGGCGCAGAAAGCGCGCTTGTGATGACGGTCGCTCCTGCGGAGTCGAAGGACAAAGAAGACAAAGACATTGCCGGCACTTGGGCGCTCAGCAGACAGGCAACCTTCAATGCAGCCAATGAAAAGACCTTCGGAGATGCGCTCGGCTTCGCGAACAGCACTTCCGGTCAGGTAACCGTGAACGGTTCCGGCGAAGTTGATACGGAAAAGGCAAGCGACATGCCCGAAGACGGTAATGGCGGAAAGGATTGGGGCATGAATGTCGATGCGAATGCAGACCTCATCATCGACGGTGGCGAAAGTGGCATGTCGATTGAAATCGGTCACACCGCATTCAACAATCCCTCTGTCGGGAAGTTGGAAGGCATCTCATCGGGCAAGATCGTCTTCAAGAACGTGGACTTCAAAGCAAAAGCTCAAGGGTGCGGCTATGTTATGACGCTTGCTCCCGGGTTCACCGGAGAGATCGTCTTTGAGAACTGCACGTTCGAAGGTCTGTATTGCGCAGTCTACTTCAACGACGGCACCTCAGAAGCCGGGAATGTAAAGCTCACCTTCACGGGCTGCACGTTCACCAAGGTGACGCACGTGTACGGGTACAACTACTCAACGAGCGAAGACAAAATCAACGTTGAGTACTACGATGCAGAAGGCAACACGCTCGCCTTTGAGGACGCGGAATACGACGTTATGAGTGAGCACAATGACCCGAGCAAACAGGGTGACTGATTCTCAAAGCGATTTGGGCGAATAATTCGTCACAAATGAACTAAACGGCAGCCGAGGGCAAATTGCCCTCGGCTGTTTTTGTTTTCGCCCCGCCTTTTGAGCCTTCCCCCTTCGGGGGGAAGGTGGCACGGCACTGCCGTGACGGATGAGGGGGCAGGGGCGCGCGACCATGGCGCCTCCGTGGGAGGAGCTGTCACGTAGTGACTGACCGCCCGTACGTTCTTTATGTTGTCGAAGGGCGACACGAGCCCCCAAGGGCGAAGTAGGTGGGTTTGCCTCCCCCCTTTTACCGGAGGGGGGAGGATGTCGCGGCTTTACCGCGACAGGTAGGGGGTGTATCATTTGAAAAACACCCCTTCCGTCTCGCTACGCTCGACACCCGCCCCTCAAGGGGTGGGCAAGGGACGCGCGACCATGGCTCCTCCGTAGGAGGAGCTGTCACGTAGTGACTGAGGTGGGGCGAGTTCAGAATTCGTACCCACCTCCCTCCTCGGGAGGGGGCAACAAGT
>CANQNB010000027.1 GCA_947625065.1 uncultured Clostridia bacterium | reverse complement strand
CGAAACCGCGCTTTTCAAGCTCTCTTACGGCGTCTACATCTGCAGCACATGGGACGAAGGACGCCCCGTCGGCTGCGTCGCCAACAGCGCCATGCAGGTGACATCTTCGCCCGCGACCGTCGCCGTCAGCATCAACAGGAACAACTACACCCATCGGTGCATCGAGGATTGCGGAAGGTTCGCGATCACCGTGCTCGCGGAGGACTCCGACCCCAAGCTCATCGGCACCTTCGGGTTCCGCTCGTCGGAGGACTTCGACAAGTTCGCCGCCACGCCCTATGCCGTGCGCGGAAAGCTCCCCGTGTCCGACGGCGGCATCGCCTATATGAGCTGCAAGGTCGTCTCCAAAATGGAGACTGCGACGCACACCGTCTTTCTCGGCGAAGTGGAGGACTGCGAGCTCCTGCGCGCGGGCAAGCCGATGACGTACGCCTACTATCACGACGTCCTCAAGGGAAAGACGAGCGCCAATGCGCCCACCGTCGCCGCTGCGGCGCAGCCAAAAGCTGCGGAGGAGACCTACGTCTGCGAGATCTGCGGCTACGAGTTCACGGGCGATTTCGACGCCCTCCCCGACGACTGGGTCTGCCCGATCTGCGGCGTGGGGAAGGAAAATTTCAGGAAGAAATAAAATTTCTTTTTCGGAAAAAATGACCGCTGTTTGAAAAACGGCGGTTTTTCGCGTTTTTTGGCAAAAAAATGCCAAAAATCCTTTATTTCGACGAAAATCGAATAATATTCCGCCCGAAATTTCCCAAAAAAATTTCTGAAAAACGCTTGACAAATAGGGTGCTGGGGTATAGAATGATACCGTACCCCGAGAGGGTATTGGAGGTTTGATATGGCAGAAGCTAAAAAACACAAGAAAAAGGTTCGTTCTCCGGAAGACAAAAAGGCGATCGACATCCGCCTCAACCGGATCATCGGGCAACTGAACGGCGTCAAGAAGATGGTGGAGGATGACCGCTATTGCGACGATCTCCTCGTCCAGCTCGCCGCCGTTTACAAGGCGACGAAGGGGCTCGCCGCGTATATTTTCGAGGAGCACTTGAACAGCTGCATCGTCGAAAGTATCAAGAGCGGCGATGTCGGCGTCGTGAACGAGATCATCGACCTCTTCAAGCGCTACGACTGAGGAGAGAGCATGACAAAGAAATTTTCCGTCACGGGGATGACGTGCGCTGCGTGCAGCGCGGGCATCGAGCGCACCGTGAAAAAGCTCCGCGGTGTGGAGACGTGCGCCGTTTCCCTGATGGGGGAGTGCATGGACGTGACGTTCGATGAGCGCGTCCTCTCCGAGCGCGAGATCGTCTCTGCGGTCGAAAAGCTCGGATACGGCGCCTATCCCTACGGAAAGACGCCCGAAAAAAAGAGAAAGCAACTCCCGCTCTTTGCGCGCTTTCTCATTTCCGTCATCCTGCTCATCCCCGAGATGTATCTCTCGATGGGGCACATGATCAGCCCCGCGATCGTTCCCCACGGCTGGCTCAATCTCGGCTTGCAGATCGGGATCACGTCGGTCATCCTCGCCGTCAACTACCAATTCTTTACGAGCGGCGTGCGGGCGGCAGTCAAGCTCGTCCCCAATATGGACACCCTCATCTCGCTCGGCGCGGCGGTGTCCTTCGGGTACAGCCTTGTCGTCGGCATTCTCGACCCCATGTCCCACCATCTCTTCTTTGAGTCGGCGGCGATGATCGTCTCCCTCGTGACCCTCGGCAAGTGGCTCGAGGACAAGAGCAAGAAGAGGACGGGCAGAGAGATCGAAAAACTCAAGGCGCTCGCACCCGACACGGTGGCTGTGGAGCGCGGCGGCATAGAGTGCAGAGTTCCCCTCTCCGAGGTGAACGAGGGCGACCTCGTCATCGTGCGGCAGGGGGAGAGCATCGCCGTCGATGGCAGCGTCTGTGGGGGGCATGCCTTTGTGGATGCCTCCGCTGTCACGGGAGAGAGCCTTCCCGTCGAGATCACGGAGGGGGGAAGAGCGACGAGCGCGTCCATCGTCGTGAGCGGATATCTGAAGATCCGCGCGGAGAAGGTGGGCGAGGACACCATGCTCTCGGGCATCATCCGCATGGTGCGGGAAGCGGGCGCGAGCAAGGCGCCCATCCAGAAACTTGCGGACAAAGTCTCGGCGGTCTTCGTGCCCGTCGTCTGCCTCATCGCCCTCGTCACCTTCCTCATCTGGATCCTTGTGACGCACGATGCGGCGCAGGCGATCAGCTATGGGGTGAGCGTGCTCGTCATCTCCTGCCCCTGTGCTTTGGGGCTCGCGACCCCCGTGGCGATCATGGCTGCGACGGGGCGGGGCGCTTCGCTCGGCGTCCTCTATAAGAATGCCGAGGCGCTGCAAAAGATGGCAACGGTCAGCGACGTCTTCCTCGACAAGACGGCGACGATCACCGAGGGCAAGCCCAAGGTGGTGTACTTTGAGGGGGACGATGAGGCGAAGAGGATCGCCTATGCGCTCGAGACCAAGCTCAACCATCCCCTCGCACAGTGCATCGTCGAGTTCTGTGAAGAGGGCTATGATGCGGAGGACGTCGCAAGACATATCGCGGGCGAGGACGTCTCCTACGCCGTGCGGCAGGGCGCGGTCGGGAAGGTGGGCGGCAAGAACTACTTTCTCGGCAACGAGAACCTCATGCAGGCGCGGGGGATCAAATTTGTCGGCTTTCTCGAACAATTCGAGCGGCTCACTTCGGAGGGTAAGACGGTGCTCTTCCTCGCCGATGAGAGGGAGGTGCTCGCGATGTTCGCCCTCGCCGACACCCTCAAGGAGGGGAGCCGCGAGGCGGTGAAGGAGCTCGTCTCTCTCGGCTGCACGCCCTTCATGCTCACGGGAGACAACGCCGCCGTCGCAAGACATATCGCGGGCGAGGCGGGCTTCCCCGACTATGAGGGCTGCGTGTGCGCCGAACTTCTGCCCGAGGAGAAACTTCGCCTCGTCAGGCAGACGCGGGAGCGGAATGAAGAGGCGAAGAAGGGGGACCGCGCCGCAAGACGCGCGAACCGCTACGTCGCCATGGTGGGGGACGGCATCAACGACGCCCCTGCCCTGAAGGAGGCGGACGTGGGGATCGCGATGGGGAACGGCACCGACGTCGCCATCGAGAGCGCGGATGCCGTGCTCGTGGGCGGGGATCTGCGCACCCTTCCGAATGCCGTCAGGCTCTCCAAAAAGACGATGCGCATCATCAAGCAGAACCTCTTCTGGGCGTTCTTCTACAACTGCATCGGCATCCCTCTCGCGGCGGGCGCATTTGCATGGGCGGGCGTCGCCCTCAACCCGATGATCGCCTCCGCGGCGATGAGCCTCTCCTCCCTCTTCGTCGTCACCAACGCCCTCCGTCTCACGCGGTTCATGAGGAAGAAAAAGGGGAAGGAGACGAAAAACGTACCACCCATGTCCGAGACACTCCCTGCGCTTCCATCGGAAGAGGCGCAGTCGCAAAACGAAAATATCGATCAAAAAGGAGAAAATAAAATGAACATGACATTGCAGATCGAAGGCATGATGTGCATGCACTGCGTCAAGCACGTCACCGATGCGCTCAAAGCCGTCCCCGGCGTGAAGAAGGTCGAGGTCAGCCTCGAAGACAAGTGCGCACATGTCGAAGCGAGCGAGGGCTGTGAAGTGGAAGCGCTCAAAGCTGCCGTCGCCGAAGAGGGCTACACTGTCGTTTCCGTCGCATAACCGGCACAAAGCGGCGCCGGACGGCATCGGGGGCACCCATGTCCGTGGAAGAACCGTCAAAAGATGACAAAATTCAACACGACGGGCGAATATGCGCGTGTCGACATCTGTTATACTTATCATAAAAAAAGAGGTATGACATATGGATACTTTGTTGCTCGACCGCCGCACCAAGGGGCTCATCGAGGGGTACGTCCCCGAAGGGGAGCTGCTCGAATCGCTCGTTCGGTTCTTTTCCATCTTTTCGGACAACACCCGCCTGCGCATCCTTTCGGCGCTCGCGATCTCCGAGATGTGCGTCACGGACATCTCGCGGGTGCTCGGGATCAACCAGACGACGGTCTCCCACCAGCTCCGCTTTCTGAAGGACGCGGGCATCGTGCGCACCGACCGCCACGGCAAGATCATCTTCTACTCCCTCTGCAACGAGACCGTCAACGACGTCCTCCTCAAGGGGGTGGAATTCCTCGGCGACTGAACTTTTCCAAAGTCATTGGGGACTGTTCGGGATCAACGGAACTGTATGAAGTTCGGCGCCCTCCCTTCCGCAGCGCGGAAGGGAGGGCGCCCCCTTTTTATGCGAAAAGGGAGGGATTTTTCGCGCGGGCGAGGAAATCTGCCGCAATATCCTTGAAAAATGGCAAAGACTCGTGTATAATAGAGATATGAGCGAGAATGTGATCCGGGAAAAATTGAAGCTGCTGCCCGATTCCCCGGGGGTCTATATCATGCTCGGCGAGGGCGGCACCGTCATCTATGTCGGAAAGGCGCGCGTCCTCAAAAACCGCGTGCGGCAGTACTTCCATTCCACCGAAAAGCCCTACAAAGTGCAGGCGATGGTGGAGGCGATCCGCGATTTTTCGTATATCGTCACGCCAACGGAGGTGGACGCTCTCGCCCTCGAAAACACGCTCATCAAAAAGCATAAACCCAAATACAACATCCTCCTCAAGGACGACAAGACCTATCCCTACATCAAGGTGCATATGGCGGAGGACTATCCCCATATCTCGATCACCCGCCGCGTGCGCAAGGACGGCAGCAAGTACTTCGGACCCTTTATGGGGGGCGTGAGCTGTAAGGACATCGTCGAAGTCGCCGTCATGGTCTACAACATCCGCACCTGTTCGGATTCGATCGGGGAACACTCCAAGGACAAAAAACCCTGCCTCGACCATCACCTCGGGCGGTGCCTCGCGCCCTGCGCCCACGCCGTCACGAAGGAGGAATACGCGAAGCTCGTCAAAAAGACACTCGCCTTTTTGGGCGGGGACGATGAGGAAGCAAGGCACATCCTCGAGGAGAAGATGAAGAGCCTGGCCGAAGCCGAACAGTTCGAGCTCGCCCTCAACTACCGCGACAAGATCCGCATGCTCTCCCTTCTCGCAGGGCGGCGGATCACCTCCATGCCCAAGGAGGTCGATGCCGATATCTGGGCATATGCCTCCAACGGGCTGTATGCCGTTGTCTCCCTCCTCGTCACGCGGCACGGGGTCATGAACGGCAGCGTCTGCTTCACCCTCGACGAAGGGGCGGGGGATCGAGGCGAGAGCTTTACGAGCGTCCTCACCCAGTATTACGCCTCCCATCCCATCCCGCACGAGCTCGTCCTCGAAGAGCCGTTTGACGACGACATCTTTGCCGCATACTGCTACCGCAAGGAAGCCCACAAAGTTGAGATCACCCGCCCGAAATACGGTGTGCGAAGGGACCTCTTGGACATGGGTACCCGCAATGCGACCGAATATCTCGAAAAAGCCGTTTCCGCCATCGCGCACAAGGGGGAGATGACGGTGCGCGCCTGCGAGCGCCTCCAGACCCTCCTCGCCCTCGAAGCCTATCCGAAGCGCATGGAATGCTACGATATTTCCAACATTTCGGGCGTCGATCAGGTGGGGAGCATGGTCGTCTTTACGGACGGCGAGGCGGATAAATACCAATACCGCCGCTTCCGCATCAAGACGGTGGAGGGCGCCAACGATTTCGCCGCCATGCAGGAGATGCTCGAGCGGCGGCTCTCCAAACTCGGCTCCGATGAGGAGGACCGCTTCCCCAAGCCGCAACTCATCGTTCTCGACGGCGGCAGGGGACAGCTGTCTGCCGTGAAGGAGATCTTCGACCGTCTCGGCATCGAGGGAATCGACCTCATCGCCCTCGCCAAGCAGGAAGAGGAGGTGTATACCCTCCGCTCGGAGGAGCCCGTGCGCATCAGCCGCAGGGACTATGCCCTCAAACTTCTCCAACGCATCCGCGACGAGGCGCACCGCTTCGCCGTCCACTATTTCCGCAACATCCACAGCAAGCGCAATCTCGCCTCCATTCTGGAGGAGATCGAGGGGGTGGGCGCAAAGAGACGTGCCGCCTTGATGGAGAAATTCGGCACGATCGACAAGATCATGCGCGCGGATGACGAGGAGCTCATGCAGGTGCCGGGCATCAGCAAGAAACTTGCGGGGACCATCCGCGACTTTTTCGACAGACTATGAACTTCGACTTATTTTTGTGTGATTTCGACGGGACCCTCGTCCGCGCGGACGGGACGGTCACGGATGCGAACAAGCGCGCGATCGCAGAGTACCGCAGACGCGGCGGGATCTTCGTCATCTGCACGGGGAGGATGATGCTCTCCATTCGTGCCCGCCTTGCCGAACTCGGGCTGTGCGACGGGCTCGTCGCCGCCTTCCACGGGGCGCAGATCGCAGACATCGCAAGCGGAGAACTACTGCGGAACGTCTGCTTTCGTGCGGGGGAAGCCGAGCGCATCCTGCGGTTCGCGGAGGGAAAACGCCTGCGCTTCCAGATGTATGTGGACGGGGAGCTCATCGCCCCCTTCAGGAGCGAGTTGCTCTCTGCCTACGAGCGCGTCTGCGGCGTGCAGGCACGCATTTCCGAGACCCCGCTTTCGGACATGGTAGCCACGCAGCGCCTCAATGTCACCAAGATCGTCTTTCTGTGCAACGCAGAGGAGACGCAGAAGGTGTACCGTTTGCTCGCCGAAAATTTCGGCGAAGAGTTCTATGTCGCGACGTCGTCGGACTACCTCGTCGAAGTCTTGCCGAAGGAGGCGACCAAGGCGGCGGCGTGCGATTTCCTCGCGGACTATTACGGCGTCCCGCATGAAAGGGTCGCTGCCATCGGGGACCAGATCGCCGACATCCCCATGATCGCCGCGGCGGGCGGAAAGTTCGCCGTCTCAAACGGCGTGGAGGAGCTCAAAAAGATCGCGACCGTCGTCCCTTCCGCTGACGGGGACGGGGTCGCCTATACACTGCGGAAATACGCAATGGGGGAGGAACTATGAACGAAATCATCTTGCCGCACGAGACCGTCATGCTCGACAAATTCGCGTCCGATCTCAACCTCGAAATGCTCTATGCGGGGCGGGGGATCCTCACGCTCACGAGCATCAGCGTCGACCGCCCGGGGCTCAGGCTTGCGGGGTTCTTCAACTTTTTCGACACGCAGCGCATCCTCCTCATGGGGCTCACGGAGCATGAATACATGCGCTCCTTTTCGTCCGAAGAGCGCACCGAGATGATCTCCAAGCTCCTCGGCTACGGGGAGATCCCCTGCGTCATCTTCTCCCGCGACTTGCCCGTCCTCCCCGAGTTTATGGAGTGCGCACGGGCGACGGGCACCCCCGTCTTCCGCACGGGCAAACTCACCACGCAGATGAACGCCGACCTCTGCGCCTACCTCTCGCGCCTGCTCGCCCCCAAGACGACGGTGCACGGCGTGCTGCTCGACGTTTCGGGTGCAGGCATCCTCATCACGGGGCAGTCGGGCGTCGGCAAGAGCGAGACGGCGATGGAACTCATCAAGCGGGGGCACCGCCTCGTGGCGGACGATTCCGTGCTCATCCGCAAGGTGGAGGCCGAACTCGTCGGCACCGCGCCCGAGCGCATCCGCTACTTCATGGAACTGCGCGGCATCGGCATCATCAACGTCAAGAACATGTATGGCTCGGGCTCCATCCTCTCCGAAAAGGAGGTGGAGCTCGTGATGGAGCTCGAACATTGGAAGCAGGGGAAGGAGTACGACCGCATCGGCGGCGAGGGCGGAACGGAGGACATCCTCGGCATTCAGGTCCCCAAGCTCACCATCCCCGTGAGCCCGGGGCGCAATCTCGCCATCCTCATCGAGGTCGCGGCGCGCAACTTCCGCCTCAAGAGTATGGGGTATGATGCGGCGCAGGAGCTCATCCAACGCACGATAGGAAGATAGATATTTTGAAAGCGGAACTTCTTGCCCCCGCGGGGGGTGAACCATCGGCGGTCGCCGCGCTCACATCGGGCGCGGACGCCGTCTATCTCGGGATCAAACAGTTCTCCGCGCGCGAGAGTGCGGAGAATTTTGACATACAGGCGCTTCGCCGCGTCCTCCGCCTCGCCCACATCCTCGGCGCGAAGGTGTACGTCGCCCTCAACACCCTGATCAAGGACAGCGAGCTCGAAAGTTTCTTCGAGACGGCGCGCCTCGTCTGGAATGAGGGCGTCGACGCCATCCTCATGCAGGATCTCTTTCTCGGGCGGGAGATCCACCGACGCTGGAAGGACATCGTGCTCCACCTCTCCACGCAGGCGGGCTGCTGCAACGTGAGCGGCGCAAAGGTAGCAAAGGAGTTCGGATTTTCGCGCGTGGTGCTTGCCCGCGAGACCCCTCTCCCGGACATGGCTGCCATCTCGGAGGTCATCGAGACGGAAGTGTTCGTGCAGGGCGCGCTCTGTTCCGCCTTCTCGGGGCAGTGCTATTTCTCCTCCTTTGCGGGGAACAACAGCGGCAACCGCGGGCGGTGCAAACAGCCGTGCAGAAAAAAATACCGCATCGACCGCAGCGGGTACGGGGAGGAGGCGTATGCGCTCTCCACCTCCGATCTGTGCGTCGGGCAGCGGGTGAAGGAACTGCTCGCCGCGGGCGTCACCTCCCTCAAGATCGAGGGGAGGATGCGGCGTCCCGAATACGTGGGGGCGGCGGTCAAGTACTATCGCGCCCTCCTCGACGGCGCCCCGTCCTCCGAGGCGTTCACCGCCCTGCGCCGCGCCTACAACCGCGGCGACTACACCGAGGGGCTTGCCTTCGGGCAGACGAAGAGCTTTCTCTCACGCAGGGTGCAGGGGCACATCGGAGAGCGGATCGGACGGGTCACCCTCAGACATGGTACCCCCGTTTGCGCTACATCGTATGTAGCGGCGGAGGGGGACGCCTTCAAGATCCTGCGTAGCGGCACCGAGATCGGGAGCGCGCTGTACGGCGGGAGCACGGAGGGCGGCTTCGTCCTTTCGTCCCGCCAGAAGCTGCGGGAGGGGGACGAAGTGCGGCTCACCACGAGCGTCTCGTCCAACCTCTTCGCCCTGCGCCCCGTCAAGGAGAAGCAAGTGGAGATCGCCCTGCGCTTTGTCGCGGGAAAGCCGCCGCGCGCCGTTTGCGAGGGTTTTGTCCTCGAGGGGGAAGCGCCCCTGCCCGCGGGGAGGACGGCGCCCCTCACGGATGAGGAACTCGTCGCCTGTTTCCGCAAGACGGACGGTCTGCCCTTCGGGGGAACGGTCACCGCCGAGACGGACGGCGTCTTTCTGCCCAAGTCGGCGCTCAATGCCTTCCGCCGCGCGTTTTATGAGGGACTGGCGGAGCATCTGAGCCCGCCGCGCGCCCCCCTTCCCGAGGTGCATGAAGGGCTGCCCGCCCTTCCGCCCGCGGAAGAAATTCGCACCGCCGTCATCGGGGAAGGGGATGCGGACATCCGAATCTACCGCCCGTCGTCCTATGAGGGGCTCACCCGCCCGCAGGGGAAGTGCGTCTACCTCTACCTCCCGCCCTTTTTCACGGCGGAGGACGAGAAGCTCGTCGCAAGCGCCCTGCCCCTCTTCGACGGGATCTACTGCGAGGGCTACTACGGCATCGCGCTCGCCGGGAAGTACGGCACGAAGCTGTTTGCGGGCACGGGATGGAACATCACCAACCGCTACGCCGCCCTCGGCGCCGAAGCGCTGTGCGAAGCCTTCGTCCTCTCCAAGGAGATCTCGGAGAGGGAACAGGCGGCGCTGGCGGCGAGGGGCGCCTTCGTGCTCGCGGGGGGAGCCATCAAGCTCATGGACCTCTGCTACTGCCCCTTCGAGCGCACCTGCGATGCGTGCGACAGAAAAACTATCTACCGTCTCACCGACGAAGACGGGCGGGTCTTTCCGCTCAGGCGATACCGTGTCTCGGGCATGGTATGCCGATTTGAGGTCTACAACTGTGCCGAACTCACAGAGAGCCGCCTTGAATTTTCGCGCCTTTTCGACCGCACGGTGAGTGCGCAGGGGGAGACCAAGGGGCACAGAGAAAGGAGTATGCTATGAAACGGAGCGCACAGCTTCTCGAACTCGATAAAATTCTCGCGGCGGCGTCCTCGTATGCCGTGCTCGACGAGAGCAAGGCGGCGATCCTCGCGCTCGAACCCACGGCGGACCTCGCCGAGGCGAAGACGCTGCTGCAGACGACGGAGGAGGCGTCCCACCTCCTCTTCACCCTCGGGGTCGGGCGGGTGGAGTACTTTCCTCCCCGCGGCGACATCCTCGAGCGCGCCGAAAAGGGGGCGACCCTCTCCATGGCGGAACTGCTCGACTGCGCCCGCATGCTCCGGTCGGTGCGCGTGCTGCACGACGGCATCTGTTCGCTCGCAGACGAGAGTATCGTCCTTCTACGGAGCCTCGCCGAGCGCCTCACCTACGACAGACGGCTCGAGGAGGAGATCGGGCGCAAGATCGTAAACGAGGACACCCTTGCCGACACGGCGAGCGAAAAGCTCTTCTCCCTCCGCCGCGAGATCAGGCAGCTCGGAGAACGCATCCGCGCCCGTCTCGCCCAATACCTCTCGGGCGACGAGAAAAAGTTCTTGCAGGACGGCATCGTCACCGTTCGCGGCGACCGCTACGTCATTCCCGTGAAGGCGGAATATAAGCGCAGCATCCGCGGGTTCGTCCACGACCGTTCGGCGAGCGGCGCGACGGTGTTCATCGAGCCCGAAGAGGTCCTCGAGATGAACAACGAACTGCGCGATCTCATCATCGATGAGAAGGAGGAGGTCGAACGCATCCTCAAGGAGCTCTCCCACGCGGTGGGACGCATGCGCCCCGCGCTCGAGCTCTCCCTTCTTTTGGTGAGTGAAGCGGACACCTTTTTCGCCCGCGCCGAGTATGCTTACAGCCTCAAAGCGGCGAAGCCTGCCCTCAACGCGAAGGGCATCGTCGACATCATCAAGGGTCGGCATCCTCTGCTCGACGCAGCAAAGGCGGTACCCGTGTCCGTGTCTGTGGGCGAAAAATGCCGTTTTTTGCTCATCTCGGGCGCCAACACGGGGGGAAAGACGGTCACCCTCAAGATGTGTGGGCTCTTCTGCCTGATGGCGGCGTGCGGCATGTTCGTCCCCGCCGCCGAGGGGACTCGTCTTTCCGTCGCGGGCGTCTTCTGCGACGTGGGCGACAGCCAGTCCATCGAGGAAAACCTTTCGACCTTCTCCTCCCATATCGTCAATCTCAAGCGCATCCTCGCCGAGGCGGGGGAGTACTCCTTCGTGCTCATCGATGAGCCGGGCGGCGGGACGGACCCCGAGGAGGGGCAGGCGCTCGCGCGCGCCATTCTCACCGCCCTCATGCGAAAGGGCTGCCGCGGCATCGTCACCACCCACTACACGGCGCTCAAAGAGTTCGCCTACGAGACAGAGGGGTTCGAAAACGGCAGCATGGAGTTCGACGCGGAGGACTTCCGCCCCCTCTACCGCCTGCGGATCGGTGCGCCCGGTTCCTCCAACGCCCTCGCGATCTGCACGCGGCTCGGGCTTCCGCAGGGGACGGTCGAAGAGGCGCGTTCCTACCTCTCGGAGGGAGCGCGTACCTTTGAAAAGACCCTCCGCGCCGCCGAGGAGAGCAGGGTGAAGGCGGAGGAAGTGCGCCGCGAGACGGAGGGGCTCAAAGCCGAGTGGGAGGGGCGCCTCCGCACCCTCGAAGGGGAGGAGGAAAAGTTTCGGAAAGAGAGAGAAAAATTCCTCTCGGGAGCCAAGGCGGAGGCGCGGCGGATCGTCAACGAGCGCACCGCAGAGGCGGAGGAATTGCTGCTGCGCATGCAGGAACTCTTCGCGCAGGAGACCCTCTCCGAGAGCGATCTCATCCAAGCGCGCACCCTCAGGAACACGATGCAGAGGGGTACCATGTCCGAGGATGAGGCTCCTGTCCGTGCCGAATCCGTCGATTCTGCGCGGCTGAGCGTGGGGCAGAGAGTGCACGTCGGAAGCATGAACGCAGACGGCGAAGTCCTCTCCGTCAACCCCAACAAGCAGACGGCGGAATTGCAGATCGGGTCCCTTCGCGTCAAGGCAAGTTTCGGCGACCTCTTCACCGTCGCGGGCAAGAGTTCCAAGGAGAAGGGAAAGGAGAAGGATCGGGTCACGGTCACCCGCGATCTCTCCTCGAGGAGCGAGATCCGCCCCGAGATCAATGTCATCGGGCTGACGGTGGGCGAGATGGAGCCCGAAGTGATGAAGTTTCTCGACAGCGCGGTGCTTGCGAACTTTTCGGAGGTCCGCATCGTCCACGGCATGGGCACGGGAAAGCTGCGCGCCGCCGTGCACGCCCTCCTCAAAAAGCACAAACGGGTGGAGAGTTTCCGCCTCGGCAAATACGGCGAAGGGGAGAGCGGCGTCACCGTCGTCACCCTCAGATAGGGGAGCGGTCATAAAATTCCTCCTCAAACAATAGAATGGGATATAAATCCCGTCTGTTTGAGGTAAACTGATTGAAAAAGCTCTCTTCGCGCGCGGTGGCGATCCTCACCAACTGCGCCCTCGCGTTCATCCTCGTCGCCGTCGCGACCGTCTGTTTTCTTCCCTCGGCGAACGCCGCCTCCTCCATCGAAGACCGCGTCTACCGCAAGGGCAGCGCAGAGGACGGCATCTCCCTCATGGTCAACGTCTATTGGGGGGAAGAGGAGGTGTACGCCATGCTCGACATCTTTGAGGAATACGGTGCCAAGGCGACCTTCTTCATCGGCGGGAGCTGGGCGGATGACCATGTCTCCTGCGTCAGGGAGATCGCGGCGCGCGGGCATGAGATCGGCTCCCACGGCTACTTCCACCTCGCGCACGACAAACTCGACCGCGAGGGCAACGTGCGGGAGATCGCGGCGAGCGTGGAGTTTCTGTCCCTCGTCACGGACACGCCCGTCACCCTGTTCGCCCCTCCCTCGGGCGCTTATTCGGATGCGACCGTCGAGGCGGCGGAGAGCATGGGGCTCAAAACCATCCTTTGGAGCAGGGACACCGTCGACTGGCGGGACAAGGATGCAGACACCACCTTTTCGCGTGCGACGGAAGGGGCATCGGGCGGAGAGCTCGTCCTCATGCACCCCATGGAAGAGACGGTGAAGGCGCTCCCCCGCATCCTGACCTATTACAGGGAGCACGGGCTCCGCGCCGTGACCGTGAGCGAAAATCTCGGCTGAGGGACATCCCGCAACACCAACCCAAACAAAGACAATAAAAATATTACATAGAAAGAGGAAACGACATGATTGAAACAAGAACGCTGCAAAACGGGCTGAGAGTGATCGTCAAGCACATGGAGGGGCTCCTCTCCGTCACGATGGGGGTGCTCGTGGGCACGGGTGCCGCCTATGAGACGGACGAAGAGGACGGCATCTCCCACTTCATCGAGCACGTGCAGTTCAAGGGGACAAAGACGCGGACGGCGTTTGAGATCTCGGACGCATTCGATGCCCTCGGCGCGCAGGTCAACGCCTTCACGGGCAAGACCGTGACCTGCTTCTACGCCAAATCTACCTCCGGGCGCACGGCGGAGAGCTTCGCCCTCCTTGCCGATCTCTTCCTCAACGCCACCTTCCCCGAGGAGGAACTTGCGCGCGAAAAGGGGGTCATCCTCGAGGAGATCCGCATGGATGAGGACTCGCCCGAGGACGTCTGCCTCTATCTCCTCTCCCGCGCCGCCTTCGGGAACGTGGGCTACGGCAGGAACATCCTCGGACCGGAGGAGAACGTGAAGGGCTTTACGCGCGAGGACATCTTCGCCTATAAAAAGAAGAGGTATGTGCCCGAAAACATCGTCGTCTCCTTTGCGGGGAACATCGGCATCGACGAGGCGATGTCGCTCGCGGAGACCTACTTCGGCGGGCTCGAAGGCACCCCCGCCGAGGAGCGCGTCCCCGCAAAAGAGTGGCATGCGGAACACGCCTTCAAGCACAAACAGACGGAGCAGGTGCAGTTCGCGATCGGCTTCCCCACGGTGGGCAGCGAAGACAGCGACCGCCTCCCGTTGCAGGTGATGAGCACGATCTTGGGCGGCGGGCTCTCCTCCCGTCTCTTCAAACGGGTGCGCGAGGAGCTCGGGCTCGCCTATTCCGTCTATTC